>DATEZE010000059.1:0-13953 GCA_035255845.1 Burkholderiaceae bacterium | reverse complement strand
ATTCACGCAACCGGCTCGGCGACACTCCGCTGAACACGGCGGCGCGCAACGGCAACGTTGAACTGGTGCGCCTGCTGCTCGACCGCGGCGCCGACGTCAATCTCGCCAACCTCGCGCGCGTAACGCCGCTGATGAGCGCGGTCTACGGCGGCCATGCGGAGATCGCCCGCATGTTGCTCGCCGCGAGAGCCACGCTGGACCCGATCGACCGCACGGAAAAGACGGCGATGGTCTACGCGGCCGGCAACGGCAGTGCCGAATGCGTCGCCGCACTGCTCTCTGCCGGCGTTGGCGTAAACGACCGCTACGCCAACGACGCAACCGCACTGATGTGGGCGGCGGCCTATGGGAAGGACGACAGCGTCAAGCTGCTGCTCGAACGCGGGGCCGACGTCGCCGCTCGCGACAATCGCGGCGAAACCGCGCTCTCACTCGCCGTGGCCGAAAAGCACCCACAGACGGCGGACCTGCTGCGCGCGGCCGGGGCAAAGTAACCGCCCGCCCGGCCCAGGTTCGAGTCTCGACGAACGACATGCGCAGCGCTTCGATGCCGATTTGGTCGATCCGCTCTACCGTGACCCCCGAGCGATACGACACGGTCGCGATTACTCTGCACTGGCTGATTGCACTCGCGATGCTCGCCGAGATCGCGCTCGGCTGGTGGATGCTCGATATCCCTAAGCTGCCCGCCGGCGTGCGCGCCGGCTGGTTCAATCTGCACAAGTCTATCGGGCTGACACTGGCATTTCTGATCGCCTTCCGACTGATCTGGCGACTGCGGCATGCGCCACCGCCGGTGCCGGCGACGCTGCCCGCGTGGCAGGCCGCTGCGGCGCGCTGGGCACATGGATTGATGTACGTCTGCATGCTCGTGCTGCCGATTAGCGGCTATATCGGCTCGACATTCTCCGGCTACCCGATCAAGTGGTTCGGCCTCGCGCTGCCAGGCTGGGGATGGAAGGACGATGCGATCAAGGATGCGATGAGCACCTTGCATTACGGCGTGTCTTGGCTGCTCGTCGCGCTGATCGCCGCGCACCTCGCGGCGGCGCTGAAGCACCTTCTGTTCGACCGCGACGAAGTATTCGCGCGCATGCTGCCGCGCCGGGCACGCTCGGCAGTGGCTCCTGGTCAGGGGGCATAACCGTCCGTCAGCGTCCGCAGGAACTCGACGATGTCATCGATCTCCTCGTCATTCAGCGCAGGGCGCTGGCCCGGCTTGCGGTGGTAGGGACGGGCTTCGACATCGACGTTGCCGCGCAGCGACTCGGGCAGGTCGTCGAACTTTGCGCCTGGGTACCAGCGCTCCGGATTCGTGTCACGCGTGGCGTAGAACGCGACGGCTTCCCGAAGCGTCGCGAAGCGGCCGTTGTGCATGTATGGCGCGGTCAGCGCGATGTTGCGCAAAGTCGGCGTCTTGAACCATCCGCACCAGCGTGATCGGTCCACGGCATCGGCCGGCAGCGTGTCGCAACGCCCGAGATCCATCACGTCGGGCCGCGCGATATCTTTATTGCGGGGCACCCCGAGGGCGTGGAAGCCGAAGTCCGTGAATAGCGAGTCGCGTGGCTCGCGGCTGTCCGGGTTAACCGTGTGACACGAGGCGCAGTTGCCTTTCTGCGCGATCATGAACAGGGTGCGGCCGCGCTCCTCCTGCTCGGTCAACTTCGCCGCACCGCGCAGCGCGGCGTCGAACTTCGATGTGAACGGAGACAGCGTCGGGCTCTGCTCGAACGCCACCAGCACGCCAGTGATCGCCTTGCCGGCGCGCTCGGTACTCGCGAAGACTTCGCCACCGTAGGCCTGCCTGAGCAGCGGTGCCGCATCCGACGCGGCCACCTTGGCAACGAGTGCGGCCATGTCGCGATTGTTCATCTCGTTCGCCGAGAACAGCGGCCCGAGCGCCTGATCCGCCAGCGTGGCGGCACGCCCGTCCCAGAAGAAGCCTCCACTCGGCACCATCTTGCCGTCCTTTTCCGACATGCCGGGGCCCGGACTCGTGGCGAGATACATCGCCGTCGGTGTATTGCGGGTGCCCAGCATGCCGGCACGACTGCCGCGCGGAACCGGCAAGCCCGAACCGTTGTCTCCAGTGAAGGCGCGCGCGGGATCGTGGCACGATGCGCATGCAGTGCCGGGCGGCTCCGACAGCTTGACGTCGAAGAAGAGTCGCCGGCCGGCTTCGATCATCGCCTGCTGGCGGGCCGGGTCGGGCTCGGTAGCAGACGCCGCACTGCACGCGATGACCCATGCGGCAACCATCGCGGCCCCTACGGCCGCGGCGCTAGCAGATTTCGGAGAGGAGTAGCTCATCGGCTCGTGCATCATCGCAAAAGGCCTGAAGACATGCACGCTGGCGCTGGCGGCCTATGCCGGCATCGCGCTGGCGCAGGTTGACGCGGCACGCAGCGCCTACGAGCGCGAGGACTACACGGCCGCCGTCAGCCTCTACGCGCCGCGTGCTGCGGCCGGCGACGCAGAAGCGCAGTACCGCATGGGCATGATGGCGCGCTTTGGGTGGGGCATGGACAAGGACACTGCCGCCGCCGTCCGTTGGCTCAGTGCGGCGGCCCGCCAGAATCAGGCGCAGGCGCAGGCCGAACTCGGCGCGATGTACCGTCTTGGCCGCGGAGTCCCCGAAGATGCGCGCGAGGCCGCCCGGCTGCTGACGGCCGCGGCACTTGCGGGTGTTGGCATCGCGCAGTTGTCCGTGGGGCGCATGTACCGGGACGGCATTGGCGTCGACCGCGACCTTGTCGAGGCCTACGCCTGGTTCAGCGCGGCAGGCGACAACAACGTGATGGATGGTCTGGCCTACCGCAGTGAGATCGTGAAAGAGATGAGTCCCGAACAGATCGCCGAGGGCAAGCGCCGCGCCGCGCAGAGAACTCGCAAGGAGAACGAAGCCAAATGAATCTGCATCGACCGCTTGCCGCGATGATCGCATTGATGCTGCCGCTGGCAGCTTCGGCGCAATACGCCTATGCGTCGAACGAGAAGGACGGAACGATCTCGGTGATCGATACCACGACTGACGAGGCGGTCGGCTCGATCAAGGCGGGCAAGACACCGCGCGGCATGGCGGCGAGCGTCGACGGCAAGCGCCTGTACGTCAGCGACCAGAAGAGCAATGCGCTGCGCATCATCGATCTGGCCAGCCGGAGCCAGAGCGGCAGCGTTGAGCTCGGCGAATCTCCGGAAGGCGTCGGCCGCTCACCCGACGGCAAGTGGATCGCCGTCGCGATCGAGGAAGACCATCAGGTGCTTTTCGTCGACACCTCCAGCGGCAAGGTCGCGTTTAAGGTGAAAGTCGAAGGTGAGAACCCCGAGCATGCCGTGTTCAGTCCCGACGGCAAGTGGGTGTATGTGTCCGCGGAAGAATCGCAGGTCGTCGACGTGATCGACGTCGCCACGCGACAGCTCGCCGGATCGATTCGCGTCGGCAAACGGCCGCGCGGAATCGGCTTCACGCCCGATGGCACTCGTGCCTACGTCGCCTGCGAAGTCGCCAACACGGTTTACTCAATCGACGTGGCCAACCGCAAGGTGCTCGCGACGATTCCCGGGGGCGGGCGCTCCAACGGCATCAAGGTGCACCCGTCGGGACGCGAGGTCTACTTCTCCAACGGCGATGGCGGCACGGTGATGGTGATCGACACCGCGACCGAAAAGGTGACCGCGACGATCAAGGTCGGCAACCGGCCGTGGAACATGGGCCTGACCGCCGACGGCGCCAAGCTGTACGTCGCCAACGGTCGCTCCAACACAGTGTCCGTGATCGACACCGCGGCGAAGAAGGAACTAAAGCAGATAAAGGTCGGCGAGCAACCGTGGGGCGTCGTCGTGCCGGGCGGATACTGAGCAGCGGGGTCAGTTCGTTTGAGCATCGCGGGTCGTTCAGACTGACCCGGGCCCACAACGCCGCAAATTGCCGGATGACGCTCGCTTAGCGGCTTTCGGACACTTCGATCAGACGCCGCGTGCTTGCGTCCGGCTGACCTTCGTAAAAGCGGTCGAGGATTTGAGCGAACACCGATCCGGGCGCGACGTGATCAAACAGCGTCGCGCAGGACCTGAGCTTCATATCGTCTGGAGTCCCGAGAATTTCACGCGCCGACCGTCCCTGCACTCCGAGCAGCGCCCCGCAGCACTCCCGCAGCCGCGGCCCAAGCACCGGATCACTCAGGTACGCGCGGGCTTCGGCAACGCTCTTGAGCGCATAGCGCTGCGACATCGCGCTGGAGCCGAGCCCGAAGAACTGTGGAAAGACAAACCACATCCAGTGCGAGCTTTTGCGCCCGTGTCGCAGTTCGGCGAGCGCCGTCTCGTACACGCCTTCCTGGGCCTGAACGAACCGAGCCAGATTGTGCCGATCCGCGCGCATCATGCTCATCGATCGCAGCGAATGCAGCCTCTAGACGCGGCGACGTGCCCGCCACTGGGAATCTAGGTATTCGTGACCTTGATCGTCGGCATCTTCAGCGACATGTCCTTGGCCTTGTCAGCGATGCGCACCGCCACCTTGCGTGCGATCTCCTTGTAGGTGTTCGTGATCGCGCTGTCCGGTTCGGCGACAACGGTCGGCCGGCCGGAATCGGCCTGTTCGCGGATGCGGATATCGAGCGGCAAGCTGCCAAGCAGTTCGACCCCGTGCTGCTCGGCCATCTTGCGACCGCCGTCGGCGCCGAAGATGTGCTCGGCATGGCCGCACTGGGAGCAGACGTGCAACGCCATGTTCTCGACGATGCCGAGGATCGGGATGCTGACCTTCTCGAACATCTTCAGACCCTTCACGGCATCGATCAGCGCAATATCCTGCGGCGTCGTGACGATGACGGCACCCGTCACCGGCACCTGCTGCGCGAGCGTCAGCTGGATATCGCCGGTGCCCGGCGGCATGTCGACCACCAGGTAGTCGAGATCCTTCCAGTTGGTCTGGCCCAGCAGCTGTTGCAGCGCCTGCGTCACCATCGGGCCGCGCCACACCATCGGCTGGTCGGCATCGACCAGCAGGCCGATCGAGCTCACCTGCACGCCGTGGTTTTCCTTCGGTTCGAGCGTGCGTCCGTCCACGCTCTCCGGCGCGCCCGACACGCCCAGCATCGTTGGCTGGCTCGGTCCGTAGATGTCGGCATCGAGCACGCCAACACGTGCGCCCTCGGCGGCGAGCGCCAGGGCCAGGTTGGCCGCCACCGTGCTCTTGCCGACGCCGCCCTTGCCGGAAGCCACAGCGATGATGTTCTTGACGTTCGGCATCACCTTGAGCCCGCGCTGTACCACGTGGGCGACGATCTTCATCGTGACGTTGGCGCTGACGTTTGAGGCGCCGGCGGCCTTCAGCGCGTCGATCACCCTGCGGCGCATCGGCTGTATCTGGCTCGCAGCCGGATACCCGAGTTCGACGTCGACGCTGACGTCGTCGCCGTCCACGCGCACGTTGCGCGCGGAACGCGAGCTGACGAGGTCCTTGCCGGTATTCGGATCGACGATGCCCGCGAGCACCTGGTTCACGCGGTCGACGCTGAGGGCCATGATGAGGCGTCCTGACTGTCCTGACTGCCCATGCGGGCAAGCAGATCAGTCTAGCCGATGAGAGCAGACCGAGACCCCATTGCTAGAATGCATTTCGATCCCCGTCCGACCCGACTCCCCGATGCGCCGGCCGCCACTGCCTGACCTTCTGACCACCGCGGTCAGCGGCTGCGCACGCAAGCGAATGTGCCCGCTGTCGCTTTGACAGCCCGCCGCGAGCGTCGTCGCGGCTCTTCGCACATCGGATGATCACGCCATGGACCGCCGCAACCTGTTCGTAACGACCGCCCTGCCTTACGCCAACGGCCCGCTGCACGTCGGCCACATCATGGAGTACATCCAGGCCGACATCTGGGTGCGCTTCCAGAAGATGCGCGGCCACGCGGTTCACTTCGTCGGTGCCGAGGACGCGCACGGTGCGCCGATCATGATCGCTGCCGAGCGCGCCGGGAAGACGCCGCAGCAGTTCATCGCCGACGTGCGCGCCGCGCGGCCAGGCTACCTCGACGGCTTCCACATCGGCTTCGACCACTGGCATTCGACCGACTCGCCCGAGAACGTCGAGCTCTCGCAGTCGATCTACCGCGCGCTGAAGGCGGCCGGCCTCATCGAGACGCGCACGATCGAGCAGTTCTACGACCCGGTGAAGGGCATGTTCCTGCCCGACCGCTACATCAAGGGCACCTGCCCGAAGTGCGGCGCGAAGGACCAGTACGGCGACAGCTGCGAGGTCTGCGGCTCGACCTATGCGCCGACCGACCTGATCGATCCCCATTCGGTGCTGACCGGCGCAAGACCTGAACTACGCACCTCCGAGCACCACTTCTTCCGTCTGTCAGACGCGCGCTGCGTCGAGTTCCTGCGCGCCTGGACCGCAGGCAGCAATTGCCGCGGCGAGCCTCACCTGCAACCCGAGGTGTACGCGAAAACGCAGGAGTGGCTGGGACCCGACGGCAAGGGACTTGCCGACTGGGACATTTCGCGCGATGCGCCGTACTTCGGCATCGCGATCCCGGATGCGCCAGGCAAGTTCTTCTATGTCTGGCTGGATGCGCCGATCGGTTACCTGGCGTCGCTGACAGCGTATTTCGACAGCGGCAAGGCAAGGGCCAACGGCGAACCGCGCAGTTACAACGACTTCGTCGCGGCTGACGATGTCGAGCAGATCCACTTCATCGGCAAGGACATCATCTACCACCACACGCTGTTCTGGCCAGCCATGCTGAAGTTCTCGGGCCGCAAGGTACCCGATGCGATCTACGTGCACGGCTGGATCACCGTCAGCGGTGAGAAGATGAGCAAGAGCCGCGGTACCGGCATCGACCCGCTGCGTTACCTCGAACTCGGCATCAACCCGGAATGGTTCCGCTACTACGTCGCGGCCAAGTTGAACGGCCGGGTCGAGGACATCGATTTCAATCCCGACGACTTCATTCAGCGGGTCAACAGCGACCTGATTGGCAAGTACGTCAATATCGCGAGCCGCGCCGCGAGCTTCCTGGCCCGTGGCTTCGATGGCCGGCTGGCCGCAGCGCGCGATCCAGCGGCGGGCCCCAGTCTGGCGGTGGCGCTGGCCTCGAGTGAGGACATCGCCGACCATCTGGAACGGCGGGAGCTCGGCAAGGCGCTGCGCGAAGTCATGCGCATCGCCGACTTCGCGAACGAGCACTTTGACCGGATGAAACCGTGGGAGCTGGCCAAGGATCCTGCCCGCCGCGACCTGCTACACGACGTCTGCAGCGACGTGCTGCTGTGCTTCCGCGCCCTGACGATCTACCTCGCGCCGGTGCTGCCGACAACCGCCGAGCGGGTTGCACGCGAACTTTTCGCGATGGATCGGGCATTCGTCTGGTCGGACCTGCAGACATCGCCCGATCGCGTCGCGCCGTATCGACATCTGATGACGCGGGTGGACGCGCGCCAGGTCGACGCGCTGTTCGAAGCGCCCGCCGAGGCGATCGGAGCGCCGCAACTTCCTGGGGGCGCGCCCATCGCCGACACAATCACGATCGACGATTTTGCGAAGCTCGACTTCCGCATCGCGAAGATCGTGACGGCGTCACTCGTCGAGGGCAGCGACAAGCTGCTGAAGCTGACGCTCGATGCCGGCGAAGGGCGCGAGCGCACCGTGTTTTCCGGTATCAAGTCGGCTTACAAGCCCGAAGACCTGGTCGGACGCCTTACGGTGCTGGTCGCCAACCTCGCACCGCGCAAGATGAAGTTTGGCGTCAGCGAAGGCATGGTGCTCGCCGCCAGCCACGCCGACGAGAACTCGAATCCCGGCATCTTCCTGCTTGATCCGGATCAGGGGGCGCAGCCCGGTATGCGCGTGAAGTAGTCGATCGAAGAACAGGACGCGTCGGTCCGTCGATGTTGGTTAACGCGGATGCCCTGTCACGGCCGTGCTCAGCCGTCCCCCAACTTACGCCTTGGTGCCTATTGAAGTCTGATTTCGCCGTCAAAACTGACGTTCAACTTTAGGCCAGCGACCTCGAGCGTCATCTTTGCCGGGAAAGATTCACTCCCTGAAATGGCGCGAGCCGCAATTGCCTTCGCCACCGCTTGTTCGATCTCACGCTGCGAACTGACGCCAACCACTTTCAGGAATTTGCGAATGCTGATGTTGAAGGTTTCCTCGTTCATGAACGTCTCCGTGTTTGATAAGGGAAGCGGTGTCTTCGGACGGCATCAAGTATGGACGTCGATCGCGAGTTTTGGTACGTCCACTACACACACGCTGCAGGCGATTTCAGTGCGACATGTCTTGCCTTCGATCCGCTGCGTCGCCATGCTGCCAGGCCCGAACGGCCAAGCGAAGCATCAAGGTCGGTTGCCGGCCTGCGCGGAAAGCGGCTCTTCGTACCAATCCTTACTGGCGTTAACCCATCGAACGACCAGAAGCATCACCGGAACCTCGATCAGCACACCGACGACGGTCGCGAGCGCCGCGCCTGAGTTGAATCCGAACAGGCTGATCGCGGCGGCGACCGCCAGCTCGAAAAAGTTGGAGGCGCCGATCAATGCCGAGGGGCACGCGACACTGTGCTTCTCGCCGAGTGCCCGGTTGGCAAGGTAAGCCATTCCTGCGTTGAAGAACACCTGGATCAGAATCGGCACCGCCAACAAGGCGATGATCAGCGGCTGCATAAGGATCTGCTTTCCCTGGAACGCAAACAGCAGCACGAGCGTGGCGAGCAGTGCCAGGATCGACCACGGCGAAAGCCGATGCAGCAGCTGGTCCAGCGCCTGCGGACCGGCGCTGCGCAGGATCGCCGCGCGCACGACCTGCGCCACGATGACGGGCACGACGATGTACAGCACCACTGAGGTGAGCAGCGTGTCCCACGGCACCGTGATCGATGCCACACCCAGCAGCAGGGCCACGATGGGTGCGAACGCAAAGATCATGATCGTGTCGTTCAGCGCCACCTGCGTTAGCGTGAAGTAGGGGTCGCCGTTGGTGAGGCGGCTCCATACGAACACCATCGCCGTGCACGGCGCCGCCGCCAGGAGGATCAGGCCTGCAACATAGCTGTCGACCTGGTCCGCCGGCAGCCAGGGCGCGAACAGTTGCTTGATGAAGATCCAAGCGAGTAACGCCATGGAAAACGGCTTGACCAGCCAGTTGATCGCGAGGGTCACGCCGATACCGCGCGCATGGTCCTTCACCTGCCCGAGCGCTGCAAAGTCGATCCGCAGCAGCATCGGGATGATCATCACCCAGATCAAGGTGCCCACCGGCAAGTTGACGCGCGCCACTTCCAGCGCACCGATCGCCCGGATCGGCCCCGGGAACACCTGCCCGATGATGATGCCGGCAACGATGCACAAGGCGACCCAGAGAGTCAGGTAACGCTCGAAGGCATTCATGCCTTCGGCCGGGCGTTGCACAACGGCGCTGTCGCTGCTCATGCGCTGAATCCTTGCTCGATACGCTGTGCGCCTATTGCTTGCCGATTTCCTTGAGACGCTGGGTCAAGGCGACGCGATCCAGTTTGGTCAACGGCAAGCTGAGGAATAGCTGAATGCGGTTCTGCAGCCGGTTGTAGGCGTGGAAGAATGCCTTGCGCTTGTCCTCTTCGCTGCCTTCGACGGCGGCCGGATCCTCGACACCCCAGTGCGCGGTTATCGGCTGGCCCGGCCACATTGGGCACACCTCGCCGGCCGCGTTGTCGCAGACGGTGAAGACGAAGTCGAGTTGCGGCGCGCCCGGTGACGCAAACTCGTCCCAGTTCTTGCTGCGCAATCCGTCGACTGGCAGGCGGTTCTTCTGCAGCAGATCGATGGCAAACGGGTTCACGCGGCCGGTGGGATGCGACCCCGCCGAGTAAGCCTTGAACCGCGGCGCACCGATGGCATTCATCATGACTTCGGCGAGGATCGAACGCGCAGAGTTGCCGGTGCACAGAAACAGTACGTTGAAGGGGCGAGTGGGATTGACTTCAGTCATGGTGCATGTCGGCGACGCGCTTCGTCAGACAGGTACTGCTGCTCGGGCAGAGGTGGGTGAATTCGGTCGTTGCCCGCACGGCCGCAGGTGCGTCATTGCGCGCGATGTCGTGGTAGTCGAGCGAGCGAAAGAACGTCGCGGCGGTCTGCGTCAGCAACGTCAGCGAATGCAGCTCACGGCGAGCTGCTGCGTCCTCTGCGGCCGAGACAAGCGCGCGTCCGAGTCCAGTGCCACGCCAGGCGGGATCCACGACCAGCGAACGCAGCAGTCCGTGCTCGTCGCAGCGCTCAACCGCGACAATGCCGACGACCTCACCCGCATCAGCCGCGACGAGGAAGTCTGACAGCGAGTCGGTCGTGAGGTCGATCGTCGGCAGCCCCGCCCCCGATAGCAAGGACCGGACGCGAGGCCAGTCCTCGGCCTGCGCCGCGCGAATGATCGCGGTAGCGATCACGGATCAGCTGCAGCAGGCAGTGGCCGAGCGGACCGGGATCGTCGCGGCCACCTTGGCCGGCTCGGTCGGTGCGCAGCAGCCCGCTGCGGCCGGCTCGGCTGACTCCTCGCCGTTGAAGGTCGGCACGGATCCGAGCGTGTTGAAGGTCTCCCACGCGATGCCGGTCGGATCAGTGACCCAATACTTGTTCGACAGCGCGTAGCAGCACGCGGCGTCCTTCTCGGCGTGCGCAGCGACGTTGGCCTGTTGCAGCTGGCCGTGCAGAAGCTCGAGCTCCTCGTCGGAGTCCGTCTGCAAGCCGAGATGGTTGATGCCCGCCTTTCCGCCTCGCTGCGATATCGCAAAGTTGACGCGTGGATCTTCGAGCATCCACTTCGCATAGTCGCCCTTGACGACGGCGGGCTCGCTGCCGAACAGCGTCGAGTAAAAGCGAATGCTCTGGCTCAGATCGTCGACCGATACATGGACATGGAAGCGCTTCATGCCCTGACTCCTTTGGTGGTGCCAGCCGCGGCCCTGCCGGGTCGGCTGGCTTTGTTAGGTTTGCGGGCTCGTGCCGGAGAACAGGCACCACGATCAGCGGCACAGCAGTTTTCCGTCATGAATGCCAGAAGCTCATTCATCGCAGCAAAGTCGGCCGAATAGAAGATGAACCGGCTCTCCTGTCGCGACGTCACCAGGCCTGCATGGCTCAGCTCCTTCAGATGAAAGCTCAAGGTCGCAGGCGAGATGTCAAGAGCAGCAGCGATCTCGCCCGCGGCCAAGCCACTCGGTCCCTGTTGAACCAGTAACCGAAAGACCGCGAGCCGGGTGTCCTGCGCGAGAGCACCCAGAGCACGGACCGCTTCGTTAGTTTTCATGTTTTCATAATCATCGAAATGACGGTGAATGTCAAGGCACCCTGCCCGCCGAGGTAGCGGCATGCCTCATGCGGGGTAGTTGACGCGGCCGTGGTTCGAATTGTTAGTAATCCTGTGGTCAGCCTAAGCGCACGAAGAACGCCTACTTTCTCCTCCTCGGGGATAAACGTCACCGCGTGGACGGACCCGCAAACCAGGTGTGTTGCAGGCCCCTCTTTTTCGCAACCGTGACTGTCCTCGATGGAGGATCAATCTTGGTCGACGCAAAGACACGGTCAATTGCGATCCATCTGACGGTCACGTTCTTGCTCGCCGTCCTGCTGCTGTCGCACGACGCGAGCGCGCTTGCCGCAAGCGCCTTGGAAACCACGGGCGACGTTCTGGAGATCCTGCTCCCCGCGACTGGTCTGGGAGCCACGTATCTGTATGGCGACTCGGAGGGCCGCTGGCAATGGTTGTACTCTGGGGTGACGACGATAGGTACCGTCGAGATCCTGAAGCCTCTCTCCGACAAAGTCAGGCCCAGCGGAACGACGACAACCTCGTTTCCGTCCGGGCACACAGCATCCGCCTTCTGGGGCGCCTCGTTTCTGGAGACGCGCTACGGTCCCTGGTGGGGAATTCCCGCCTATGGACTGGCGGCGTTAACGGGTTACAGCCGGATCCGCGCCGACGCCCATTACGCGGATGACGTGCTCGCGGGCGCCAGCATCGCACTTCTGTCCAACTGGTACTGGGTCAGACCCTTAGATGACAGGCTGAGCTTTGCACCCATGAATGTGCCGGGCGGCTTTGGCCTGAAGGTGCAGCTGGTTGATACCAGCGGCGTGGAACGCGGCGATCGGATCGCTGCAACGGAAGAGCCGATCCGATATCGCTTCGAACTGCAAATCGCCGCGGCCGATGTCAGCTACAACAAGAACCGGTCACCGAGCGCCGACGGAACGACATTTGACGTCGCCAACTTCGAAAACGTAAACGACACGACTGCCACTGCGATCGTCAAGTTGGACTGGTACATCGCGCCGCGGCAGTCACTGCAATTCATTGCTGCGCCCTTCGAAGCCCGTAACGGCGGCACGTTTGCCTATCCGGTGAATTTCGCAGGCACGACATACCCAGCCAATCAAGAGCTCACCTCGTCCTACATCTACTACGACTTTCGTGCGATCTACCGGTACGACCTGCTTCCGCACAGTTCAATCGTCGCCCTGGCCGGGGGTGGGCTTTCCGTGCAGCGAACCAGTCTCCAGCTGTCCGGCCAAAACCTGCCCACCAGCGACACCGTTGAAAAGTGGACCGCGTTGCCAATCGCCTACGGCGAGCTCGGCGTTCCCTTTGCGCGCCATTGGGAATTTGTCGGTGAAGCGAGCGGAATATGGATCTCGGGGGAGAAACTGATCGACGGATCAGCAGCCCTGCGATATCGATTCAACGACCATTGGGACGTATCGGCGGGCTACCGCTATTACGCCAAGCAAACCAATTCCACTCAGCTCTACAACAACGTTGCCTACAACGTTCCCTATATCGGCATTGCACATAGCTGGTAGCGCCTGGCGGTTCTGCGCAGGAAGACTACGACGTTAGCGGCCGCACTCTGCCTAGTCGCCGCGGCCAATTAAACGTCGCGCCCGTTCGACGAGTCGTCGCGCATTGCGATAGGTCGACACGTCGCAATCTGGCCGCATGTATCGCTGACCTGTAAGTACATTGCGCGCCGCTCGCAGCGGCGTGCTATCAGCCTGGAGGTATCGGTCGTCCAGGAACGGCCTCCGCAAACAACTGCCGGAAATTGTTTCATACTGCGCGCGCTACACGGGGCAGCTCGGAATCGCATCAACCTGAGGAGGAGGGTCGAATGAGAACGAAACAAAGGTGGTGGTCTGCGGTCCTGCTGGCAATGATTCTGGGACTCCCGTTCGCTGGTGGGTCTCACGCGCAAACGACGACGAAAACCGAGGTGCGCAAGTTCGAGGTGATTGCCGTCGACGGCAACAACCTGACCGTCCGCAACGAAAACGGCACGCAGCAGTACACGGTACCGGATGATTTCCGCTTCACGATCGACGGCAAAAAGTTGTCCGTGAAGCAGCTGAAGCCCGGAATGAAGGGCACCGCGACTGTCAGGACCACAACGACGGTCTGGCCGGTGACGGTGACCGAAATCAAGGACGGCACAGTAGTCAGCGCGACCGACCATTCGGTGAACGTGCGGAGTGCCGAAGGCGTCCGCCGCTTCACCCAGGAGCAGCTCGATGACCGGGGTGTGCAGATCCTCAAGGACGCAAAAATCGTCCACATCCGGGACTTGCGGAAAGGTGACCAGATCACCGCAACGTTCATTTCCAAAGAGCCGCCCGTGGTCGTGACGGAAACGGAAGTACAGGCCACGCTCGCACCTGGGGGTGCGCCAGCAGCCGCTGCACCAGCAGCCGCTGCAGCCGCGCCAATGCAACCCGCTGCCGCACCGCCCGCTGCGGCCCCGCCGGCCAGCGTAGAGCCCGCCAAGCCCGCGCCCGAGCAGCCGCAAGGTGGGGGAACGCCATGGATCTGGTACCTCCTGATCGCGGTCGCCATTGCGCTGCTGTGGTACTTCCTCGCGCGCAAGAAGGAAAAAAGCTGATCTGAAGTTGTTTGACCGAGCGGCGGCGCTA
>DATEZE010000058.1:0-7012 GCA_035255845.1 Burkholderiaceae bacterium | reverse complement strand
AGCCAATCCGGCAGATGGACGCCAAGCACCAGCAGGTCGGCGCCGCGCAGCCGCGACAGAAGCCACTGCGGTGGCTCGACATCGCCGCTGACGAGGCGGTGGATGAACTCGAGCGCGTCCTCATCGTGGATCATGTAGTCATCGGTGCTCGAGGCGCGGCCGAACAGGTTGAACACGACCGGAGTGCCCTCCGGCGGCGGCTTCAGCGCCTGCTCCTGAGAGTCGGTCGACTGGTTCATCGAAAACGCGATCTCGCGGGTACAGCAGGCGCCGGCAAAGCGGGCGCGATTGAGCGCGCAGGCCAAGATCGAATCGAAGCCGAGGTTGACGAACAGATCGAACTTGCCGATCGCCGCCAGTTGCATCAGCGCTGCCGGTACCGGCAACGCCTTCGCGACCTCCTTGTAGATCCACGCGATGTCCTGGTACAGCTCGCTTGGCACCGTCCCGGGTCGAGACAGGTAGGTCGAGACGACGTCGTTCAACTCGAAAAAAGGCTGCGGTTCGATCTCGATCTCGAGACTCTTGGCCAGGCGCTGAGCGATCAGCCCGCCAAGACTCACGGTCTTGCCGTCGATGTCCTGGCGCAGCAGTTCCTGCCCGATGACCGGCACGACTGCGCCGTCATCGATCCTCCGCAGGAGCCGGTCCCAGTTGAATTCCGCCATCTGATGCTCCTTGCCACGCAAGGCAATGCCTCGCCTTCGCAAAGCGCGAGACCCTTCCGCGCACATTGAAGGCCCGATCATGGCGGTCCGTCAATCAGATATTCACGCGACAGAGGACCATGACGCCGTGGTCCGATCGCTCCCAACCGCCTCGCGAACGGGCCGGACGACGCTGTCGAGGACCCAATCAAACTTGCGTCTTGCGCCTGTCGCGTTGTACAACCTTGACGCGGATTTCGACGGCTCGGGTGGCACGATCCACCAGTGCCACTGGAGGGCACTCGGGATCCAACGGCGACTCGCCGCATTGCGGCCCGTCCGAATGAACCCTTAACAGACCGACGATTCAGGGGAGAACAATGACCAGGCGTTTGGCGACATCGGCGCGCGACTACGTTCTCAATCTGGAGCTTCCCGATGCGGGTCCGATGCTCGAGACCGCGCGCGCGCCCGGGACCTCCGGCGAAGTGTCGTTCTCGGGGGACCCCCAGGCAATGGTTGTCGGCGGACAGCTCGCCGAGTTCAGCAAGGCAGTGCCGGCCGATTTGCGCTCCGCGGTGGCCGACGGTATGTTGCTTGCGCAGCTCGCCGCCAACAAAGCGACGGCTCAGGCGGGCGACGTCTTTCAGTGGTACGACAAGTATGTCGAGGTCTTGCAGAACGTCGGCTGGCAGATTCAAGACTTCCAGTTTCAGCGGCAGCAGCTTGATGGGCAGGATCTTGACGTCCATGAGGCGATCATTCCTGTGGTCGCTGCGATGCTGGGACCGCAGCTTGCGGCGGCCTCGCTTGTGCTGAATCTCCTCCAAGGCCTCCAGCAGATGGACAAGGATCGTCCGTGGATCACGCTGTTCGATCGAGCGAGCCAGCATGCGAGCGGTGCGAAGTTCCAGGTCGCCTACGTTGATGCGGATGCGCTCGGACAACCGCAGATTGCTCTCGCATGCTTCGGCATTCGCGCTGAACGAACGATCACCCAGGTGCTCTTCTTCAAGTTCTCGGCGCAGGGAATGGAAGTCAAGAAGGCCGAGGGCAAACTCGGGGTGAGCGTCGAGCGACTGAAAAGCGCGCGGGAGGCGCTGGCCGCCCGGGTCACGCCGTTCGTCGATGATTTCGTGAAGAGCATAGACATCTGATTGCACGCTTGCGAGCGAGCGCCCTCGTTGCGCCCCATCAGCCGCGAATAGCCGACGACATCGGCGCGGGCCGATCAACGCGCGTCACGCATGTTGGGCAGGCGTCGAATTTTCACGTTGTCGCCCTGCCGGCTCCGGATTAGCCTCGATTCAGGCAGTCGGAACATTCGATCGCCCCTTGAGTAACGCCTGCCGGTGACGGTGGGCAGCACTGCCACCGCAGACGAGGGAAGGAGTCCCCATGGCCAAGAAACGCAGCAGCGCTCGCGCTGAATCACACCGCATCTGCAACATCATGCCGTCGAGAAGCACCGACAAGGACTGGTCCTACGAGACGGCAATCGCGTCGGCGGCGGTCACGGCCGTCGCGGCTCCGCCGACCACCGTTGACCTGCGCGCCGCCTGGTGGAACATCGGTGACCAGGAAGACACCGGCTCTTGTGTCGGCTGGGCGTCGACTGACGGCGTCATGCGTTATCACCTCGTGACGGCCGGAAAGCTCGGCCAGAAGGAGCGCGTGTCGCCCCGCGCGACCTGGATGTCGTCGAAGGAAACCGACGAGTTCGTCAACCGCCCCGAGACATTCATCGAGGGCGCGGGCACGAGCCTGAAGGCAGCGATGGACGTCTGTCGCAAGTACGGCGTGGTGCCGGAGACGATGCTGCCTTTCCGCATTACCACCAAGATGTACACCGGTGACGAAAATTCTTTCTTCGCGACCGCGTCGCAGCGTCGCATCTCCGCGTACTACAACATGAAGAAAAACTTCGGTCAGTGGCGCAACTGGCTGGCGGCGCACGGGCCGATCATGGTAGCGCTGAACGTGGATGCCACCTGGGACAACGCGACCGCGACCCAGGGCAAGCTCGACACGTTCCAGCCCAACACCGTCCGCGGCGGCCACGCGGTCTGCCTCGTCGGCTACACCAAGGACCAGCGCTTCATCGTTCGCAACAGCTGGGGCACCGGCTGGGGCGCCAAGGGGTTCGCGTTCGCAAGCGAGGCATACATCACCAAGGCGTTTTACAACGAGAGCTATGGTGTGACGCTGTAAATGCGGGTTTCGATCGCGTGGCATCTCCGCCGGCGTCGCGCACCGGTCATGATGCGGGCCGGCAAATTGCTGATCCGGAACCCATGACCGGCCGTGCGGCGGGTCCGGGCTGTGCCCGATGGAGGAGACATGACGCAGGAAGTGCTCGGCGAGGCGGACGACGGCAAGACGGTGCGGATGCACGTCCGCGACCAGCTGGCCATCGATCTGCACGAAAACGCGACCACCGGTTATCGCTGGGCCTTCGATGCAGCGGACCCGGCCATCGCTACTGTGCACGCGGCGGAGTTCAGCGGAACATCGGGCGTCGGCGCAGGCGGGCAGATGCGTTGGGTGGTCACTGGTGTTGCGCCGGGGGAAACTCGGCTGCACGGCAAGCTCTGGCGCCACTGGGAAGGCGAGGGCTCGGTCAAGCAACGCTACGCGGTGACCGTGCAGGTACGGTCTTAGCGCCGGTCCGCTGGCCGGCGTGCTCCGGGTGTGCGCGCTGGACATCCGGTAGGGCGCTCGCCCTGCGCAACAGGGGAGACCGCAATGCCGATGACCGCGTTTGAAGCGGCACTGCCCTTCGTCCTCCGCTGGGAAGGCGGTTTTGTCGATCACCCGAACGATCCCGGCGGCCGCACCAACCGTGGAGTCACGCAAGGCGTCTACGACGACTGGCGTCGGCGCCAAGGGCTGCTGCGTGCCGATGTCCGCGAGATCGAGGACGCCGAAGTGCAGCGGATCTACGAATCCGTCTACTGGTTGCCGCCACGCTGCGACCTGCTTGCGCGCGAGCTCGATCTCGTGCAGTTCGACACGGCGGTCAACATGGGACCGGGCCGCGCCGTACGCTTGCTGCAGGGCGCCGTTGGCGCCCCGGTTGACGGCGACTTCGGCCCGGCGACGCAGCGCGCGGTCACCGGCTGCGATGTCGCCGCAGCGATCGTGCAGTACTGCGAAGCTCGCGAGCGCTACTACCGCGAGCTCGCCGCTCGCAAGCCCGAGCTCGGCGTATTTCTGAAGGGATGGCTGAACCGGCTGAACGCGCTGCGGCACGAGGTGGGGTTGCCCGGCTTCGAAGCAGTTCCGGAGTACGACCCGGGCGCCGGTGTCGCGGCACGAATTCCGGACATCGGTGTCAACCGCGATTACGATTTCTGATCCGAAGAAGATTCATCCAGAGGAGGGCGGCATGGCGCATGTCACGTTCATCCACGGCATCGCGAACAAGCCACCGGAGGCCGACCTGTTGCGCCTCTGGCGCGAAGCGCTGGCCAACTGTGCCGACCCGCTGCCACTGGGCGACTATGGAGTGACCAGTTCGCTCGTGTATTGGGCGGACTTCATGTACGAGAAACCCGACGATGACCTCTCGGCGTACGAAGGCGTTTTGGAGAACCGCGTCGAGGCCGTCGACGCCAGTGGCGACGCGCAGCCGCCTGTGCCACGCACGGCCGAGGAAGCCGCGTTTCTCGAGAAGCTGCGTGCGCAACTGACCGGAATGTCCGATGCCGAAATCGCGGCCGGCGCTCCGGCGGTGCCGCCGAATCCGCAGGGTGCGCTCGAGCGCGTTCCGCTGCCGTGGTTCCTCAAGAAACCGATCATGGACGTGCTGCTGCGCGATGTGCACCACTATCTGTTCGACGTGGAGTTTGCGCCGCCCGGGCGGCAGGCCGTGCACATCCAGCAGACGATTCGCCGCCGTTTTGTCGATAAGCTCGGCGCTGCCGAGATCACCGGCCCGCACGTCGTCGTCTCGCACAGCATGGGCACCGTGATCGCCTACGACTGCCTGAAGCGAGTAGCCGACTGTGTGGGCGTCGATGGGCTGATCACGCTCGGCAGCCCGCTCGGGATCGACGAGATCCAGGACAAGCTGCAGCCGGGTTGGACGCGCGACGGCGGCTATCCGTCGGAACGCGTGGCGCTGCGCTGGGTCAACCTCTTCGATCGGCTCGACCCAGTGTGCGGCTTCGATCCGGTCCTCGGCAATGACTACTGCAGATCGGGCGCGTGCGTGGTCGAAGACATCGCAGTGCAGAACGCCGGCGCGTGGCGCCACTCGATCACCAAGTATCTGCACCAGCCGGACTTCGGCCGAGTGCTGCGCGAAATGCTCAAGGTGTAGCGCGCATGGCCGACCCGTCGGCCCTTGACGCGCTGCGTGCCGATGCGCGCAGCGCGCTTGCTGCGTTGGGTGGTATCTGCAGCGACGAGGAACTGCGCCAGGCTAAGGAGCTGGTTCGTCGGCTGCGCGACTGCAGCGAATACGAGCTGATGGCGCGTCTCGTTGAAGCAGTCAGCCGGCGCGACCCGAAGGATGCACGCAACCGGCGCCTGTACGCACAGGTGCTGATCGAAACCGGCAAGGTCACCGCGGCCATCGACCTGCTGCAGGTGCTGGCGCGCCGTCTGGCAGAGACCGACCCCGAATACGCCGAAGTGCGTGGCTTAATGGGCCGCGCCTACAAGCAGATCTTCGTCGACACCCGCGACAAGGCCGCGGCGCATGCGCGCGATGCGCTGAAGAAGGCGATCGAGTGCTATCGCGAGCCCTACGAACGCGATCGGCGCAACGTCTGGCACGGCGTGAACCTGCTCGCACTGCTCGACCGCGCGCGCTCGATCGGAGCGCGCGTCGCCGCGGATCTCGACCCGAAGGCGCTCGCGCAGGAGCTGATCGCGACGCTGCAGGCGACTCCGCCGGAGCAGCGCGACCCCTGGGCGCTGGCGACGCTCGCGGAAGCCTCGCTTGGACTGCGCGACTGGGCCGCGATCGACCGCAACATGCAGCTGTTCGTCGCCGCACCGGACCTGCAGGCCTTCCAGATCGCGGGCACGTTGCGCCAGTTCACCGAGGTCTGGGATCTCGAGAACCGCGACGAGCGCGGCCACGCGCTGGTGGACATGCTGCGCGCGCAGCTGCTGCGTCTACATGGCACCGAGGTCCGGCTCGCGCCCGAAGACGTCGGGCGGGCGCGCGAGCTACCGATGCCCTCCGAGGGTCGGCTCGAAGCGATCCTTGGCACCTACGGCGCGCAGACCTACCAATGGTGGAAGACCGGCATCGAGCGGGCGGGTTCGGTCGCGGCGATCCGCCGCAAGCTCGGCGATCGCATCGGCACCGGCTTTCTCGTCCGTGCCGGCGATCTCGGGCGCGAACCGGCTGATGAGCTGCTGCTGCTGACCAATTTTCATGTCGTCAATGACCGTGGCGACGTTCAGGCGGCGATGCCGGCCGACGCAGAGGCGTCGTTCGAAGCGTTCGATTCGGGACGGCGCTACGACATCGCAGCGGTGCTTTGGAGTTCACCCGTCGATCGGCACGACGCGAGCCTGCTGCGTCTGAGCACGCCGGTGACCGGAGTCGCCCCGCTGCCGATCGCTGCTGCGTTGCCTGTCATCGACGACGCGGCGCGCGTCTATGTGATCGGCCATCCGGGCGGACGCGAACTCGCGTTCTCGTTCCAGGACAACGAACTGCTCGATCATGAAGGCCCGCCGGGCGGACAGCCGCAAATCGAAGGCGTCTGGCGCGTGCACTACCGCGCACCGACCGAGGGCGGCAGCTCGGGCAGTCCGGTGTTCAACTCGCGCCTGTGGCAGGTGATCGCCCTGCATCACAAGGGCGGAAAGATCGGCATGCCGAAACTGAACGGCAAGCCGGGCAGCTATGGTGCAAACGAAGGAATCGCGATCCAGTCAATCATCGCGGCGATGCGAACCTGAGCGGACATCGCATCGTCGTACCGGCGTTCAACCCGACGTGGCCGGCGCTGCTTCGTCGTCGTCGGGCTCATACAGCTGCGCAAACGTTTCGGCGCTGATCGCATAGGCGTCGCTGCCGTCCTCGGCATTCGACACGAGCCAGTCACCGGCTTCGTAGTGCGTCCGTCCTTCCTTGGTCGCGACACTGCCCGACCGCCGCGCCTGCTTGGCCCACACTGGTCCGGTCTTGAGCCAGCGCCCGGGGCTCACTTGGCGATAAGTGCGTGCGAACGAGTCGGCCGCGACTGTGTAGACCTCGCTGCCGTTATCGACCAGCCAGTCACCGGCCCGCGCAGTCTGCGTGTCGCCCCACTTGCGGTAGCTGAAGCCGTCGAAGTCCAGTGCCAGTTGTACCGCCGTGACAGCCTGGTCGGATTTTCTTCGGAAGCGAGTGCGCATGC
>DATEZE010000057.1:0-2719 GCA_035255845.1 Burkholderiaceae bacterium | reverse complement strand
CGAAGATATTGAAACTTATACGGCGTCGGCGATGGCTATGCGGAACATGGAGTGTCAATCAGCGCGGAAGCACGACCCGGGATCAGCGCCCAATTACGACCCACAACAATGGTTGAGTAGCGGTCGTCCACGGAGTCCACGGAGGGGACCCGCGCGTGTCGCGCAGTGCCCTCACAAGCGACGGAGCGACGCGCGTGGGGAGGCGCTGTGGGCCCCCGGGGGCGATCCGCGGACCCGCGGCGCTGTCAGGTTCGGTTTTTGAAGCGCCAGCTCTCGTTGCCGGTTTCGAGAATGTCGCAGTGATGGGTCAGCCGGTCGAGCAGCGCCGTGGTCATCTTGGCGTCGGCGAAGACGCTAGGCCATTCGGCAAAGGCAAGATTGGTCGACAGCACGATCGAGGTGCGTTCGTAGAGCCGGCTGATCAGGTGGAACAGCATCTGCCCACCGCTGACCGGGAACGGCAGATAACCCAGTTCGTCGAGGATGACGAGATCGACGCGGACCAGCTGGTCGGCGAGTTTACCGGACTTGCCGGCCCGCCCTTCGGCCTCGAGCTGGTTGACCAGATCGACGGCGGTGAAGAAGCGCACGCGGGCGCCGTTGCGCACGCAATTGGCGCCGATGGCGATGGCAATATGGCTCTTGCCGGTGCCGGTTCCGCCAATCAGCACGGCGTTGCGCTGGGTGGCGAGAAAGCCGCCCTCGTGTAGCTCGCGCACCAGCCCCTGGTTGATCGGCGACACCGTGAAGTCGAACTCGGTGAGGTTTTTCATCACCGGGAAGCGCGCCACCCCCATGCGGTAGGCGGTCGAGCGGGCGCGATGATCGGCCAGCTGCGCGAGCAGCAATTCGCCGAAGATGCGCTGAAAGGGGTGCTGCGCGCGCACCCCCGCGGCAACGACCTCGTCATAGGCCGCACGCATTCCGGCCAGCTTGAGCTGGCCCAATAGCTCCATGATCTCATGCCGCTCCACGGTACGCTTCCTGGCATGGCGGCAGGTGGCGTAGCCGATCGTAGCGAGCGCAGTCGGCCGCCGGCTCGATCGCCAGCTCCAAGGCTGCCGGCGTCGCCACCGGGCGCGGCTGCGCGGTGTCACGCTGCCGCGCGAGGGTGTTGAGCACGACGTCGCGGCCGAACAGCTTGGCCGACAGCGCCTCGGCACAGGCCGCCTCGACCGCCTCGATCCCGGCCTCGGCCACGGCCGTCAGGATGTCGACAAACTGGCGATCGCCATCGTCATGCCCGGCAAGCCGGCGCCGGGTCTGCGCCAGTGCCGGCGGCAGATCCCAGTTGCGAAACGGATCGCCGTTGCGCAGCGCCCCCGGCTTGCGCGCCAGTACCGGCAGGTAATGCCAGGGATCGTAGGCGGTCTGGCCGCGACCAAAGCGGCGGGAATGTTCGGCGACAATCTCGCCGTCGCACCAGACGACGATGCGCTCGGCGTAGACGCGCATCTGCGCGGTGCGCCGCGCCGCTTTGACCGCGACGCTGTAACGGTTGTGGTCGTACCGGACCAGGCTGCTCTTCGAGACCGCGACCTCGATCTCGCGGAACCCGTCAAACGGACCGCGGTAAGCGATCAGGCTCGCCCGCTCGGCCTCGAACACCTCCCACACCGTCTTGTCGGTTTGCTCGGGGTGCGCACTCGCGCGCGCCTGAGCGAGGCAGCGCGCTTCCAGCCAAGCGTTGAGTTCGGCGTAGTCGGCAAAGTGCAGCCGCGGTGTGAACAGGTGCTCGCGCGCATTGCCAACCTGGTTCTCGACCTGGCCCTTCTCCCAGCCAGCCGCCGGCGTGCACGCGACGGGCTCGACCAGGTAATGCGAGCACATCGCCAGAAAGCGGCGGTTGAAGCGGCGTTCCTTGCCGACAAAGACGGCTTCGACCGCCGTCGTCATATTGTCGTAAATGCCGCGCCGGCACGCCCCGCCAAACAAGCGGAAAGCGCGCTCGTGCGCGTCAAACACCATCTCCTGGGTCTCGCGCGGGTAGGCCCGAACCAGAAACATCCGGCTGTGGCACAGCCGGATATGCGCGACCTTGACCGTGGTGGTCACCCCACCGAGCACCACGACTTCGTGCGACCAGTCGAACTGGTACGCCTCGCCAGGCGCAAACCACAACGGGATGAACACCGGGCCCTGCCGTGATTGCTGTCGGCGCCACTCGCGGACGTGACGCTGCACACTGTCATAGGCGCCCTCGTAACCCTCGGCGCGCAGCAGCTCGAATAGCCGCCGTGCGGTCAGGCGCTCGCGCGCCGGCCGCTTGCTGTTCGCCTCCAGCAATCCATCAAGCCGCGCGACATAAGCCCCCAGTCGCGGCTGCGGCTGAACCTGCCGCTCGTAGCGAAACTCGACCGACGAACCCCGGATCGCCTTGCGCACCGTCTGCCGCGAGATCCTCAACTCGCGAACGATCTGGCGGATCGGCTTTTTATCAACCCAGAACGCCCGCCTGATCCGACCAATCGTTTCCACTGTCACCATCCCCGGCCACACTCCCCCAAGCACAACCAGGGAGAGCTTTTGATGATTCGCGGGGCGGGTCGCTATTCGACGCTGATCACCCCCACAGCCGGGTCACTCTTCCACGCTGAGTTCCATCCGTCGGACTATCCGGAGTTGGTCGATGCATCGGCGGAGTGACAAAGGCCTGGATGATCTCGCGCGTATGTTCAATTCCCACATTCGTGGCTGGATCAACTACTATGGGCGGTTC
>DATEZE010000056.1:0-9953 GCA_035255845.1 Burkholderiaceae bacterium | reverse complement strand
TAAGCGCTGTGCGGCGGGCGTCGGCCCCCTGCAGATATGAAGCGAGCGCCGCCACATAGCTGCCGAGCCACAGCATGCCGATGCCGGCGCAAGGCGCATCGATCAGCACGATCCGACCATCAACGACGATCGATGCGCCGGCCGCGACGGCATCCAGTCCACCCAGCCACAACAAGCATGAACTGGCCTGCGCGATCAGCAGGCGCAGCGGAAATCCGAGGTAGAACTGCAGCGATGCGATGATCGGAAGTGCGAGCAGCAGCAACACCACCAGCGGCGTTGCCGGTCGTCGCAGCGCATGCACGAGGAAGAGTCCAAGCGCCAGCATCGCGATGGCTGCGGCCGCCAGGTCCGGGAGCAACAGTTGCGCGGCGGCCGCGAACAACGCAAGCAGCGCGCTGGCCACGAGAGCGGCGCGCGTCGGCTGCACGATCGTGGCGCGCTCGCGCCACAACAGCGCGGCCACCGTCAAAAGAGCCAGCAGACCCCACGGCTCGTCTGAGCCGTCGGTCAGCCGGCGTGCGGCATACAACCAGTGCGGCCAGAGTGCGGCCAGCAGTACAGCCAGCAGCCACAGCGGTCGTGGGATCGCCGGCCAGCGGGCGCGGCCGCGCGTGGCGTGGGCGGCGACCGGCAACAGCAGGCCAAACAGCGGCGTCGGCGTCGTGCGACCGATGCGCGCGTTGAGTTCACTAGGCACGGTGGCGCTCCTTGCGGCGGCGGCGTGTCCACCAGAGCAGGGCGCCGGCCGCCAGAGCCATCGACACGAACTCGGGTTCGGGCGTGCTCGGAACCTCGCCGACCGCGAGCTCCGTAACGCCGGCGGGCAACGGCTGCGGCTGGTCGACCGTGCGCTGCTCGCCGCTGGCGTTGCGCACGACGCGATCGACCGCGATGAAGGACGTGTAATCGGTCAGCAGCGAATAACGCAGCCCAAGCGCGGTGATCTCTCTGGCCGCGCTGCTGTCGTTGACCAGTTTCTCGTAGTCGCCGAGTGTTGCGATTCGGCTGCGGGCCCACAGCGTCGCGAGTGCCGGCTGCGGGAAGCCGCCTGCTGCGCTCACGTCGATGTTCCGGTGAAATGCGCCGGTGGCCGTCACGCCTCTGATCTCGATGGAGCCGCGCGGTGCGCCACGGAACTTGCCGCTGAGGACCAGCGGACGCAGCGCGAACAGATCGGGAAGCTGCGGCGGATCGACGTCGTAGGCGTCGAACCCGCGGAAATCGACACGAATTTTCGTCAGCAGCGGCGCTTCAATGTAGGTGCGGAACCGGTCGGCCTCGATCGCGGCCTGCAGCGGATTGAGCACGATGAACGGCTCGCCGCGGCCGGCGCGCGCCAGGCCTTCGATCAGGAATCGGTTGACCGACGAGCCGATGCCAAACGCGAAGACGTTGGCGTCGCCGAGATGCGCGCGCACCAGGTCCATCGCTTCCTTCTCGATCGAGACGTAACCGTCGGTGATGACGACGAAGCTGCGGGCACGATCCGCCTCGCTGGGAAGGGCGAGCGCGACTCGCAGCGCGGCCAGCAGCTCGGTCGATCCGCTGCCGCGCTGGCCAGCGATGAAGCGCCGCGCGGCCTCGATGTTCTCGCGCGTCGCCGGCAGCGAGCGCGGCGCCAGCAGCGAGTGCCCGCCCGCGAACGGGATGATGTTGAAGGTGTCTGTCGGGCGCAGGTTGCCGACCAGCCCGTGCAACAGCGTCTTCGCGGTCTCGATCGGAAACCCATGCATCGATCCCGATACATCGAGGATGAAGACGTACTCGCGCGGCACGATCGCCGCAGCGGGCGTGCGTGCCGGCGGTTCGACCATCGCGACGAAGAAATTCTCGTCCTGCCCTTCGTGCACGAGCACGCCCGACGCGATTTCGCGACCTGCGAGCCGATAGTCGAGCACGACATCGCGGTCCGCATGCTCGGCCGCCTCTGCCAGCGCGGCGCGCACGCGGCCCGAGCCGACGCCGTCGATCGTGAGGCGGTGCGACGGCGATGTCAGCGCCTGCACCGGCATCGGCGCATCGAGCACGAGCGTCATGCCGAATGTCGCCTTCGGTGGCACGCCGGCACGCAGCGTCGGCTGCGCGATCCATGGCTCAGCCTGATGGCTCTCGCGCCCGGGCGCACCGTTGTAACGCGGCCCGACCACGGTCGGGTAGACGAAACGATAAACGCCGTCGTCGGGGACGATCAGCTCGCTGTAGCGAAGTTCGACTTCGATGTCGTCGCCCGGCATCAGGTTCGCGATCGACATCTGGAACACGTTGGGGCGCTGCTGCTCGAGCAGCGACGCGGTCTTGCCTGCGCGCTTTGCACCTTCATAGTCGCGCCGGGCTGCCTGCTTCTCGCTGATCTCGGCCTGCACGACGCGATCGCCGATCTTCATCGTCAGCGCGTTGACCGCCGCACGGGTCGAGGCTGGGAAGACGTAGCGCGCCTCGAGCGGTCGCTCACCCTCATTGCGGTAGCGCTGAAGGACCTTGACGTCGGCGATGACGCCGGCGATGTGCACTTCGACGGCGGTGGACTTCAGCGGCAGAGCGTCGACGCCGGCTTCGGCGCGTTCGACGACGAAGTACGGCGACAGCGTCCGCTCGCGCCCGGCATCGGCCGCGGACACCGTCGCCGGCAGCAACGCGAGCGCGGTCAGTGCCGCGAACGCGACGCGTTGAGTGCACGCGATGAGGCGTCTCAGGCTCATGCAGGTCTCACTGCGTGTGGCCGGCCACAGCGATGGGCGCTTGCGGCGTGGTGACCAGCGTCATCCAGCGCACCTCGTGCGGCGCGGCGATTTCGAGCTCGACGATCGTCGTGGCAAGCGCCGACCTCTCCGCGTCCTGAAGCGGCACGACGAGCGCGATCCCCGGCGCGGTGCGGCCGAGGCGAACCGTTCGGGACGGAGCGGACGCGGGCCGCAGCGTCACAGTGACGATGCCCGACGCGCCTTCCGGCGGAATCACCACCAGCGTCGCGCCACCGGCCTCGTCGAACACCCGCGCCTGCGGTCCGAGTGCCGCGATCGTGGCCGGCAGTGCGACGCGGAAGGCGTCGCCCGCAGGCTCGAGCGATTCGATCGCCGCAATCGCGACGATTGCGTGTTGGCCCGGCATCAGCTGCAACGCATCGGCGCGTGCTTCGTCGGCATCGCCCTGCGCGCGGCCCGCATCGGGATCGTCGTCTTCACCACAGGCGCTTCTTGATCCGTCCAACAGGTCGGTCACGCGGCCGTCGCGGATGACAGAAAGCTCATCGACACTTTCTGTGACGGCCGGCAGCCGCGCGCCAAGGTCGACTCTAAGCGCGGTGTCGTTGCGGACGGTTTGCATCACGCGGACGTCGGCGAGCAAGCCCAGCAGCCGCAACTCGAGTGCTGCGTCGGTCACATGCAGCGCCCGCAGCTCGGAAGCCGGCGTGGCGCGCTCGGCGTCCCGTGTGACTGCAGCCGTTGACTGGGCCGGCTCGGCGGCGATGGCGCTGATCGGCGTAAGGAACAGCAGGGCGGCGAACTCGGCCGCTAGCGCAGCGCCGTCGCGCAGCAGGTGCAGGGCAGACATTTCGTTCTCCAGTTCGGTGCGCCCGGTTTGGGCACGCAACCGACGATCCGCTGCGTCCAAGAACGGGGTGCGAAGCAGGCGCGCGGGCTGTGTGAACGTCGCGTGAAGAAGTGAACGGCCGAACCGTGTCGCCGGGCCAACCCTGTCGGTCTGCCCGACTCGCCGACCAGCTAACGCACGCGGCGCGGCAGCGTCAGGGTGGCGATCGCACCGCCGTCGGGGTGATTGGCGAGGCGTGCGCCGCCGCCGTGCAGGGTCGCCACCTCGCGCACGAACGCGAGGCCCAGACCGGTGCCCCTGCGGCCGGTGTCGGGTCGCGGCAGAGAAAAGAACTTTTCGAAGATGCGGTCCTCGGCGAAGGCGGGCAGGCCGGGACCGTGATCACGCACAGTCAGCTCGATGCGTCCGTCAACATCGTGCGCGTCGACCGTCACCGTGGCCTCGCGCGGCGAGAATTCGATCGCATTCAACACGAAATTGGCCAGCGCGCGTTGCAGCAGGAACCGGTCACCCGAGACCGTGAACTGCGGGTCGACGTCGATGAAGAGCTCGACATCGCGCTGGGTCGCAAGCGGGGCCATTTCCTCGCGCACTGCGTCGGCCAGCGTCGCCAGGGCGACCGGGTCGCGGTTCTGCAGCGCACGTCGCCGTTCGAGACCCGAAAGCTCGAGCATGCGATCGACCAGGTCCTGCGCGCGCCTGACTTGCTCCTCGACATTGCCGGCAAACCGCAGCCGCGCGTCTTCCGGCAGCGGTTCGCGCAGCAGCTCAGCGGCACCGCGAATCGCGGCCAGCGGACTCTTGATCTCGTGCGTCAACGCGGCGACGTATTCATCGACGTAGCTCTTGCCGGCGAGCGCGTCGCGCATGTCCAGGAACGCGGCCCGCAGCGACTGGCTGAATGAGCGCCCCTCGCCGGGCCGCGCGCGCAGTGCGCGCCACAGGTCGGTCACGAGGCCAAACGGTCGCACCAGCCACACCGTTACCATCAGCAGCAGCACCGCGAAGGCCACAACTGCGGTCACGCCGACAAAAACGAGCTTCTCGCGCGCATTGGCGATGAACGGCGAAAACGCCGCGATCGGCTTGCCGACACCGATCATGCCGACGATCTGCTCCGGCGCATCAACCGTGACGCGCTCGCGAATCGCTGCGCCCACATACATCACCGCCGAGGCTGGGTCGGCCGGGTCGGCGAGTGTGGTTCGTGCGCCGTACTGGCCGGCCAGCGTCCGCGCCACGTCGCGCCATTGTCGATAGTCGCTGCCGACGTCGCGCCCGGCCGAATCGAACAGCACGATGCCGTTGGCATCGGTCACATAGACGTGCAGGTCAACGCGGGTCTTGTCGACATTGAAGATGCGCGCGTGCAACGGGCGCGTGCCAAGCTGCTGCAGCGTGCGCTCGAGCTCCTCCGTCTGAATGACGCCGCTGTAGGCCTGGCGCTCGAGCAAGGTGGCGAGCAGATTGGCGGTATCGACCAGCGCATCTTCGGCCGATTCCCGGTAGCGCGGATCGAGGTCGAGGCTGACGCGGTACAACAGGAACACGACCGCGGCGATGTAGACGGCGACGACGCCGAGAAAGATGCGTGACCGCCGCGACATCGGCGATCAGGCCATGCGGCGTCGCTTCACGCCAGGTCCTCGCGCAGCGAATAGCCCATGCCACGATGGGTCGATATCGGATCGACCGTGGCGTCGATGTCGCGCAGCTTCGCGCGCAGCCCCTTGACATGGGCGTCGACCGTGCGATCGAACGCCGAAGCGGGGTCGTCCCAGGCGCGCTGCATCAGTTCGTCGCGCGAGTAGACCCGCCCAGGCCGTTCGACCAGCACCTTGAGCAGCCGGTACTCGGTACGCGACAGATCGAGCGCCTGTCCCCGGAAACGAATCGTCTTCTTCTCGTCGTCGACCGCGAATGCAGTGTGCGGCGCCGGCGCCGCCGGTTCGCGGCGCACCCGGCGCAGCACCGTGCGCACGCGTGCGACGAGTTCGCGTGGCGAAAACGGCTTGCCGATGTAGTCGTCCGCGCCGAGTTCGAGTCCGACGACGCGGTCGATCTCGCTCGACCGCGCCGTCAGAAAGATCGCCGGCAGCGCCGACTGCTGCTGCTGCAGTCGCCGCAGCAGCTCGAATCCATTCATGTCCGGCAGTCCAACATCGAGGATCGCCAGTTCGACCGGATGCTCGCGCAGTGCGGCCAGTGCCGCACCGCCGGTCGCGCACCATTGCGGCTCGAAATCGTCTGTCGCCAGTGCATACACGATCGTGTCGGCGATCGCCGCCTCGTCCTCGACAACGAGGATGCGCGGCTTCATTGCGCGCCGGCGCCCTCGAGCGGCAGCGTCGCCTGCGTTTCTCGCCCCGCGATCGTCGTGCGATTGCGCCCGCGCTTTTTCGCCTGCAGTAGTGCCCGATCGGCGCGCTGCACCAGCTCATTCGTCGTCTCGTCGCCGTCCCACGCCGCAACCCCGGCGGAAAACGTCTGCCGATCCGGCATCAGCGGCCGCAGGCGGTCGACCAGCTGCTCCGCCTGATCGGCGCTGCACGCCGGCAGAACCAGCGTGAATTCCTCGCCGCCGTAGCGTGCGATCAGGTCGGTCGGCCGCAGCTGCTTAGCCCAGGACTGCGCCGACGTGCGCAGCAGCGCATCGCCGGCGGCGTGGCCACGCTTGTCGTTGTAGCGCTTGAAGTGATCGATATCGATCATCACCACCGTCAGTGGCTGGCCGCTGCGGCGAGCACGCGCGAATTCGACCGGCACGGCTTCGTCGAGCGAGCGCCGGTTGGCGATTCCGGTCAGCCCGTCCAGTTGCGCCAGTCGCGACATGCGCTCGAGCAACTCGCGGTTCGACGCCAGCGTGCGCAGCGTAAGCAGAGTGAGCACCGCCGCTAGCGCCAGCGTGATCAGCGAGAATCCGACCAGCCCGTAGCGTGCGGTATCTTTCAGCGTCTCGGCCTGGCTCGCCATCGCCCTGGCCTGTGCGTTGGTGTCACTGACAATCTCGCCCAGCGCGTTCTCGAAACTGTCGACCTCGGCGGCCGTGCCGAGAAGCGCGGCGCGGGACACCGAGCTACCGCTCTCGCCAACTGACAGTCCGTTGCGGGCGATGCGTTCGAGTCGTTGCAGGTTCGACCGCAGCTCGGCGGTGCGCGCTTTGCGAGGGGCCGGCAATTCGGCGTCAACGCGCCGCAGCTGGTCCTGCAGCTCGGTGGCTATCGCAACCAGTTCCTGCAACTCGGCCGGAGTGATCGCCGCATCGCCAGCGGCGAGCAGCGCACGCGCATTGCGAGTCTGCCACGCGCGCAGGTCGCTGTTCGCATGCTGTGCGTCGAGCGCCGCCTGCGACAAGGACAAGGCGCGTTCGTAGCTCGCATGTACCGCGCTGTCGTGGCTCATCGCACGAAGCGCAAGCACGACGCCGACAAGCATCAGGATTGCTGCCAATACCCCGATCCAGAAGCGTTGGGTCGGCTCGTTGACGGAACTCTGCAATTGGACTCCGCGTGGGACTCAGGATCATTGGCCGGACATCTGACCGGCCGCTGCTGCGGCATTGTAGGTAAGGCGTCCCCGCAGGTTCTGCCGCCCGGCGGCGCCCAGGGTCCCTCAGACGCCCCAGGTCACGTCGACCTTGCGCTTTTCTGCCGCGCGCAGCATCTCGATCAGCGGAAACGCGCGCTGGCCCAGCGTGACCGGCGCACCCGGCGGCTCCTCGACGCCGTGGTCCTTTTGGCGCGCCGCCTCGGCGGCGGCCTTGAGGTCGGCCTTTTCCTGCTCGACAGCGGCGGACAGGCGTTGCAGTGCTTCCGGCACCTGGTCGGCAGTGATCACGCCGCGCGCCGCCTGCTGGCGCCCGATGATTTCAAAGATGCGGCGCGCCGTTTCGGCGAACATGAAGATTTCGCCCGCGGCCTTGGAGCGGAAGACGACGAGGGACATGGCGATGCTGCCTTGGGAGTGGTGACGGCGACGCCACCGCGAACAAAGCGGTGGCCGTCAGGCGGCCATTGTAGAAGCGCGGCGCGACACCGCCTGGGGGTGCCGCTGTGCAGCCGGCTAGCGACGCGTGTCGCTGCGCGCGACGGTGGCGCGCACGACCTGATCGACGTCCCGGCCGTAAACCAGCGGCAGCGCGCCGATGATCGCGGCGAAGGTCAGGATGAAGAGCGACCCGTTGCCTAGCGCAAGAGGCAGTCCGGCGGCGACCAGGCTGGCCAACGGAAAATGGTCTTTGATCATCGGGAGACCTCGCTTTCGAGCACGTCCACACGCTACGTCACGCCGGCTTGTCCGCATACCGCGTAATGCGGCGACAAAGCGTCGAATCTTCGGCCTCGTCGGAGTCCGTCCGACACCATGTTGGAAATCGCCCTACGCCGGGCCTCTATACTCGTCGCATCGGACACGCAGCAAACGAGGAGTTGGACTCACATGGGCAAGGGCGATTCCCGAACGCGTCGCGGCAAGATTTATAACGGCAGTTACGGCAAGAAGCGGCTGCACCGCGCGCGCAAGGCCGCTGCCGCCACGCCGGCGACCCGGCCTGCCAAGGGCCGGTAACGCGCGAACGGTTCGGCAAGGCCGGGGTACTCCTGGCTCGTCATGGCTTTAACTCAGCGCGGCACACGAGGCTGGAACACGCTGATCGTGTCCGCCCTGTTGCTCGCCGCTTGCAGCGAGGAGCTGGAATGGCGCGAAACGCGGCTTGCGCACGCGGCCGTGCTGCTGCCGGGTCGCGCGCAGACGGTCACGCGTGCCGTGCCGTTCGAGGGCCAGACGCTGGCGGTGACGATGACGTCGACCGGTGTCGGCGCAGCGATGTTCGCAATTGGCGAAGTACAACTGCCTCCGCGGGTCGCCAGCGATGCTGCGGCGCAGGGGCGCGTGATCGCCTACTTCCGCGATGCGCTGGTGCGCAATATCGACGGAACAATCAGCGCCAGTGGGGCTGCGACGCTGGTGTTGCCGCCCGGGTCATCGCATCGTTTTGTGCAGGGGCAATCGGTGCAGGCGCAAGGGCGAACCGTCGACGGGCGCTCTGCCGCGCTTGCGGCCCGCTTCTTCATCGTCGATGATCGACTCTTTCAGTTGGTGACACTGGGCAGCGACGGTGGCGTCGGGTCCCAGGCGCTCGACACCTTCTTCACTTCGTTTCGCCCGTTGCCATAGGAGCGCTCGATGAAACTCGAGAACCCATCAGTGCACGCAACTACCCTCGAACACTTCTGGATGCCGTTTACCGCCAATCGCGCTTTCAAGGCGGCCCCGCGGCTGCTGGCCCGCGCCGAGGGCATGTACTACTGGACACCGGACGGCCGCGAGGTGCTCGACGGAACCGCCGGCCTGTGGTGCGTCAATGCCGGCCATGCGCGCAGGCCGATCGTCGAAGCGGTGCAGAAGCAGGCCGCGACGATGGACTACGCCCCGCCGTTCAGCATGGGGCACCCGCTGGCGTTCGAGGCTGCGACCACGGTCGCCGGAATCGCCCCCGCTGGCATGCAGCGGGTTTTCTTCACCAACTCTGGCTCCGAGTCGGCGGACACCGCGATCAAGATGGCGCTCGCCTACCATCGTGCGCGCGGCGAGCCGAGCCGACGCATCATCATCGGCCGCGAGCGTGGCTATCACGGCGTCAATGTCGGCGGCACGATGGCCGGCGGGATTCCCGGCAACCGCAAAGCGTTCCCGGCGATGATGGCCGGCGTCGACCACATCCGCTCGACGCACGATCTGGCGCGCAACGCGTACTCGCGCGGGCTGCCGGCGCACGGCGCAGAGTTCGCCGACGAGCTCGAACGCCTCGTGCTGTTCCACGATCCGAGCAATGTGGCCGCGGTGATCATCGAACCAATGGCAGGATCCGCCGGCGTGCTGATCCCGCCGCGAGGTTATCTCGAGCGCATCGCAGCCATATGCGGCAAGCATGGTGTGCTGCTGATCTTCGACGAGGTCATCACCGGTTTCGGCCGCCTCGGTGCGCCGTTTGCCGCGCATCTGTTCAACATCACGCCGGACCTGCTCACGTGCGCCAAGGCGATCAACAACGCTGCGGTGCCGATGGGCGCGGTGATCGCGAAGAACGAGATCTACGAGACAATCACGCAGGCCGCTCCGGAAGGCCAGATCGAGTTCCTGCACGGTTACACGTATTCGTCGCACCCGCTCGCCTGTGCCGCACTGGTGGCCACGCAGAAGCTCTACGTCGACGAACAGCTGTTCGCGCGCGCGGCCGCGATGGCGCCGAAGTTCGAGGCGGCGGTGCATTCGCTGAAGGGCGCGCGCCACGTGATCGACGTCCGCAATCTCGGCCTGGTCGGCGGCATCGAGCTCGAGCCGCGCGCAGGCGCGATCGGCCGGCGCGGACTGGAAGTGCACGTCAAGTGCTTCGAGGC
>DATEZE010000055.1:0-5529 GCA_035255845.1 Burkholderiaceae bacterium | reverse complement strand
TCGTTGGCCGACAGCATCGCGGCAATCTGCCCGCAAACCGTTTCCGCACGCGGCGCCGCCGCAAGCCACTCGTCCAGCGACCCGCACTCGTCGGCTTCGCCGTGCGAGAAAGCCACGTAGCGGAGGCGCTCGACCGGCATGGCACGCCTCACAGCCTCCTGCACCAGCGGGAACAGCCGCCGCGGACCGGTGTGGAACAACAGCGGCGCGTCATCGACGATCAGATATTGATTGAAGCTGAATTGATCGGGGCCGCCGGGAATGGCGACCGGCGTGTTGATGCGGTAGATCCCATCGGCGATCTCATGAACGTTGGTGCCGGACTGCTGATTGGTAATCATTGGAGCCTCCGTACGGTTTGTGTGTGAAAAGTGTTTGTTGCACAAGGATGTGTAACGAGCCGCCGTTTCGTTACACATCCTTGTCGAAAGGTGCCGCGTTATGCTGGCTTGGTGAAAGATGGCCCGGACTCCCGATCGCTTGACGACGCCTCCCTGGCGCGCCGGATTGCGGTGGCCCGGGACGCTGGCGACGCTGAGGCAGAAGCCGAACTGTGTCGCCGCATGGCTCCGCGGCTGCGCTTTTACGGGCTCAAGCACCTGCGCGACGAGCACGCCGCGGCCGACCTGGCCCAGCAGGTGCTGATGATGACGCTCGAGCGGCTGCGCGCAGGAAAACTCAGGGAGCCGGATATGCTCGCCTCCTTCATGCTCGGCATGTGTCGGATGGTGGTGCTCGAACTACGCCGCACTTATGCCCGGCGCGAGCGGCTGCTGGCCGAATTCACCGATGACGTCCCGATCGCGGACTCATCGATTGCGCCGCGCCTCGATCACGCGCGGCTCCTCCACTGCCTGGATGGCTTGGCGGAGCGCGAGCGCTCAGTTCTTGTGTTGACGTTCTATGACGAACAGCCGGCCCTTGCAGTCGCCCGCGAGCTGGGATTGTCGGAAGGCAATGTGCGCGTGATCCGCCATCGCGGACTGCAGCGGCTGCGCGACTGCGTCACGGGCGAACGGACGGCGGCATGAGCCGGCTTGGTTGCTCTGCCCCGATCGCGTTGGCCACGCTCGTCGAGTACTGGCTGGACGAACTTGACGAGGCGGGCGAGGCCCGTATCGATGAACACCTGCTCGGTTGTGGCGAGTGCTCCGAAAACCTGCAGAGCCTGGTTGGGCTTGCAGGCGGGATCCGCGCACTGGTCCGACAAGGAGCGGTGCACGCCGTGGTGACCGATGCTTATCTGGCGCGCCTCACCGCACAGGGACTTCGACTGCGCGAGTATCGAGTGCCATGCAATGGCAGCGTTCAATGCACCGTCGCACCCGACGACGACGTGATGGTCGCACGCCTCGAGGCGCCGCTTGCGGGTGTGGAACGCGTGGACGCGGTGCTGCTCGACGAGGCATGGCAGCAGCGCATGGACGACATTCCATTTAACGCCGCGACAGGTGAGGTCGTGTTTACACCGCGCATCGGGACTATTCGAGCCCAAGGCGCATCGAGGGCGCGCGTTCAGCTCTTCGCGGTCGATCACCAGTCGGAGCGATTGCTCGGCGAATACACCTTCATTCACACGCCGTGGCGCGGGGGCTGAAGAGCCGAGAACCGCCAATTACTGCATCACTGAACCGGATTTTTCAGCAGGTTGCCGAACGGAACCTGCATCACCTCGATGCCCTCGTCGGCCAACTGCGCGGCGTCGTCACGCGAAGCCATGCCGCGGATCGAGCGCTTCGGAGCTTCCTCGTAGTGAATGCGACGGGCCTCCTCTGGAAAGCGCTCGCCGACATCCTCCGTGTTCGCCTGTATGTGGCGCGCCAGTTGCAGCATCATGGCCTGCATGGAGGCATCGTTGGTCATCGCCACCGGCTGCTTCTCCGCCGGCGCCTCGGCACCGAGATTCAGCCGCGGCGCCGAAAGCAACTTGCGCACGGCATGGCTGCCACACACCGGGCATTCGACCAGCCCCTTGCCGAGTTGGCGATCGAACTCCGCACCCGAGGCAAACCAGCCCTCGAATGGATGTTCGCTGTCACAACGTAGGTCGAAAACCTTCATTTAGTTGTCGTCGTTACCTGGTGCCGCGGGCCGGAATCGAACCGGCATGCTTGCCTTCGCTTGCGGCGGATTTTAAGTCCGCTGTGTCTACCAGTTTCACCACCGCGGCGGTATTAGTCGCCAAAGCCTAGCAGCTACTCGCCAAGGCGACCGACCGGGTAGGTCAAGTGATTGTCGCCTCTGCCCGATAGAAGTTGTCGCGACTCAAGCGGCGGCTTTCCACAGATAATTGCGCCCATGTCTGGTCACCGCAGGTCTCGCGCAGGCACCACAGTCGATGGCGACTGAACCGGAAACAGGGGTTGGCTCCCGTCGGCATCAGATGTTTCCGACGCTGACGGAAAGCGAAATCGCGCGCGTCAGCCAGTTCGGGGCGTTGCGTCGTTTTGTCAAGGGCGATCGGCTGTTCGCGGTCGGCGAGCCCAGTCCCGGCATGTTCGTGGTCCTGACCGGCCACGTGACTGTCAGCCAGCGCGACGGCATGGGCCATGTCGTTCCGATCACGACCCATGGTCGCGGTCAGTTTTCGGGCGAGGTCGCGCAGCTCTCGGGCCGCCACGGTCTGGCCGATGGCCATGCCGACGACGATGTCGAGGCGGTGCTGATAGCGCCCGAACAGCTGCGCGCGCTGATCATTGCCGAGGCCGATCTCGGCGAGCGCATCGTTCGCGCGCTGATCCTCCGACGCGTCGGCCTGATCGAGTCAGGCGCCAGCGGTCCGGTGCTGATCGGCGCGCCACAGTCGCCGGAGGTGATGCGGCTGCAGACCTTCCTGAGGCGCAACGGCCACCCCCATCAGGTGATGGGTGGCGCCCAGGATGCGACGACGGTGGCGCTGTTGTCTCAGTACGGCGCGACGGAGAGCGATGTCCTCGCGCTCTGTCCGAATGGCTCGGTACTGCTCAATCCTTCGGAAGCCGCGCTTGCGCGCTGCCTTGGTATCCTCGATTCGGCCGAGCATCACGAGTTGTTCGACGTGACAGTGGTCGGCGCCGGGCCGGCCGGCCTCGCCACCGCGGTCTACGCGGCATCCGAGGGGTTGCACGTCGTCGTGCTCGACTGCCGCTCGGCTGGCGGACAGGCGGGCGCGAGCGCGCGCATTGAGAACTACCTCGGCTTCCCGACCGGGATCTCAGGTGGTGCGCTGGCCGGCCGCGCATTCGTCCAGGCGCAGAAGTTCGGCGCGGAGATCCTGATACCCACACAGGTGGTGTCGCTCGACTGCTCGAACGCCAAAAGCAGCGGCGAACTCGCGGTGCTTCTGAACGACGGCCGCAGGCTGCGGTCGCGCTCGGTCGTCATCGCCAGCGGCGCGCGTTATCGCCATCCCGATGTGCCGCGCCTGAGCGAGTTCGAAGGGCGCGGCGTGTGGTACTGGGCCTCGGCGCTCGAAGCAAAGACCTGCGCCAATGCCGAGGTTGTGCTGGTCGGTGGTGGCAACTCGGCCGGCCAGGCCGCAGTGTTCCTAGCGCAGCACGCTTCCCGGGTGCACATACTCGTCCGCGGACCGGGCCTCGCGGCCAGCATGTCGCGCTACCTCATCGATCGGATCGAGGCCAGTTCGACGATCGAGCTGCATACGCACACCGAGCTGACGCAACTGCATGGCGATCCGTCGGGCGCTCTTGAAGCGATCTCCTGGCGCAACAACCGTACAGGCAACGAGGAACGCCGGCCGATCCGCCATGTGTTCCTGTTCGTCGGTGCTGACCCGGAGACCGACTGGTTGGCCGGGTGCGCAGTCGCACTCGACCGGCAGGGCTTCGTGCTGACGGGTCCGGCGATCGTGACTTCCGCTGCCCGGGTCGGGACACCCTCACCGCTCGAATCGAATGTCCCCGGGGTGTTCGCGGTCGGCGATGTGCGTTCCGGCTCGGTCAAGCGGGTCGGGGGTGCCATCGGCGAAGGCGCCGCCGCGGTCGCGCAGATCCATCAGTATCTGGCCGCCGCGGCACTCGTGCGGCCGGCCGCGTCCAGCGTCTGAGAACACGGGAGTTACGAATGTCATCATGCTCATGCCGCCACCACGCGTAAAGATCCCTTGATCGCGCGCCCGCCGGCCCGACATTCCCTTCCCGGGATTGAAGGGTCGGGCCTCGCGCGGCAAGCTGCACTGCACTCCGCGCTGACGGTCCGGCGCCCAACCGATGCAACTGCTGCTGTCACTCGTCGACCAATACGGCCTGCTGCTGGTGTTCGCCAACGTGCTGGCCGTGCAATTGGGCCTGCCGTTGCCGGCCTATCCGACCCTGATCCTCGTCGGTGCGCTCAGCTCGCGCGGCGATTTCACGATTCCTCAACTGCTTGTCGTCGCAGTCGTGGCGAGTGTCATCGCCGACCTTGCCTGGTACGTCGCCGGAACGCGGATCGGACGGCGCGTCCTGAGCCTGATGTGCCGGCTCTCGCTGTCGCCGGACAGTTGCGTGCGCCAGTCCGAACGCATCTACGAACGCTGGGGCGCGCCGTCGCTGATGCTCGCCAAGTTCGTGCCCGGTTTCGCGGCCGTGGCCACCAGCATGGCGGGGGTGATGCGCACCCGGCTCGCGACCTTCCTGCTGTTCGATGCGATCGGCGCGCTGCTTTGGTGCGGAGCCGCGGTCGCTCTCGGTTGGATATTCCGCGACGCGGTCGCCGATGTGGTTGCGGTGCTGGAAGGGGCCGGCCGCTGGGGCCTGATCGCACTGGCGTCCGCCCTTCTGCTGTATGTCGCCACCAAGGCGCTGCAACGCTACCAGCTGATCCGCACGCTGAGGATGTCACGCGTGTCCGTCGACGAACTCCACGACATGATCTCCCGCGATGAACGACCGCTGATCGTCGACGTTCGCTCGCCGGCCAGCCAAAAGCAGGGGCGCATTCCCGGAGCTGTCTGGATCGACAGCCACACGTTTGATGACAGCCTGTCTGCAGCGGGACTGCACGATCATCCGGCCAACGAAGTGATCGTCTATTGCGCATGCCCGAACGAAGCGAGCGCTGCGGCGGTTGCGAAGAAGCTGATGCACGCAGGGTTCAAACGAGTTCGGCCACTGGCCGGCGGAATCGAGGCCTGGGTCGCGAAGGGCTATGACGTTGAATCGGAGCTTCGCAGCGCGCCTCAGACGTGACGGCGGTGCAGGCACGCAAGCCGAGCGAACGGCGCAATCGACTCGAATGGCGTCGTTGAGCGGCGGGATTGGCGAAAAGGAGGAACTGATGAAGCAATTCACGCTTATGACGGCGACCATGTTGCTCAGCAGCCTTGGCGGCTGCGGAACGCCGCCGCCCAACCCGCTGATGCCCCCTGGGCATACCGCGATATACGCAGAAGGGTTCAACGACGGCTGCTCGACCGGACGCGTGACCCAAAACCCGGTGGTTGGCTGGTATAGGAAGGACACCAAGTTGTTCGAATCCGACAAGCAGTACGCGCAGGGGTGGAACGAGGGCTATCAGAAGTGCACCTACGCACAGATGCAGGAGGACGCG
>DATEZE010000054.1:0-2188 GCA_035255845.1 Burkholderiaceae bacterium | reverse complement strand
CCGCAGATCGCGGCGGTGGTCAAGGACGCGCATGGTGCGCAGGCCATCTCGCTGTCGACCTGGTATTTCTGGAGCCTGAGCCATGTCTTTACCGCGCTCTATGCGCTGACCATCAGCTCGGACCTGCTAATGGCCGGAATCACATGGGCCAATGCGATCGGTTGCCTTTCGATTGCAACGCTGACGCAGTTGCGTAGGCGCCAGGTCGCCGTGGCAATGCCACCGGGGCCGTGCCCTCGAACTCAGTGAAGGCGGGTCGCGGGGCGGGCGCTCGCCCGGCGGCGACCGATGTCGGCAAGCTGGTGAATCGTCGCGCGGCCTTGCGGGTTCGAGCTGCTCCAGCCCATGTGCACAGGCGTCGTCCGTACGGCGCGATGCAAGTGGTCGAGAGCGTCTAAGTCCCCGAGCAGGATCAGTTGCTCGGGTGCGCCAAGGGCCTGCGGACCCAGTCGCAGCGCGCGCTCGACCCTTTCGTGCCTTAGTCCGGCGGCCAATGGGGACCGGCGCCGCGCAACCGTCCGTGCCAGTGCGTGCAAGTCCGGATCAACAATAGTGTCGGCAAAGCGCGCCAACGGCCGCGCGCAACCGGCATACTGCTCCGCAGCCTCGACCTCGCGAGGAGCGCGCGTCTCGGTCGGAGTCAACAAAAGTCCGGCACGGCGCAATGCGCGACCCGCGACGGCGCTGCTCGTCAGCACCGACAGAGGGATCGCAAGCACGAGGCCGGCGGCAACCGGGATCAGCCACGGCAGGAAGTCTGGAGCCCCCTGAGCGACAACGACAAGCCAGCCGGCCCCGATGGCTGTCTGCAGTCCGTGGCGTCGCACCGCTTCGCTCCACGTCGTGCTCGCGTCGGCCCGCGCCGGCGAGCGCCACTGAATTCGCCATCCCGTTAACGCCGCCAGCACGAACTGCGTGTGGAACATCATCCGGACAGGTGCCAGCAGCGCCGACAGCACAATTTCGAAGAGCGTGCTAAGCGCAAGCGCACCGAGGCCGCCGTACGGCGCCGGACCGCGTACCGGGGCGAGCATGCCCGCCAGCAACTTCGGTAGAAAGAGCAGTGTCGCAACCGCAGCGGCGAGCCCGATAGCATGCTCCGGACGCCAAGAAGGCCAGAGCGGAAAGAGCTGGTGCGGCATCGGGAAGTACTGCGGGTCGGTCGAGCCGTGCTGCAGCAGCAGCCAGGTCGAAAGCACGAGGAAGCCGAGCCAAAGCGGCGCCGACACGTAGGCAAGCGCACCGGTGAAGAACACCGTGCGATGCACCGGATGCAGGCCAGGCACGAACATCAGCCGGGCATTCATCAGATTACCCTGGCACCAGCGCTGGTCGCGCTTGACTTCGTCCAGCAGGTTCGGCGGCGTCTGCTCGTAGCTGCCCTCGATGTCATAGGCGATCCAGACGCCGAAGCCGGCACGTCGCATCAGCGCCGCCTCGACGAAGTCGTGCGAGAGGATTTCGCCGGAAAGCGAACCTCGGCCCGGCAAGGGCGCCAGCGCGCAGTGCTTGATGAACGGCTCGAGCCGGATGATCGCGTTGTGCCCCCAGTAGTGGGATTCGCCGAGTTGCCAGTAGTGCAGGCCGGCCGTGAACAGCGGTCCATACACCTGATTGGCAAACTGCTGCGCGCGGGCATGGATCGTGTTCCCGCCGACCACCTGGGGTGCTGTCTGGATGATGCCCGCGTCGGGCCGGGCCTCCATCAACCGTGCCAGCGTGACTAGACACTCGCCACTCATCACGCTGTCGGCATCGAGCACGACCATGTAGCGGTAGCGCGCGCCCCAGCGTCGGCAGAAGTCGTCGATGTTGCCGCTCTTGCGTTTCACCCGGCGCGTGCGGCGGCGGTAAAAAAGGCGCTCTTCGGCGTCGAGTTCTTCGCGCAGCGCATGCCATGAGTCAAGCTCGGCGACGCAGGTATCCGGGTCGCTGCTGTCAGACAAAACGAAGAAGTCGAAGCGATCGAGCTCAGCGGTGCGCGCAAGCGACTCGTACGTAGCTCGCAGACCGGCGAATACACGCTGAACGTCCTCATTGCAGATCGGCATCACGATCGCTGTGCGGGCAGCCAAGGGCAGCGGCGTGTCGGAAGCTTCAGTGCGTGAAATCAGGTAACGATCGCCGCCCCGCAGCGTGACCCACAGCCCGGCCATCGCAGTCCAGAACCCCGCCGCCACCCAGCACG
>DATEZE010000053.1:0-2847 GCA_035255845.1 Burkholderiaceae bacterium | reverse complement strand
GCCATCGGATTGCGAACCGCGTGCCGGCTCGCTTTCGCGCGGATCGCCGCGAACGTTTCGAGCGTCGTGCCGTACTTCTGCATGTGAGCGCGGCCGGCGCCGCCGAAATAGCGGATCGCGAGCGGCACGTCGGGCTGGCCGACCAGTTCGTCGGTCGCCGCATTGAACGCGTCGAACGGCGTCGGACGGTCGGGAAACTGTGCGCTGATGGCGCCCGGCGCCATCTGCTCGAAGCCGAGCGCCAGCACACAGTCGGCCGCCCCGCTCGCAACGGCTTGCCGCGCCAGGAACAGCGCTGTCGATCCGGTCGAGCAGTTGTTGTTGACGTTGACGATCGGGATACCGGTCAGCCCGACTTCGTACAGCGCGCGCTGCCCGCTGGTCGAATCGCCATAGACATAGCCGACATACGCCTGCTGCACGTCGGCGTAGCCGATGCCCGCGTCGGCCAGCGCGAGCCGCGCCGCTTCGGCGCCCATCTCGAAGTACGGCGGGTGGTCGCCAGGCTTGCGGAACGGGATCATGCCGACCCCGGCGACGACGGTCTTGACGGCCATGGCTTCTCCTTACAGCGAGCGCGCGATGATTTCTTTCATGATCTCGTTGGTGCCGCCGTAAATCGGCTGCACCCGTGCGTCAACGTACATGCGCGCGATCGGATATTCGAGCATATAGCCGTAGCCTCCGAAGATCTGAACGCACTCGTCGACGACCTTGCATTGCAGATCGGTCAGGTACCACTTGGCCATCGACGCGGTGGCGGTGTCCAGCGTCCCGTCGATGACTTGCTCGATGCAGCGGTCGATGAACGTGCGCGCAACGACGGCCAGAGTCTTGATCTCGGCCAGCTTGAAGCGCGTGTTCTGCATCTCGATCAGCTTCTGGCCGAAGGCGCTGCGCTCGCGCGCATACTCAACGGTCAGCCGCAGAGCGCGCTCGATCGCAGCTACCGCGCCGATGCCTACCAGCGTGCGCTCATACGGAAGCTCCGACATCAGCTGCGCGAAGCCCTTGCCCTCGACGCCGCCAAGCATCGCCTCGGCCGGCACGCGCACGTTGTCGAAGAAAAGCTCGCAAGTGTCCTGGCCCTTCTGGCCGACCTTTTCGAGAATGCGGCCGACACGGAATCCCTTGGCGTTTCGTGTCTCGACCAACAGCAGCGAGATGCCGCGCGCCCCGGCTGCGGCATCGGTCTTCGCGACGACAACGATCAGGTCGGCGAGGTAGCCGTTGGAGATGAAGGTCTTCGAGCCGTTGATGACGTACGCATCGCCGTCACGCTCCGCACGCGTGCGCACGCCCTGCAGATCTGAGCCGGCAGCCGGCTCGGACATCGCGATCGCGCCGATCATCGCACCACTCGCCAGTTGCGGCAGCAAGCGACGCTTCTGCTCCTCGGTGCCGTGGTTCAGCAGGTAGTGCGCGACGATGATGTGCACATGCACGCCAAACGAGGTGTCTCCAGCAGCAGCGAGCTCGTCGAACAGCGCGGCCATGTGAGCGAAATTGCCGCCGGCGCCACCATAGTCTTCGGGGATGTCGGCGCAGAGCACACCGAGCTCGCCGGCCTTCGTCCATAGCGCGCGGTCGACATGCCGTTGCTTCGCGAAGCGTTCCTGGTTCGGAACGATCTCGGTTTCGACAAAACGGCGCAATGTGTCGCGGTAGACCTCGAGCTCAGGCGACATCCAGGGCGAAACTTGGGAAGTCATGGCGTAGCGAGCGATGGATAGTTACTGAAGATCGTCAACCTATCACGCCCGCCGCCGCGGCAAGTGCCTCACGCCGCTCCCAAACTAGACGAGAGTCTCGATCTCGCGTGGCAGGTACTCCGCGCGATTGACCGGACAGGCGACGCGGTCCCAGTATCCACGTCTGGGCTCCGCCAGACTTCGGCTGAACCTCTAGGACAAGGAAATCCGACCATGCGATCGCTAGCTGCTGCCGCACTGATTGCTTCGCTTGGCCTGGCCGTGCTGTTCGGCTGCGCGAGTCAGACCAAGCCCATCAATGATGGCGAAGCGGCTCTTCCGGCCGACTACCGGACATGGCCGAAATACCTCACTTCGGTCCAGCGGCCAGATGCGAAGGAGGTGCGCGACATCTACATCAACTCGACAGGCGCTGACAGCAAGGCGGGCCAATCCTTCGCCAATGGCACGGTGCTCGTCATGGAAAACTTCGCCGTGCAAGTCGACGCCGCTGGCAACCCCGTGACGGGCGCCGACGGCAAGCTGATCAGGGGCAATCTGGTTCGGGTGTTCGTGATGGCCAAGGGAGCGGGTTACGGAGCTACCGTTCCTAGGGAACTGAAGACCGGCGACTGGGTGTACGCCGCATACGACGCCAGCGGCACGAAGACTGCCGACAGCTTGACTGCGTGCCGCAGCTGCCACATTCCGTTGGCAAAGTCCGATTTCGTATTCCGCGTGGACGAGTACTACGCCACGCGCGCCAAGGAAGGTTACTGACCATCCTGCGCTTGGGCGAGCGGCTCCAGCGCGCCGGCGCGAACGCCGAGCAAACGGATGCGCCGTGTGAAGTCGACGCGCTTGAGGCATTCACCGGCGGCTCGCCGAATCGCCTCGGCGTCGCTGACCGCGGCCGGCAGAGTCCGGTCGCGTGTCACCGTGCTGAAATCGTCGAAGCGGAGCTTGATGCCGATCGTGCGGCCGGCATAGCGCTTGCGCTCGAGGTCGGCGGCGAGCTGGGTGCACAGCGCGGTGAAGATGCGACTCAGCTGCGAGCGATCGCGCACCGCATGCAGGTCGCGATCGAAAGTTGTTTCCCGGCTGATTGACTTGGGCTCACTCTCGGTGACGATCGGTCGATCGTCACGACCATGCG
>DATEZE010000052.1:0-2027 GCA_035255845.1 Burkholderiaceae bacterium | reverse complement strand
GCGACGCCGGAGAATCCCTATCATCTGGCGCAACTGCAGGAGTGGCGGCAAGGGCGCCTGCTGAACTTCAACGCACTCGCGCGCTGGCTTTCGACCCTGTGGCCGCTAGTCCTCGCCGGCGCAATGACGCTGCGCGTCGCGGGCCGCGGCTGAGCGCGGGTGTTTCTATAATCTCAATTTGAGACGGCCGCATGAGCCACTACAAGCATCACGTGTTCTTCTGCCTGAACGAGCGCGAAGAGGGCGCCGCCTGCTGCGGACGTCATCATGCCGCCGACATGCAGCAGCACGCCAAGGAACGCGTCAAGGCGCTCGGCCTGAGCGGCGCCGGCAAAGTGCGCATCAACAAGGCCGGCTGCCTGGATCGCTGTGACGAGGGTCCGTGCATCGTCGTCTATCCGGAAGCGGTCTGGTACACCTACGTCGACCGTCACGACATCGACGAGATCATCGACTCGCATCTGGTCAACGGCCGCATCGTCGATCGACTTCGCATTTGATGGTGCCTCGCGTCGAGAAGCGACTGATCACCGGCGCGGCAGGTCAGATCGAGCTGACGCTCGACTGGCCGGGTCCACAGCCGATCCCTGGCCTTGCGGTCGTCGGACATCCACACCCGCTCTATGGCGGCACGATGGACAACAAGGTCGCGGCGACCATCGCGCGCACCTTCGCCGCTCTCGGTTGGCTCGCGGTTCGATTCAATTTCCGGGGCGTCGGTGCCTCAGCCGGCGTGCATGACGACGGCAAGGGCGAAACCGAAGACTTCCTCCACGTTCTGCGGGCCGTGCCCACGCTCGAAGGCGTCCACGAACTGCTCGCGCGGGCGCCGCGTCTTGCGCTGTGCGGGTTCTCGTTCGGCAGCTTCGTCGCCGCAAACGCTGCGCAGGTGCTCGCGCGCGCGGGCCACGCCGCCGATGCGCTGGTACTGGTCGGTGCCGCGGCGGGAAAATGGCCAATGCCAGAAGTCAGCTCCGAGGCTCTCGTGATTCACGGCGAGCACGACGACACGATCACACTGGATGCGGTGCTGGACTGGGCCCGGCCGCAGGGTCTGCCAGTGCTCGTGATTCCCGGCGCGGACCACTTTTTCCATCGACGGCTTGCGACTTTGAAAGCGCGGATAAGCGCATACATTCGTGGCATGCTGCTCATTGACGCCGTCGGACAAAGCCATTAAAAGTCGCGCACGGTGCCGCAAAGGCACCGGCACAAGACAGATCGCCGCAGACGGCGACGGAGACACATGGACGGTTTAGTCGTCTACACGAAGACGGCCAAGGGGATTGCTGAAATCGCTACGCGCACTGCGCAGCTGTCGATGACGGCGCGCCGGGTGCTGATCATGGTCGACGGCAAGCGCACCGTTGACGAGCTCGCGGTGCTGCTGCGCCCCGGCGAGATCGATAGCGTCATCACGCAGCTGGAAACGGGCGGGCTGATTCATCGTCACGCGGCGATCAACGCACTAGACGTACCGACGGTCTTCGGACGCGAGGTGGATGCGATGCCGGTGACGCAGGGTCCATCGGGCAGCGAAGAAGCCAACCCGATGACGCTCGAGGAAGCCAAGCGCCGGGCGGTGCGCGAGCTTACCGACCGTCTCGGTCCCGATGCCGAAGCGCTGTCGCTGCGGATCGAGAGCTGCCGCACGATCGAAGACTTTCGCGAATGCGTACGCGAAGCCGAGCGCTTCGTGACCGGCGCGATGGGGTCGGCCGCCGCAGCCGATTACCTCCGCGCACTGCGCAAGCGCTAGCAGTCAGGCGCGGGAACTCGACCCGGCTCGCGCTATCGTATTGCAGCACTGGGCGAATCCACCCTGTGCCTGCGCCGTGCCCTTCAGTCCCGTTGACATCTTTCGCGCGCTCGCGCTGATCTCCGTCGCGCTGTCCGCCGCGGCCACCGCGCAGACACCGGCACTGTCGGCACGTGCGTGGCTGCTGCTCGACGGCGCCAGTGGCGCGACGCTGGCCGCGCACGAGCCGGCGTTGCGGCTCGAGCCGGCAGCGCTGGCGCAGCTGATG
>DATEZE010000051.1:0-2825 GCA_035255845.1 Burkholderiaceae bacterium | reverse complement strand
AGGCTGACGCTCTCACCTACGAAATCGAGAATCAGCTGATCGACGCGGCGCCGGACCTGGACGCGGCCATCGAGAGCGCTCTTGATGAGTCGATCAGCGATGATGTACTGCGGCTGATCTTCATCGCCTGCCACCCGGTGCTCTCGCGCGAGGCACGATTGGCGCTGACGTTGCGGCTGCTCGGTGGTTTGACGACTGACGAGATCGCGCGCGCGTTTCTCGTGCCAGAACCGACCGTCGCGCAGCGGATCGTGCGCGCCAAGCGCACGCTGGCCGAGTCGCGCGTACCGTTCGAGGTGCCCGCGCCGGCCGAACTCGCGGCGAGGCTCGCCTCGGTCCTCGAGGTGATCTACCTGATCTTCAACGAAGGCTATGCCGCCACGGCCGGCGATGACTGGATGCGACCCGCACTATGCGACGAAGCGCTGCGACTCGGACGCATCCTCGCCGGTCTCGCGCAGGACGAACCTGAAGTGCACGGCCTCGTGTCCCTGATGGAAGTACAGGCTTCGCGTCTGCGGGCGCGGACCGCGCCGGGCGGTGAACCGATCCTCCTGCTCGACCAGGACCGCTCGCGCTGGGACCAGCTTCTAATCCACCGTGGCCTGGCGGCGCTCGAACATGCTGAAGCGCTAATACAAAGCGCCGGCGGCCCGGGACTCGGGCCATACGCGCTGCAGGCGGCCATCGCGGCTTGTCACGCACGCGCCCCTACGTCTGATGCAACCGACTGGCCGCGCATCGTCGCGCTCTACGACGCTCTGGCGCAAACTGCGCCCTCGCCGATCGTCGAACTCAATCGCGCCGTAGCTTTGTCGATGGCCTATGGCCCTGCGGCCGGACTCGAAGCCGCTGACGCGCTGCGTGCCGATCCGCAACTTGCGCAGTACCACCTGCTGCCGAGCGTGCGCGGCGATCTGCTGTTCAAGCTCGGCAAGCTCGATGAAGCTCGCAAGGAATTCGAACGGGCCGCAGCGATGACCCGCAACCGCAAGGAACAGCTGTTGCTCGCGCGCCGGGCGGCCGAATGCGTGCAGCGCGCCGCAGGGCCAGCCCACTGAGGCTGGCGCTCCCGCGCCGGAAGCTCCGCGGCGAGGGCCCGTGCGCAAACTTTTCCGCGTCAACCTAAACTTGCATTTCCGGCACACGATGCGCAATTGGAGGGCACACGATGGACTCGTACAAGACGCATGGTGCGTTCAGCTGGAGCGAGCTGATGACGAGCGACCCGCAGGCGGCGCTGCGCTTTTATCAGCAACTCTTCGGCTGGACCCTCGAAAAAATGCCGATGGCGCAGGGCGACTATCACGTCGTCAAGACCGACGGTACCTCGGTCGGGGGCATCATGAAGATGCCACCCGAGGCTGCGGCCGGCGGCATGCGACCGTCCTGGGGATGCTATGTCACCGTAAATGACGTCGATGAGTGTGCCCGCCAGGCGACGGCACTGGGCGGCCGCCTGCTGCACGGGCCGGCCGACATCCCCGGCGTCGGCCGCTTCGCGGTGATCGGCGATCCGCAAGGCGCGTGGCTCAATATCATTACTTACGCACCGCCTGTATACGTGCCGCCGGCCGACTGAAGAGCTCGTGCGCGAAAGCGCGGTTCAGGCTGACGCGGTTTGCGCCGATACCTGGTCGCGCATCCATTCGCAGAAGATCTTGACCTCCGTGCGCTGCGCGGCGGGCCCGGCGGTGACCAGCCAGTAGGCGCGACGCGCGAGCGTTGCGTACTGCCGTCCCCTCAGCGGCAGCGCGAGACGCCGCTCAGCAACGAGCGGGTCGAGCAGCGGAAAGCGACCGAGCGCGACACCCTGTCCCGAGACCGCCGCCTGCACGACCTGGTCGTAATGACTGAACATGAGTCCACTGCCCGTGTGCGGCCGCGCGATCCCCATCGCTTCGCACCAGACCTTCCACGATAGCCACGGTGCCAGGCCGCTCGTGTCCTCGAATTCGATCAGCGGCAACCTCAGCAAGTCTTCCACTCCACGTATTTGCAGTCCTTTCAAAAGTGCGGGGGCGGCGACGGGTGCCACCTGTTCGCCGAACAGTCGTTCGGCACCCGGGCCCGCTGCCTCCGCCGGGCAGTAGCGCAGCGCAACGTCGAGTGAATTACGCGCGAGGTCGCGCACGATGTTGTCGGCAACGACGTGCACCGCGATGTCCGGATGCTCTTTCTGGAACGACGCGAGTCGCGGCACCAGCCACAGCGAAGCGAAGGTCAGCGTTGTCGTCACGCGCACCATTGGCGTCGTCTGCACGCGTACCGCGACGGTCGCCTCGCGCAGTTGGTTCAGCGCCTGCGACACGTCGCGGTAATAGCGATGGCCCGCCTCGGTCAGCACCAGCGCGCGCGTGCGCCGCTCGAAAAGCTTCACTCCTAGCTGTTCCTCGAGCTGCTGCACCTGCCTGCTGATGGCCGACTGTGTTAGGTGGAGATCGGCGGCCGCGGACGTGAACGAGAGCGATCGGGCCGCGGCCTCGAACCCAAGCAGCAGATCGAGCGATACAGGGAGATCCCGTCTATCCATTCCGATCACTCATGCGTCGCATTTCGAGATTTCGTTTGTCCAGGGTCCGCCAGCGCGCGACAGTTCGTCACACATCAGCAGGAGGTCAACTCGATGAACGACATCATCATCAGTGCAGACCGTGCCCACAAGCCGTTGGCAGTCGATGCTAGCCCGACGCAGCTGCGACTGCCCAAGGGAAGCGCGATCCTCGCGTCTCGAGGCGACCTGTGGATCACACAGGAGGGCATGCGCGACGACTTTATCCTGCGGCCGGGCGATCGTTTCAACGTGAAGGGTCGGGGGCTGATTC
>DATEZE010000050.1:0-9945 GCA_035255845.1 Burkholderiaceae bacterium | reverse complement strand
CAAGGGTGTGCTCGCCAAGTTCGCCAAGCTCGCCTCGACCGCAAGCAAAGGTGCGATCACGGACGAAAAGCTGTTCTAGGCGTCGCTCGGACCGCCTACCGGCCGCGCCGGCTCCGGCTGGCTTCCAGCGCGTCCTTGATGCGCTTCTTCTTGTGTGCTTCCATCTCGTCAAACGCCTTCTTCTTGTCGAGCCCGAGGCGTTGCTCAATCAGTTCGAACCACAGGAGCGCAAGGGCGAACGGCACGGTGATCCACCACCACGACAGCGTCGCAAACACGCTGACCTCAAGCACCTTGAGGACGATGAGGGCAACCCCAACCCAGATCAACCACATGCGGAATCTCCCCGCCCGACGACTTACCGACTATAGCCGCGCCGACCCCGTCGGCGGTCAACGCAAAAGCGGCTAAGCCGTTAGAATCTTCAGGCTTTTAACCGGGCAAGCCCCCTCCCCGATCCGATTTGGAGACCTTATGAAGCGCGTCCTCGCTGTTACTGCTCTCGGCCTTGCCGTCGCAAGCGGTCCGGTGTTCGCTCAGGCCGAACTCGCCAAGCAGAAGAACTGCCTCGCCTGCCACGCCATCGACAAGAAGCTCGTTGGTCCGGCGTACAAGGATGTTGCCGCCAAGTACAAGGGCGACAAGGATGCAGCGGCCAAGCTCGCGAAGAAGATCCGCGAAGGCGGCGTCGGCGTCTGGGGCCAGGTGCCGATGCCCGCGAATCCGCAGGTCAACGAACAGGAAGCCATGTCACTGGCGAAGTGGGTCTTGTCGCAGTAACGACCAAGGCTGCAGAACAGGGGCGCTAATGCGCCCCTTTTCATTTTGCTCGCTGGCAACTCACAGCGCTTGCCGCCCGATTGAGAATGCGGGCGACTCGCCACCAACAAGCCGGGCGATCAGTTCGCCGTTGCCGGCGGCCAGCGTCCAGCCGAGCGTGCCGTGGCCGGCATTGACGAAGAGCCCGGCGACGCGGGTCGGGCCGAGGTACGGCACGTTCGATGGCGTGACCGGTCGCAGGCCAGCCCAGTACTGCGGATTGGCGTAGTCGCAGGCGGCCGGAAACAGCGTCTCGGTGCGTCTTGTCAGCGCCGCACAACGGACCGGATCGAGTTCAAGCCCGCGCGCGCCGATTTCAGCAGTTCCGGCGACCCTGAGCCGATCGCCGAAGCGCGAAAAGACGAGTTTGTATTCGTCGTCGGTCAAACTGACGCTGGGCGCGCCGGCCGCGTCTGTCACGCGAAACGTCGCCGAGTAGCCCTTGCCCGGATAGATCAACGGTTTCAGACCCAGCGGCCGCAGCACCGCGGCCGATTCGACACCGAGACAGACGACGACCGCGTCGGCGGCTTCGCGTGTGCGACGTCCCGCCGCGTCGGTCAGCCAGACGCCGCGGGCTCTCCCGTTTTCGACCCAGACGGAGGTGACGGTCGTGTCGAACAAAAACTGCACGCCGCGCTCTCCGCAGCGCTGCGCCAGCACGCGACTGAACATATGCGCATCGCCAGACTCGTCTTCGGCGCAGTAATCGGCGCCCGCTAGCCGGTCCACGATCGAAGCAAGCGCAGGCTCGATGTCCACCGCTTCCACTGGCGTGAGCTGACGCCGGCTGCAGCCGAGTTCTCGCATCAATGCGGCGGGCGCGAGCGAAGCCTGGAACTCGCCCGGATCGGTGTAGAAGTGCAGGATGCCGCGCTCGACGCACTCGTATTCGAGTGCGAGCTCCCGCCGCAGCCGTTTCAGGACAGCGCGGCTGTGCAACGCCAATGCGACGATCGCGCGGATGTTCGCGTCGGATCGCTCGGCAGTGCACTCGCGTAGGAACGCAGCACACCACCGCCATTGCATTGGATCGAGTCGCGGCCGGAACAGCAGCGGGGCGTCGGGTCGCCCGAGCCATCTGAGGATCTTGCGGGGCGCCGACGGGTTAGCCCACGGCTCGGCATGACTGACCGCGATCTGGCCGCCGTTGGCCAGACTGGTTTCCAGTGCCGGGCCGCCTCGGCGGTCGACGACGACGACCTCGTGCCCTGCCGCGCGTAGGAACCAGGCGCTGGCCACCCCGACGACCCCAGCGCCCAGGACGAAAACACGCATCACGCCGTTCCGATTGCAGCAGTCGCCCGATTCTACGGAGCCGCCGCCGGGCCTTTGCCGCAGCTTTGGCGCAACAACCTGTGGCGTCCGGCTTGTGGCCGCCTTGCGGGGTACCGGCCTCTGGGTACAATTCTCCGGTTTCGCCGGCGCAGCCCTCCCGATTCGCGTAGTGCCGCCGCGATCAACGACCGGGACGACGTTCCAGACAACATCACCAGCCGGCCGACAATTACAGGAGAAAAGGTCCATGAATCACAGCGTCATCAAGCTCGCACCGCTGGCTATCGCCGCGGCGGTTGCGCTTGCCGCTTGCGGCAAGAAGGAAGAACCCGCCAAGACGGAGGCCCCGAAGGCCGCCGCTGCGGCACCGCAGAAAGGCCAGATCAAGATAGGCCACGTCGCCCCGCTGACCGGCGGCATCGCCCACCTTGGCAAGGACAACGAAAACGGCGCCAAGCTGGCGGCCAAGGAAATCAATGCCGCAGGCGGCATCAAGCTGGGTGACCAGACGTTCGACATCGTGATCGTCGGCGAGGACGACAAGGCCGACCCGAAGGAAGGCACGCTGGCCGCGCAGAAGATCGTCGACTCGGGCGCGGTTGCCATCGTCGGCCACCTGAATTCCGGCACGTCGATCCCGGCGTCGAAGATCTACTCCGACGCCAGCATGACCCAGATCTCCCCGTCGGCCACGAACCCGAAGCTGACCGAGCAGGGATTCAAGACGACGTTCCGCGTCGTCGCCAACGACAACCAGCAAGGCGGCGTGCTCGCCAATTACGCGCATGACGCGCTCAAGGCCAAGACGATGGCCATCGTCGATGACCGCACCGCCTATGGCCAGGGCCTCGCAGACGTGGTCGAGAAGGTCGCGAAGGAAAAGGGCATCAAGGTCGTCGCCCGCGAATTCGCCACCGACAAGACGACCGACTTCAACGCCATCCTGACGAAGATCCGCGCCACGAAGCCCGACGTCATCATGTACGGCGGCATGGACGCCACCGCCGGCCCGCTCGCCAAGCAGATGAAGCAGCTTGGCATCAAGAGTGTGCTGCTGGCCGGTGACGGCGTGTGCTCGCCCGAGTTCATCAAGCTGGCTGGCGACGCTGCCCCGGTGCTGCACTGCTCGATGGCCGGTGAGGCGGTCGAGAAGCTCGCGAAGGGCGAGGAGTTCAAGGCGAAGTACAAGGCCGAATTTAACCAGGACGTGCAGATCTACTCGCCGTACTCGTACGACGCGGTGTACGTCATCGCTGACGCGATCAAGCGCGCCGGCAAGTCCGACCGCGCCGCGATCACCGGCGTGATGCCCGCGACGAACTACCCGGGCCTGACCGGCACGATCGCGTTCGACGAAAAGGGCGACCTCAAGAACGGCGCCATCTCGATGTTCAAGGTGAGCGGCGACAAGCTCGAGTACATCTCGACCGTCCGCTAGCTTCACGCGGCTCGACGAAACGGCACCTGCGGGTGCCGTTTTCTTTTGCCGCACGGCGCTACTGCTACCTTGCTACGATGCGCGGGACTTCAGCCCGCACAGATCCCACCGACCGCCTCCGACACGCTCAACGGCCGTAATGGAAACCTTCATCCAGCAGGTCCTTAACGGTCTCGTGCTCGGCAGCATGTATTCGCTGATCGCGCTCGGCTACACGATGGTCTACGGGATCCTGAACCTGATCAATTTCGCGCACGGTGACGTGCTGACGGTCGGCGCGCTGACTGCGCTGTCCACGATCCTGCTGCTGCAGGCGATGTTCCCCTGGATGCCGGGGTGGGCGCTGATCCTTGCCGGCCTGCTCGCGGCAATTCCGGTCTGCGTCGTGCTGAGCCTCGTGATCGAACGCGTGGCTTACCGGCCGCTGCGCAACGCCCCTCGATTGGCCCCGCTGATCACCGCGATCGGCGTCTCGATCGTGATCCAGACGATCGCGATGCTAATTTGGGGTCGCAATTACATGACATTCCCGACGCTGATCTCCAACGCACCGATCGAGATGGGCGGAGCGACGATCACGATCACCAAGCTGCTGGTGATCGGCCTGTCGGCCGCCGTGATGATCGGGCTGATGCTGCTGGTCAACCGCACCCGGCTCGGCCGCGCGATGCGCGCGACTGCCGAGAATCCGCGCGTCGCCGGGCTAATGGGCGTCAATCCCAACTTCGTCATCGCGGTGACGTTCGCCATCGGCGCCGCGCTGGCGGCACTGGCGGGCGTGATGCTGGCCGCGACCTACAGCGTCGCCCACTTCTACATGGGCTTCCTGCCCGGACTGAAGGCGTTCACCGCCGCCGTACTCGGAGGCATCGGCAACATTCCCGGCGCAATGCTGGGCGGTCTGCTGCTGGGTCTGATCGAGGCGCTCGGCGCCGGCTACATCGGCGAGCTGACCGGCGGCATCCTCGGAAGCCACTACCAGGACATTTTCGCCTTCCTGATCCTGGTGATGGTGCTGATCTTCAGGCCGTCCGGACTGCTCGGCGAGCGCGTGGCCGAGCGCGCCTGAACAGATGAAGACACTACTGCCCGGGCTGAGCAACGACCGCAGAGCCGTCTGGCTGGCGACGCTCGTGCTGGCCGCCGTACTGATTGCACTGCCGTTCGCGGTCGGCCACTTCGGGGGCAACGCGTTCGTGCGCGCGCTGGCGTTCACCTGCCTTTACGTCCTGCTCGCACTCGGACTGAACATCGTGGTCGGATTCGCCGGCCTGCTCGATCTCGGCTACATCGCGTTCTACGCAGTCGGCGCCTATGTGTACGCGCTGCTGGCATCGCCGCACCTGACGTCGCAGTTCGCCTGGATCGCGCAGATGTTTCCGAACGGGCTGCATATCTCGATCTGGTTAGTCATCCCGCTCGGCGCCGGGTTGGCTGCCTTTTCCGGCATCCTGTTCGGCGCTCCGGTGCTGAAGCTGCGCGGCGACTACCTGGCGATCGTCACGCTGGGCTTCGGCGAGATCACGCGCATCTTCATGAACAACCTGAATTCGCCACTCAACATCACCAACGGCCCGCAGGGCATCACGCTGATCGACCCGGTGAGCATCTTCGGCCTCAACTTCGGCCGCCCGCAGTCGCTGTTCGGCATGGAGCTGCCGCCGGTCTACCTGTACTACTACCTGTTCCTGGTGCTGACGATCGTCGCCATCGTTGTCTGCGTCCGCCTGCAGGACTCGCGGCTCGGGCGCGCATGGATGGCAATCCGCGAGGACGAGATTGCGGCCAAGGCAATGGGCATCAACGTGCGCAACGTCAAGCTGCTGGCGTTCGCGCTCGGCGCCACCTTCGGTGGCGTGTCGGGCACGATGTTCTCGGCGTTCCAGGGTTTCGTATCACCGGAATCGTTCGTGCTGGGTGAATCGATCATCGTGCTGTCGATGATCGTCTTGGGCGGCCTCGGTCACATTCCAGGTGTGTTGCTCGGCGCGATTTTGCTGTCGATGTTTCCCGAACTGCTCCGGCATACGGTTGTCCCGGTGCAGAACTTCCTGTTCGGCCACGTCGTGGTCGATGCCGAAGTGCTGCGCATGATGCTCTACGGGCTGGCGATGGTGCTGATCATGCTGTATCGGCCCAAGGGATTGTGGCCGGCGCCCGAGCACGGCATCAACCCGGCGAGCCGCGTCGGCCGGACCGCGCCGCAGAGGGCGTGATGGCAGACGTTGTCCTGCGAGTCACAGGTGTCAACAAGCGCTTCGGCGGTCTGCAGGCGCTGTCGGATGTCGGCATCGAGATTGCGCGCGGCGAGATCTACGGACTGATCGGCCCTAACGGCGCCGGCAAGACCACGTTCTTCAACGTGATCACCGGGCTTTACACACCGGATTCCGGCAACTTCGAACTCGACGGCAAGCCGTATTCGCCGACCGAGGTGCACCGCGTGGCGCAGGCGGGCATTGCGCGCACTTTCCAGAATATCCGGCTGTTCCCTGACATGACCGCGCTGGAAAACGTGATGGTGGGGCGCCATGTGCGCACGAAAGCCACCGCGCTCGGCGCCATTTTGCGCACGCATCGAACGCTCGAAGAGGAACGCGGGATCAAGACACGCTCGCTCGAGCTGCTCGACTATGTCGGCATCCGCAAGTACGCCGACTTTCAGGCGCGCACGCTCGCCTATGGTGACCAGCGGCGGCTCGAGATCGCACGCGCCCTCGCGACCGAGCCAAAACTTCTGGCGCTGGACGAGCCGGCGGCCGGCATGAACGCGACCGAAAAGCTGGCGCTGCGCTCGCTGCTCGAGGCGATCTGCCGCGACCGAATCACGATCCTGCTGATCGAGCATGACGTGAAGCTGGTGATGGGCCTGTGCGACAAGGTCACCGTGCTCGACTACGGCAAGATGATCGCGGTCGGGCCTCCGGCCGAAGTGCAGCGCGATCCTGCGGTGATCGAGGCCTATCTTGGCGGCGGGCACAAGGACGTCGCGACGAAGGTGGCCTGAGATGCCCGACATCGTCCTTCGCATCGTCGGTCTGAAAGTCGCTTATGGCGGTCTGCGCGCCGTGCGCGCCGCCCGCTTGGGCGATTACAGGACTCCCTCCCCGGCCCTGCCCCCACGGGGGAGGGAGAACGCGTTGCGAGGCTGATCGATGGCCGATGTCGTCCTTCGCGTAGCAGGGCTCAAGGTGGCCTACGGCGGAATCCAGGCGGTCAAGGGTGTCGACCTCGAGATCCAGGCGGGCGAACTCGTCACGTTGATCGGCGCGAACGGGGCGGGCAAAACTTCGACGCTGAAGGCGATCACCGGCACGCAGGCATGGGCCGGCGAGATCCATTACATGGGTCAGTCGACGCGCGGCATGGCGTCGTACCAGCTGCTCGCCCGCGGGCTTGCAATGGTGCCGGAAGGCCGCGGCGTCTTCGCGCGCATGAGCGTCACCGAGAACCTGCAGATGGGCGCCTTCGTGCGCAACGACGATGCTGCGATACGCCGCGACATCGATGAGATGTTCACGATCTTCCCGCGCCTGAAGGAGCGCGCGAAGCAGCTGGCCGGAACACTCTCTGGCGGCGAACAGCAGATGCTGGCGATGGCCCGCGCCCTGATGAGCCAGCCCAAGCTGCTGCTGCTCGACGAGCCATCGATGGGCCTGTCGCCGATCATGGTCGAGAAGGTCTTTGAAGTGATCCGCACCGTGGCCGCGCGCAAGGTGCCAATGCTGCTGGTCGAGCAGAACGCCCGGCTCGCGCTCGAAGCGGCGCATCGCGCCTACGTCATGGAGTCGGGGCTCATCACGCTGAGCGGCGATGCGCGTTCGATGCTGTCGGATTCGAAAGTGCGGGAAGCCTACCTCGGCGAAGCGGCGTAGTACGCACCGCCCCGCGAGTGCCCTCTGGAGCTGAACGGCGCCTCGCTGCCGCGCGCGTACATGCGGGTCAACAGGGCGTTGTCCGTTCGCGGACACCGATAGAGAATCCGCCGAGCCCCGGCAGCGCACGCAGAACTCTGCGCGCCGACGTTTGCGGGGCACGGAGCCACCATGGGCAAAGGCAGACTGGAAGCTTTCAGCGACGGCGTGTTCGCCATCATCATCACGATCATGGTTCTGGAGATGAAAGTGCCGCACGGCGAGACACTGGACGCGGTCGAGCCGCTACTACCGGTTTTCCTGAGCTACATCCTGAGTTTCGTCTACGTCGGCATCTACTGGACCAACCATCACCACATGCTGCACGCCTGCACTCGCGTCTCCGGCGCGGTGCTGTGGGCCAACCTGCACCTGCTGTTCTGGCTGTCGCTTTTCCCTTTCGTCACCGGCTGGATGGGAGAAAACCATTTCGCGCCGCTGCCCTCGGCCTTCTATGGTCTCGCGCTGCTGATGGCGGCCTGCGCCTACTGGATCCTGCAGCAGGTGATCATCGCCGTGCAGGGTCCGCAGTCGATCCTGAAAGCAGCCGTCGGGGCTGACTGGAAGGGCAAGCTGTCGCCAGTGCTGTATTTGGTTGGGATCGCCTCGACGATCTTTGTGCCCTGGATCGCACAGGCGACCTATGTCGCGGTGGCCTTGATATGGCTGATTCCGGACCGCCGCATCGAGCGGGTGTTGCAACGAGTGGAACGCGAGTAGGAGCCGCCGATGAGCGTACGACTGAACCACACGATCGTCTGGTGCCGCGACAAGCGGGCATCCGCGCAATTTCTCACCGACATTCTCGGTCTGTCACGGCCGACAATCTTTGGACCATTCCTCGTCGTTGAACTCGGCAACGAAGTCTCACTCGACTTCCATGAACAGGAAGGCAGCATCGCGCGGCAGCACTATGCTTTCCTGCTTTCGGAGGAGGAGTTCGACGAAGTTTTCGCCCGAATTCGTGAGCGGCGGCTCGACTACTGGGCCGACCCGGCGCGGGAACGCGCAGGCGAGATCAACCACAACGATGGTGGGCGCGGCGTGTATTTCGACGACCCCGACGGGCACTTCCTCGAGATCATCACGCGCCCCTACGGCAGCGGTGCGTGATTCGTCGCGGTTGTTGACTCAGGGCGCGAGTGCACCGTCGCCCGCGCGCCGCAGGAACGCGGCGAGCACATCCATCGGCAACGGGAACACGATGGTGGTGTTCTTGTCGGCGCCGATGACCGTCAGCGTCTCCAGGTAACGCAGCAGGATTGCCTGGGGTTCCTGGGCGAGCACCTTCGCCGCCTGATACAGCTTCTCAGAAGCCTGCAGCTCGCCTTCGGCGTGTATGACCTTGGCGCGCCGTTCGCGCTCTGCCTCTGCCTGCCGTGCAATCGCACGGATCATCGACTCGGTCAGGTCGACCTGCTTGATCTCGACGTTAGAGACCTTGATTCCCCACGAGTTGGTCTGCGCATCCAGGGCCTGCTGTATGTCGAGATTGAGCTTTTCCCGACCGGCCAGCATGTCGTCGAGCTCGTGCTTGCCGAGGACCGACCGCAATGTCGTCTGCGCCAGCTGACTGGTCGCGTTGCGATAGTTCTCGACCTGGATGATCGCCTTCTCCGCATCGATCACGCGGAAATAGACCACCGCGCTGACCTTGACCGAGACGTTGTCACGCGAGATCACGTCCTGCGTCGGCACCTCGAGCACGAAGGTGCGCAGATCCACCTTGACCAGCTGCTGCACGCCGGGAACGAGGATCACGAGCCCCGGCCCCTTGACCTTCCAGAAGCGTCCCAGCGTGAAGACGACGCCGCGCTCGTATTCACGCAGGATCCTTAGCGAAAGGCCCACCAGAACGACCAGCAATGCGAAGACGCCCACCCAGGCGAAATCCCAGATCATGAAGTGACTCCCTTTGGTTCATCCGGCTGCGGTTCCACCACCAGTGTGCCCCCGTCGACAGCGCTGACCCGCACGGCCTGACCGTGGGTCAGCGGCACTTTGCTGCGCACGTGCCAGATCTCGCCCTGGATCCGCGCCCAGCCGTCAGCGTCGAAATCAGTGAGCACTTCGCCCGACGCGCCGATCATTGATTCGCGGCCGCTGACCACCGGGCGGCGACGAGCTTGGACTCCTATGCCGACGATCATGAAGACAAACAGGCCGCTGATAACCGCGAGCGTCGCGATCAAAGGCAGCGGAATGCCGTAGCCCGGAATGTCGGTGTCGACGAGAATGATCGCGCCGATGACGAATGCAAGCACGCCACCGACGCCGAGCGCGCCCGACGTCGGCAGAAAAACCTCGGCGACAAGAAATGTCATGCCGAGTGCAAGCAGTCCCAGCCCCGCGTAATTGATGGGCAGCATCTGGAATGCGAACAGCGCGAGCAACAGGCAGATCCCGCCGATCACACCTGGCAGCACGAAACCCGGATTGGAGAATTCGAACAGCAAGCCATAGATCCCGATCATCATCAGCACCAGGGCAAGGCTC
>DATEZE010000049.1:0-2106 GCA_035255845.1 Burkholderiaceae bacterium | reverse complement strand
ACCATCGGCTGGCCATCGGCCTGACGGGGCTCTTCTTCGCGCTGGGCCTCGTCGTGCTGGCCGCGATCGACGTACCGCGTGGTCGCCAGGCGGCTCTTGCGTTCGCTTGAACCGCGGCTAGGCAGCGCCGGTCACCGCGGCGATGCCGGCCTTGGCAATCTGTGCATCCTCAACCGATTTGACGCCCGAGACACCGACAGCGCCGACGACGTAGCCGTCCACGATAACGGGCACGCCCCCTTCGAGCATGCCGTCGAGCGGGGCCGAAAGGAACGCGGTGCGCCCGCCGTTGATCATGTCCTCGTAGATCTTGGTCTCGCGCTTGCCCAGCGCGGCGGCACGCGCCTTGGCCGGTGCGATCGCGGCAGACACCGGTGCGACTTGGTCCATCCGGTGCAACAACAGCAGATGACCGCCGTCGTCGCAGATGGCAATGACGACGTTCCACTGGTGGGCGGCGGCTTCGGCTTCTGCGGCTGCGGCGATGCGCTTTACATCTTCCAGCGTGAGCATCGGTTTGGTCTTCATAGGTTCTCCCTCGTCAATCTCAGTGATAGCGCAGCAGGTAATAGCCTCGCGACACCCACTCGCGCAGCGCGTAGCTCGACGTCTGCAGCGCGCTCGCACCCGGCACCAGCTGATAGGGTTTGAATGGGCGTTGTCCCTCGTAGGCGGTCGGGCAGACAATCACCTCGAAGCCGGCGGCCTCGAACACCTGGCGTGCGCGAGGCATATGCATCGCATCGGTTACCAGCGCGATGCGCCGGATCTGCTGAGCCTGCAGATCGCGCGCCGCGGCCAGCGCGTTCTCGCCGGTCGTCATCGCGCCGCTGTCGACCCCACGCACGTCGAGCTTGTATTCGTGCACCAGTACGTCGCGCATCAGGACGCCCTCGGCGTGTCTCCCGCCCTCTGGTGTGCCGCCGGTCACATAAATCGGCAGCCTCGTTTCGCGTGCCAGGTGCGCACCGTAGCGCAGTCTCTGAAGCGTGTAGTGCTTGACCGTCTCGCCGCCCCATTCCGGCGATCCGCGATTGTTGCCGCCGGCGAGGATCACGATGGCTTGGGCGCGGCTCAACTGCGCGGCCGTGACGGGGGGCGGTTCGAGCGACCGCGCGAGCGCGTTGGCCACGACGGGCGTCGCCAATGCAAGCAGCAAGAGCTGCGATCCCAGCGCCAACGCCAGGCCCAGCGCACGGCGGCGTCGCACCAGCGCGAGCCCGGCAATCGTCAGCAGCACGAGCGATGTCGGCGGCAACACTACGTCCGACAGCGCGTAATTCAATGTCACGGCAGGCGCTCCGACGAAACGGCCGCGAGCTTACGCCAGCTCACGGTCGCTGTCGGCGGCGCTATGCGTGGACAGCGCTGCGAATCTGCTCGAGTGCGGTCGGATCCTCGATCGTCGTCAGGTCGCCGGGATCGCGTCCCTCGCACAGTGCCTGGATCGACCGTCGCAGCAGTTTTCCGGAGCGTGTCTTCGGCAGCACGCTGACGAAGTGGACGCGCGATGGCCGCGCCAAGGCGCCGAGTTGTCTGTCGACGGTCTTCATCATCTCGCCCTCGTGCGCCAGTTTCTTCGCTGGAGTGTCCGCCAGGGTCGGATCCTTCAGGATCGCGAATGCCATTGCGACCTGGCCCTTCAGCGCGTCGGCGACGCCGACTACTGCGACCTCGGCAACGTTTGAATGTGACGACAGTGACTCCTCTATTTCGCGCGTGCCGAGTCGGTGTCCGGCGACGTTGATCACGTCGTCGGTGCGGCCGAGGATGAAGAAGTAGTCGTCCTCGTCGCGGATACCCCAGTCGAAGGTCGAGTAGACCTGCCGGTTCGGAATGGTGGTCCAGTAGGTTTTGACGAAGCGCTCGTCATCGCCCCAGACGGTCGACATGCACCCGGGCGGCAGTGGCCCCTCGATCGCGACGACGCCCTTTTCGTGGTGCTCGGTGATCTCCTCTCCGGTCGCCTCGTTGAAAAGCTTCACGTTGAAGCCGTAGGCCGGCACGCCGGGTGAGCCGAACTTCGACGGCAAGGCCTCGACGCCGCGCGAGATAGCGAGGATCGGCCAGCCGGTTTCGGTCTGCCAGTAGTTGTCGATGATTGGC
>DATEZE010000048.1:0-6693 GCA_035255845.1 Burkholderiaceae bacterium | reverse complement strand
TTTTCGTCGCGTCGGTCGAAGACCATGTCGGTGCCAACTTGAAGCCGCACCCAGCGCGGGTATGCGTACATGTAGCCGGTCAGGTGGTCGAGCACCATCATGCTGCTGCCGCCTGGCAATAGCAGTTGCAAGGGCTGCATCTCGACGGCCCGCGAAACCACGACGGCGCGCGCGAGCGCAAGGCCGTCGCGGCGGCATTCGACGACCAGCGGTGATGACGACCGCCGGATCTGTATGTCGAACATCGGTGTGACGCCGACGTAATTCGCCGACGCATTGCTGACGTGACAGCTCATTCCTTGGACGATGCGCCCCTCGGCGTCGATGGTCTGGATATTGAGCTTTTGAGTCGCTTCCCCGGCCAGCGTCGCACAGCCCGACAGCGTGCCGATCAGCAGCAGCATGCCAAGATGGCGGATCGACGTGTGTGTCATGCGGACTCGGCCTGCGACCGGGGCCTCTGCAGCGGTGGAGCGACCCAGAGTAACGACGCCGGTCCGCGGTCACCCTCCGGCAAACGGATTACCGGTCAGCCGGGTCAAGCCATCCCTTGGAGGTAGAAACGGCCACACTCCGACCTCGATCAAGCGCCGCTAGGCGCTTCCCGCGCCATGCCACGCGAGTCCGATGAAGAATTTTGTTGCTAGCCCCGGTCGTACCGCGTTGCTCTAGCGCCGGCCGAGGAATTTTTCGGCCAACCGGATCCAGTAGGTCGCGCCGAGCGGGATCAACTCGTCGTTGAAGTCGTAACTTGGGTTGTGCAGCATGCAAGGTCCAAGTCCGTGACCTGCGGCACGATGAGTCCCCTCGCCATTGCCGATGAAGACGTATGCGCCGGGGCGTGCCTTCAGCATGAAAGAGAAATCCTCCGAGCCCATCGTCGGCTCGAGGCCGCGCAGCACCTTGTCGGTTCCGACGATGTCGTCCATTACGCTGGCCGCAAACTCGGCCTCGGCCGCGTGGTTCACGGTCGGCGGATAATTCCAGTGGAACTCCACATGCGACTCCGCCCCGTGGGCGGCAGCGGTCATCTGCACGATGCGGCGCATGTGCTCTTCGACCTGCGCGGTCACCGCATCGCTGAAAGTACGCACGGTGCCGGAGATGTGGGCGCTTTCCGGCATGACGTTGGTCGCGTCGCCGGCGTGGATCATTGTCACTGACAGCACCGCCGCATCGATCGGTTTCTTCACTCGGGTGACGATCGCCTGCAGCCCGTTGACAACCTGAACTGCGACGAAGACCGGATCAATGCCGAGATGTGGCATCGCCGCATGCGCGCCCTTTCCGGTGATGCGGATCTTGAACTCGTTCCCCGACGCCATTGCCGGCCCCGGGGCGACGCCGAATTGGCCGACCTTCAGGCCGGGCCAGTTGTGCATGCCGAACACCGCATCGCACGGAAAGCGTTCGAACAGCCCGTCATCGATCATGCGTTGCGCACCGGCGCCGCCTTCCTCGGCCGGCTGGAAAATGAGCTGAACCGTGCCGTCGAACGAAGAGGTCTCGGCGAGATAGCGCGCCGCCGCCAGCAGCATCGCGACGTGTCCGTCGTGGCCACAGGCGTGCATCTTGCCGGCGTGCGTTGAACGATGTGTGAACTCATTGACCTCCTGAATCGGCAGCGCGTCCATGTCGGCGCGCAGCCCGATCGAACGGTCCGACGTTCCGTGCCGCAGCGAGCCGACAACGCCCGTAGTGCCGAGCCCGCGCGTCACGGTGTAACCCCAGTCGGCGAGCCGTGCCGCGACCAGGTCACTGGTGCGGTTTTCCTCGAACCGCAGTTCTGGGTGCGCATGGATGTCGCGCCGGAGCTGCTGGATCTCGGCCCGGAACTGCACCACTTTATCGATCAGATGCATGGCCACACCTCGCGTTGGATGGAGCATCCTACTGAAGCGTGCCGCAGCATGCCTGCGCCGGGGCATAGGCCCTAGAATCAAGCGACCCCGGAACCGACCTCGCCATGAACAAGCCGCTCGCCGTCGACACCCTTGCGCCGTCGCACAAGGCGCTGGAAATGATCGATCGGCTGATTGCTTTTCCAACGGTCAGTCGCGACTCTAACCTCGGGCTCATCGAGTTTGCGCGCGATCATCTCGCGCACCTCGGCGTGCGCTCGCACCTCGTGTACGACGTGTCGGGCCGCAAGGCGAACCTGTTCGCGACGCTCGCCGACGATCCGGATGCCCGGCGTTCCGGCGGCATCGTGCTGTCGGGCCACACCGACACGGTGCCGGTCGACGGGCAGGACTGGTCTTCCGACCCGTTCGTCGCGCACCACGCCGACGGCCGCATCCACGGCCGTGGCACGGCCGACATGAAGGGCTTCATCGCGATCGCCCTTGCCTGGGCGCCGCGCTTCCTCGAAGCGCAAGCACATATGCCGATCCACCTGTCGCTGACATTTGACGAGGAGACGACGTTCCTCGGCGTGCGCGGACTCGTGGCAGACCTCGCCGAGCGCGGCGTCCGTCCGGCGGGCTGCATCATCGGCGAGCCGACCGACATGCAGGCGATCGTCGCACACAAGGGCAAGCGCGACTTCTGCTGCCGGGTGCGCGGCCGCGAGGCCCATTCATCGCTGACGCCGACAGCCGTCAATGCGATCGAGTACGCCGCACAGCTGATCGCCTACATCAGGTCGCTGGCCGATCGCCAGGCGCGCGAGGAGCCTCGCGACGCACGCTTCGCCGTGCCGCATTCGACGCTGCAGACCGGCGTCATCCAAGGCGGAATCGCCGCCAACGTGGTGCCGCGCGACTGCGAGTTCCAGTTCGAGATGCGCAACATTCCGGGCACGCCGCACGATGCGATGACGCAGCCGATCCTCGATCATGCGCGCCGCGAACTGGTGCCGCAGATGCAGGCGGTCGCACCCGAATCCGGCATCGAGCTCGAGATGGGACTCGACCTGCCGGCGTATGGCATCGATGCCGAAACGCCGCTGGTGCGCTGGGCGATGGAACTGGCGCAGACCTCGCGACTTGGCGCCGGTGCGGTCAGCTTCGCGACCGAGGCGCCGATCTTCCAGAAGGCTGGCATTCCGACCGTCGTGATGGGCCCCGGATCGATCGACCAGGCGCACAAGCCAAACGAATACATTGCGCTCGAACAAGTGGCCGCCTGCGAGCAGTTCTTCGCGCGGCTGGTCGCCGGTCGGCCACCGGCGGGCTGACGATGGCCGAGCAGGACCCGGGCCTCGAGGTCGTCCGTGCGGCTTGCCCGCACGACTGCCCCGACACGTGCGCGATGCTGGTCACTGTTCGCCGCGAGGAAGGCAAGCGGGTCGCGATCAAGATTGCAGGAGATCCGTCGCATCCGACGACCGCCGGGACGCTCTGCACCAAGGTCAGTCGTTATCTCGAGCGCACCTATCATGCGGACCGGCTTCTCCATCCGTTGAAGCGCGTCGGTCGCAAGGGCGAGGGACGCTTCGCTCGCGTAAGTTGGGACGAGGCGCTCGATACCATCGCGGCGCGCCTGCGTGCGATCGCAACCGTCGATCCGCAGCGCATCGTGCCTTACAGCTACGCGGGCACGATGGGGATGGTCCAGGGCGAGGCGATGGCACAGCGCTTCTTCCATAAACTCGGCGCGAGCTTCCTCGATCGGACGATCTGCGCCACCGCGGGCGGCGAAGCGCTCAATGCCACGCTCGGTACACGCGACGGCACCGACATCGAGCAGTTCCAGAACGCAAAGCTGATTGTCTTCTGGGGCGCGAACGTTATCGCGTCCAACCTGCACCTGTGGAGTCGCGCGCAGGACGCCAAGCGTCGCGGCGCAAGGCTGATCGCGATCGACCCATACCGCTCGCTGACAGCGGAAAAGTGCCATCAGCACATCGCGCTGCTGCCTGGAACCGACGGCGCATTCGCGCTCGGTGTGATGCACGTGCTCGAGCGCGAAGGGTGGCTCGACCGCGATTACATCGAGCGCTACACGCTCGGGTTCGAAGCGCTGGCCGCGCGGGCGCGTGAGTTCGCCCCCCGGCGTGTCGCGGAGATCTGCGGCATCACTCCGGCGGAGATCGAGCAGTTCGCTCGGGAGTACACGCAGATACGACCGGCGGCGATCCGCCTCAATTACGGCATGCAGCGCGCCGCCGGCGGCGGCAACGCCGTGCGCGCGATTGCCTGCCTGCCGGCGCTGGCCGGCCACTGGCGCGATCCGGCAGGCGGGCTGCTGCTGTCCACCAGCGGCAAGTACCCAGTTGATGCGGCGCGGCTGTATCGGCCGGAGCTGCTCGCGGGGCGCAAGCCGCGCACGATCAACATGTCGACGATCGGCCGCGACCTGCTGCGCGCCGATCCGCCGATCGATGCGCTGATCGTCTACAACAGCAATCCGGTCGCGGTCGCTCCGCAGTCGCGTGAGGTCGCGGCAGGCTTCGAGCGCGAAGACCTTTTCACCGTCGTGCTGGAGCACTTCCAGACCGACACGGCCGACTACGCCGATTTCGTTCTGCCGGCGACGACTCAACTCGAGCACATCGACGTGCACAAATCCTACGGGCACCTGTACATGCTCGCGAACAACCCCGCGATCGATCCGCTGGGCGAGGCGATGCCGAACAGCGAGATCTTCCGTCGGCTCGCCGCGAAGATGAATTACGAAGAACCGGCGTTCCGCGAGTCGGATGACGAGCTGGCGGCGCAGGCGTTTGTGCGCGGTGGTCCGACCGCGAATTTCGACTGGCCGCGGCTCAAGGCGGCCGGGTGGGAACGGCTGGACCTGCCGCAGCGCCACGCGCCCTTTGCAACGGGAAACTTTCCAACGCCATCGGGCAAGTGCGAGTTCTACTCGGAAGCGCTGCCGCGCATCGGTGTCGATCCGCTGCCGGACTACGTGCCGCCGAACGAAGGCCCCACGTCGAACCCGGAGCTGGCGCGGCGCTTTCCTCTGGCGCTGATTTCGCCGCCGGCCCGCAACTTCCTGAATTCCAGCTTCGTCAACGTCGCAAGCCTGCGCCCGATCGAAGGCGAGCCTACGCTCGAAATTCATCCGGCCGACGCGACCGCGCGCGGCATCATGACCGGACAGACCGTGCGGGTCTTCAACGATCGTGGCACGTTGTCGTTGCGCGCGGTCGTTAGCGATCGCGCGCGGCCCGGCTGCGTCGTCGCGCTTTCGATCTGGTGGAAAAAGCTCGCAGCCGATCGGCGCAATGCCAACGAGGTCACCGGCATGGCACTGACCGACATCGGTCGCGCGGCGACGTTCTACGACTGCCTGGTGGAGGTCGCTCCCGCAGACTGAAGCCCGACTCCCATTTGCGTCATGACGCGCACACAGTGATCGGCCACAATGAAGGCGTGCAGTTCATGAGGGGTGGGCAATGCGGCTGGGGCGTTCCGTGTTCAACCTGCCCGTCGCGCCGGAGTTCGATCCGGCGCGATGGGCGGAAGCCGCATTCGATGTCTGGCAGGGATCCGGGCTTTCAGCACAGGAAATCTCGCGCTCTGCCGAGCGACGCACGCACGCGTTGATCGCTTATGCGCGGGCCGCTTCCCCGTACTACGCACGACGCTATCGCAAGCTGCCTGCGGACGCCGCGCTGACAGACCTACCGCCGGTCACCAAGTCCGATTTAATGGACAACTTCGATGAGGCGGTCACGCGGCCCGAATTGACGCGACGCGACGTCGAGGCATTCGTCGCCGGACCGGACCGTATCGGTCGCACGATGGCGGGACGCTACAGCGTCTGGACCAGTTCGGGTACCACTGGAGAGCCCGGGCTGTTCGTGCACGACCCGGATGCACTCGCGATCTACGATGCACTGGAGGGGCAGCGTTTCCGCGGCCTGCGTTCACCGACAGATCTGCTGCGGCAATTGATCGAGGGCGACCGCTATGCGATGGTCGCCGCGATCGATGGGCACTTCGCCGGCGTTGCGACGGTCGAGCGCATGCGTCATTGGGCTCCATGGATGGCCAACTCGGTGCGCGCTTTTGCGTTGCTGCAACCTTGTGCACAGCTGGTCGAGCAGCTCAATGCCTATCGCCCGACAATCATCGCGACCTATCCGACCGCTGCAGAAATGCTGGCCGAAGAGCAGGAGGCGGGCCGCCTCCGCGTGCGGCCGCGCGAGATCTGGGCCGGTGGTGAAGTTCTGTCGGAGCCGACGCGCCTACGCGTTCAGCGCGCATTCAACTGCCGCGTGCGCAGTGCCTACGGCGCATCGGAATTCCTCCCGATCGCCTGGGAGTGCCCGCACCGCCGGCTGCATGTGAATTCCGATTGGGTCGTGCTCGAACCGATCGACCGCCAGGGCCGTCCAGTGCCGGCGGGATCGCGCTCGGACTCGGTGCTGCTGACGAATCTGGCCAATCGTATCCAACCACTTATCCGTTATGACCTTGGCGACGGGGTAACTGTCGCTGCCGATCCATGCCCGTGCGGCAGTCACTTCCCGACGGTTGCCGTCGAGGGGCGCTGCGACGATGCGCTGCGGCTGCCCGGACGCCGCGGCGGCGAAGTGACGGTCGTGCCACTGGCGCTGGAGACGGTCCTGGAAGAGAGCGCAGGTGCTCATGAGTTCCAGGTGGTGCAGCGACGCGATGGCGCGCTCGCAGTACGGCTCGGAACGCAGGAGCGCGTGCGGGGCCGGCAAGTGCGCGATGCGCTGCGCAGTTTCTTCGAGACCTGCGAAATTGGGCCTGTCGAAATCCTGCTGTCACGCGGGGG
>DATEZE010000047.1:0-13076 GCA_035255845.1 Burkholderiaceae bacterium | reverse complement strand
CCGTGCTCGCGGTCGCGATCGGCTTCGTCGGGATCTACGAACACCAGGAGTCGCGCCGTATTTCGGAGCTCGCCGACATCGATTTTGCGGTTCTGCTGGACGACGTGCCGCTCGAAACCTACGCGGACAAGGGTTTCGGCGCCTTGCTCAAGGCCTCCGACGACGAACCCCTGTAGCCAGGAGGCCGCATGCGTATCCGCCTGGCGCATGGCGCCTTAGTCGCCGCTCTGATGCTGGCCAGCTCGCTGGTGCAGGCGCAAACCGGACGCCCGACCTGGAACGAACTGACACCGGCGCAGCGCGAGGCGCTCGCGCCGCTGTCCAAGGACTGGGAGACGCTGGACGCCGAGCGCAAGCGCAAGTGGATCGAAGTGGCGGCCAAGTATCCGAACCTATCGCCCGACGGCAAGCAGAAGCTGCACGAGCGGATGGGGGAATTTTCCAAACTCACCGCGGACCAGAAGAAAACCGCACGTGAGAACTTCCTGCGGGCCTATGAGGTTCCGGCCGAGCAACGCCAGGCCACGGTCCAGAAGTATCAGGAATTGCCCCCGGACAAGAAGCGCGAGCTTGCCGACCGGGCGGCGACCAAGACCGAAACGCCACGTCGCCCGGCACGTGAGCTCGAGGTCAAGCCCGCGCAACCTCCCGCCCGCACCGAACCGCAGTCGAAGTGACGCGGTCGCCCGCCGTAGCGGTGCCCGTCCTGAATTCCGCAGCCTCGGCCGCACCGCGGCCGGCGGGCCTCGCGCTGCGCCTGGTCGCGATGATCTATGACGCGGTGCTCGTCTTTGGCATCGGCTTCGCGGCGGTCGTGGTGGTACTGCTACTCATCAGGGTGCCCGGCGCGGAAGGACAGCGCCGCTTGCTGCAAGTCATGCTCTTCATTGTGATCGGCGCCTACTTCAGCTGGTGCTGGAGCCGTACCGGTCAGACCCTGGCTCTAAAAACCTGGAACCTGCGCGTCATCGACACCTGCGGCCGCCATCCGAGCCTGGCGCGCGCCGTTGCGCGCTACGTTCTGGCATACACGCTGGCGCTGCCCGGGCTGGCCTACATCGCGCTGGCGCATCCCTCGCGTGCCGGTGCGCTTTGCGCGTTGGCGCTCGGTTTCGTCGGCATGCTGATGCCGGCCGTGTTCGATCGCCAGAATCGCTTGCTGCATGACCGCTGCAGCGGCACGCTGCTCGCGCGCGCCGACTGAGTACTTTCACTGCTTTGCGCCGAACGACCCGCGACTCGCAACCGGCAACGCCGCGTGAACCCGCAGCGATCAAGCTAATCGACCGGCCTGAACGGATCCGGCTCCCGCGCGAATAGCCTGGCGACAATCGCAAGTTCGCGGCGCCTGATCGTCGCGAGATACTCGTCGGCACCGCCCATCGCGGCAAACGCGTGAAAGCCCCGGTACAGGAATTGATGCAGCTGGCCGTAGCCCCAGGCTTCGGCCGGACCTTTCATCATCCCAAGCATCGGTGCCAGCATCGGTATGCGCGCTAGCCGGTCCAGCGACCGCCCGATCTCATCGACGAGCGCGATCTGCCGCTCACGCGCGGTCTTGCTACCCGCCTCGACGTAGGCGTCGACAAAGCGCGCCTCAGTGACCGGCAACGCGATCAGGCGTGCGACGCCTTCGTCGAGCGACTCGGCCAACTCGTCGAGTTCGACCGCCAGCAGCAGCGTTTCGATCGCTCGGGCCGGCAACGTCCTTGCGAGTTTCGGGACGACGCGCTGTACTTCCTTGTCGCGCTGCTCGAAGTCGCGCGCGCCGTAGAGTTCTTCGAGGAAGAACTCGCAGGACTCACGATAGCGCTTGGACGCGAGCAGGTCGGCGTAGGTGCGCCTAAGGCGCTGCGACTGCCAGCGCTTGACGGCGAGCCAGCGCGCGCCGAGATCGGCATCGGCATGAAGCCGGGTCCGCATGGCGATGACCCGACCCAGTGCGTCGGTCAGTTTCTTCTGGGTCGCAGCGGATGCAGCACCAAACACGGCGAGGCGGGCCCGTGGGCCGCTGAAGATCCTAGGCGGAGCGCGGCGCGCGCTTTCGGTAGCCGCGCGGAACGGCCGAGAGCAGCTTGCGCGTGTATTCGTGCTGCGGGTTGGCGTAAATGACTTCCGAGGCCCCGCGTTCGACGATTTCACCGGCGCTCATGACGAGCATGTCGTCGGCCATGTACTTGACGACGGCAAGATCGTGGCTGATGAAGATGTAGGTCATGCCGAATTCGTCCTGCAAATCGAGCAGCAGGTTAAGCACCGTCGCTTGTACCGAAACGTCGAGCGCCGAGACCGACTCGTCGCAGATCACGACATCCGGCTTCATCGTCAGGCAGCGTGCGATCGCGATGCGCTGCCGCTGGCCACCGGAGAACTCGTGCGGGTATTTGTAGACGCTGTCGCCGACGAGCCCTACCCGCCGGGCCAGCGCAACCGCGCGCTCGAATCGATCGGCGTCGTTATCGCCGATGTTATGGATCTTCATCGGTTCGGTCAGGATCTGGCCGACGGTGAAGCGCGGATTGAGGCTGGCGTAGGGGTTCTGGAAGATGATCTGGATCTTGCGGCGAAATGCCATCATCTCGGCGTCCGGCAGGGTGAGCAGGTCGCGACCCTGATACAGCACCTGACCGGCCGTGGCATCGATCAGCCGCATCAGCAGCATGCCGACGGTCGTCTTGCCCGATCCCGACTCGCCGACCACTCCGAGAGTGCGTCCCGGATAGAGCGAAAAACTTGCATCCTTGACCGCTTCGATCGTCTTGCGCGCGAACAGCCCCGTCTTCAGCCGGTATTCCTTGCGCAGCCCGCGCGCTTCGATCAGCGGCGCAGGTGCCGCGGGGCGCGCCACGCGCGACTCGGTCACGATGATCTGCGACTCTGGTTTGCCCTGCATGAAGTCGTCGATCACCGGCAGGCGCTTCGGCTTGGCGTCCACCTGCGGACGGCACAGCAGCAACGCGCGCGTATATGCGTCATGCGGCCTCTCGAAGATCGCGTCCACGGCCCCCTTTTCCCGCACGACGCCGTCGCGCATCACGACGACGCTGTCGGCGATCTCCCCGACAAGCGCGAGATCGTGACTGATGAACAACACGCTCATGCGGTGTCTGTCCTGCAGACGCTTGATCAGTTCGAGGATCTGGCGCTGCACCGTCACGTCTAGCGCGGTCGTGGGCTCGTCCGCAATCAGCAGCTTGGGCTCGCAGGCGATCGCGATCGCGATCATCACGCGCTGCTGCTGGCCGCCAGACAATTCGTGCGGATACGAATCGACGCGCGACTTCGGCTCGGGAATGCCAACTTCGGTCATCAACTCCACGACGCGATCGGCGACCTGCCGTCGCGACAATCCCATATGCAGTTCCAGCGCCTCCGCGATCTGCCAGCCGACCGGAAACACCGGGTTCAGCGACGACATCGGCTCCTGGAATACAACCGTGATGTCCTTGCCGCGGATGTCGCGAACTGTCTCGATCGGCTCGGACAGCAGGTTGCGCCCGCCGAACTCGACGCGGCTCTCGGGCGCAACGATCGCGTTTTCGGGCAGCAATCTCACAATCGACATCGCGCTCACGCTCTTGCCCGACCCCGACTCGCCGACCAGCGCGACAGTCGAGTTCTCCGGAATATCGAAGCTGACCCCGCGCACCGCCTCGGCGATGCGATGCTTTCCCAGCCGGAACGACACGCGCAGATCGCGCACCGAAACAAGATTGCTCATCGCGTCAAGCGCTCGCCGCTTTGTCCAGCTTTTGCGAAAAAAAGATCGACTGGCTTCGCCAGCGATCTTTTTCCGTCTGAATCGGGACAAAGTACGTTTTCACTTTTGCCCGCCTACCGCAGTTTCGGATCGAGCGCGTCGCGCAGCGCGTCGGTCAGCAGCGAAAATGCGGTCACGAACAGCGCCATTGAAATGGTCGTCGCGACCAGCTGCCACCAGTGCCCGAGCACCAACTCGGCCTGCGCCTCGGACAGCATCGTGCCCCACGACACCTGGTCGACGCGGACGCCGAGCCCGAGGAACGACAGGATGACTTCGGCCTTGATGAAGAAGACGACATACAACGACAACTGCACCAGCACCACGTGGCTGACGTTCGGAAGGATGTGGCCGAACATGCGCGAAAAATGGCTGGCGCCGATTGCCTCGGCAGCGCGCACGTATTCGCGCGTGCGGTGCTTGATGTATTCGGCGCGCACCAGCCGATAGATGCCGGTCCAGCCCGCCAGGCCGAGGATCAGGATCACGGTGCTGATGCCGCGGCCCAGCACGGCCGCAAACGCGAAGATCAGCAGGATGCCCGGGATCGATGTGAAGACGTTGTAGACCCACTCGAGGAAGTCGCCGACGCGACCGCCGACGTAGCCGGCGACGGCCCCGAGAACCGTGCCTATCAGCGTCGCCAGCACGGCGGCGAACACGCCCACAAAGATCGACACCTCGGCACCTTTGACGACCTTCGAAAGCACGTCTCGCCCCAGCCGGTCAGCGCCGAACGGCAGCGTTTCGGCACGCGCGGGCTCGGTGATCTGGATCTTGGCAGCACGCTCGGCCCATTCCTTGTACTTCGGTGCAAGCGGATCGATGTCCGACAGATCGACCGGCTTCGCGTCTTTCGGAATTGCACTGGCGATCGGATCGGTGGCTGAAGCGGGCGGGCGCGGCCCGACAAAGCTCGGTGGCGCATCGGGCACGCCAACCTCCTTCTGCCAGTCACCCGCAACCAGCCCTAATGCCGCGGCAAGGATCATGACGAGAAAGCCGCCGACGACGGCAAGCGATGCCATGCCGATGCGATCCGACTTGAGCCGGCGCCAGGCGGTCAGCCAGACGCCTTCGGACCGCTCGGACGGCGGTGCCCGATAGGTTTCGGCCACTGAGGTCATCGCATCCTCACTTCAGCACCACGCGCGGGTCGACCCACTTGTACAGCATGTCCGCCCCGAGGTTGATCAGCATCGTCAGCACCGCCAAATAAACCGTCACCGCCTGGATCACCGGATAGTCGCTGCGGTTCACCGCCAGCAGCGTTTCCCGGCCGAGCCCGGGCACCGAAAAGAAGGTCTCGATCAGGAATGAGCCGAGGAAGATGCTCGGCAGCTGCACCGCGATGTTCGTCAGCACCGGAATCATCGCGTTACGCAGCACGTGCACGAACAGCGCGCGGTTTTCGCTGACGCCCTTGGCGCGTGCGGTACGCACGTAGTCCTGGTTGATCTCGTCGAGGAAAAAGCTGCGATACAGCCGCGTGTTCGGCGCAAGCGCGACAAAGACCGCCAGCATGACCGGTAGCACCGCGTAATGCGTCAGGTTGGTCCAGAAGCTGTCGGTCCAGCCCTGCACCGGGAACCATCCGAGATAGAAGCCGAAGAGCCACTGGCCGATGATGATGTAGACGAGAAACGAGATCGACAGCATCACCGTCGTGATGATCATGATGGCCCGGTCGGTGAGCGACCCGCGCACATAAGCGACCGCCATCGCCGCGACTATGCCGAGCACCGTCTCCAGGATCAGGATCGGCACCATGATCGTCAGTGTCGCCGGCAGACGGGTGCGGAAGATATTGGAGACCGTTTCGCCGGTCGCCCAGCTGTTGCCCCAGTTGAAGGTGAAGATCGACTTCACGAAGATTGCGAGCTGCGTGTACCACGGGTCATTCAACCCGAGTTGCGTGCGGATCGCCTCGATTTGTTCGGGCGTCGCGAGCAGTCCGCCAAGAATCTCCGCGGGGTCGCCGCCGAACCATTTGAACAGGAAGAACACGAACAGGATGACCCCGCCCAGCGTCGGGATCATCTGCCACACCCTGCGTAAGATATAGGCGCCCACGGGAGCCACGTCCTGAGTTTTGTTCGCGCCTGCAACAAGCCGACGTGGCGCGCGAAAGCGCGGATTATGCCGATCTGCGTCGGGGAATCCTAATCCGGACGACATTCCGCCTTCGAGCATGAGCGCCGAATTCTCAAACAGCCGACGTCGCGGCAGCGTGAGGGGCGCCACTTTGCATTCGCCCAGTCGTCGCGCTGTGCTGCAGGCCGCGGCGCTTTCTCCGTTCGGCCTGCCGCAGTCGCGCGCGGCTCAATCATCGCCCGTCAAGACACTGCGCTATGCATTCGAAGTCGCCGAAACCGGATTCGACCCCGCGCAGATCAACGATCTGTACTCGCGCATCATCACCGGCCACATCTTCGATGGCCTGTACGACTACGACTACCTCGCCAGGCCCTTCAAGATCGTCCCCAATACCGCTGACGGAATGCCGGACGTTTCCTCCGACTTTCGCGTCTGGACCATTCGCGTCAAACCCGGCATCTTTTTCCAGGAGGACCCGGTCTTCAAGGGCAAACCGCGCGAGTTGATCGCGGCGGACTACGTCTATTCGCTGAAGCGCTTCTTCGATCCGCGCTGGAAAGCACCCACCTACGCGACGCTGGCGGACTCGCTGATCGTCGGAATGGCGGCGCTGCGGGAAGATGCGCTGAAGAACAAGCGGCCATTTGACTACGACACTTCGGTCGAAGGAATGCGCGCGCTGGACCGCTACACGATTCAGTTCCGAGTCGAACGTCCGCTGCCCCGCTTCTTGCAGACGCTCGCGACCGGCGATCTGTACGGGGCGCTCGCCCGCGAGGTCGTCGAGGCTTATGGCGACGACATCGCAAGCCACCCCGTCGGCACCGGTCCATTCCTGTTGGCGGACTGGAGGCGGTCCTCGAAGATCGTGCTCGACCGGAACCCGACCTACCGCGCTGCGGTCTACGACGCGGAACCGGCCGCTGACGATGCCGAAGGACAAGCGCTGCTGCGCCGCCTCCGGGGCCGCAAGCTGCCAATGATCGATCGCGTCGAGGTGTCCATCATCGAGGAGACCCAGCCCCGCTGGCTTGCCTTTCTCAACAAGCAACAGGACCTGCTCGAACGACTGCCGTGGGACTTCATGAACATCGCCGCACCCAACGGCGTGCTGGCGCCGCACCTGGCTCGGCAGAACGTTCAGATGTGGCGAACCCTCAATGCCGACGTGACTTACACGTATTTCAATATGCAGGACCCCGTGGTTGGCGGCTACGAACCCGAGAAGGTTGCCTTGCGCAGGGCCATCGGCCTTGCCATCAACATCGACCAGGAGATTCGCCTGTTCTGGCGCGGGCAAGCCGTACCGGCGCAGTCAGGGCTGATGCCACACACGATGGGCTACGACCCCGCCTTCGTCAATGACACGGCGCGCTTTGACCTGCCGCGCGCCAAGGCGCTGCTCGACATGTACGGCTACGTCGATCGCGACGGCGACGGTTGGCGCGAGCAGCCCGACGGTTCCCCATTGGTTCTCGAATGGGCGACGACCTCGGACCAGCGCGCGCGACAACGCGATGAACTCCGACGCAAGGATCTTGCAGCCCTGGGCATCAAGATCAACTTCAGGTCGGCGAAGTGGCCGGAAAACCTGAAGAACGGGCGCGCGGGCAAGCTGATGGTGTGGAACCTGGGCAATTCCGCAGCGGCGCCCGACGGGCTGGACTCACTGTCCCGGGGTGCCACCGTACATTTCGGCGGCCAGAATTTCGCGCGCTACTCCAACAAACGCTACGACACGATCTATGAACAGGTCCGCGTGCTGCCGGATGGGCCCGAACGCGAGCAGTTGTTTCGGGAAGCCAAACGCATGCTCGCGGTAGACGCGCCCTACCGTTTCCACGTGCACCGCATACTGACCGACCTCGCCTGGCCCTGGTTGATCGGCTATCGGCGTCAGCTCTATTCGCAGACCTTCTGGCAGTACGTCGACATCGACGTCGCCCAACCGGCGTAGGCCATCGCATGACGAACAGCGATCCCTCTTCGCCCGGACGGCGCAACGCGCTTCGGGCGCTCGCCGCCGCGGCGCTCGGCGCCCCGGCGATGGGGCGGGCCCAGTCCGGCGAACATCGCGTCAAGGAATTGCGCTATCCGTTCGAGGTTGCTGAGACGGGATTCGATCCCGCACAGATTGTCGACCTCTACTCACGCATCGTGACGTCGCATTTGTTCGACGCGCTTTACGGTTACGACCATCTCGCGCGGCCGTTCAAGATTCGGCCCAACACCGCCGCGGCGATGCCCGAGATTTCCGACAACTTCCGGACCTACGTGATTCGGCTGCAGCCGGGGATCTTGTTCCAGGATGACGCCGCGTTCAAAGGCCGGCCGCGCGAACTCGTCGCTCAGGACTACGTCTACTCACTCAAGCGCTTCTTCGACCCACGCTGGAAGTCCCCCGCCTACGCGTCGCTCGCCGACCTCGGCATCGTTGGCATGGCAGCGCTGCGCGATCGCGCACTGAAGGATCGGTCACCGTTCGATTACGACTCGACCGTTGAGGGTCTGCGCACGCTTGACCGCTACACGCTGCTGCTGAAGTTCGAAAGGTCGATGCCGCGCGTCGTCCTCACGCTCGCCGACGGCAGCCTGTACGGCGCGGTGGCTCGCGAGGTGGTCGAGACCTACGGCGACCAGATTATGGAAAAGCCGGTCGGCACCGGACCGTTCCGGCTGGCCGAATGGCGCCGCTCGTCAAAGATCGTGCTGGAACGCAATCCGACCTACCGCGACGTGCGCTACGACTGCGAACCGAACGCCGACGATGCCGAGGGCCACGCCCTGCTCGCAAAATTCAAAGGCCGCAAGCTGCCGATGATCGACCGCGTCGTGGTCTCGATCATCGACGAGGTGCAGCCGCGCTGGCTGTCGTTCCTGAACCAGCAGCAGGACCTGCTCTACTTGCTGCCGTTCGATTTCGTCAACATCGCGGCGCCGAACGGCAAGCTGGCGCCGAATCTGGCGCACCAGGGCGTCAGAATGTGGCGCACGCTGGCGTCCGACGTAACGCTGCTCTACTTCAACATGCAGGACCGGGTGGTCGGCGGCTACGAACCGCCGCAGGTTGCGCTGCGCCGCGCGATCGGCCTCGGCATCAACATCGACCAGGAAGTGCGGCTCTACTGGCGCGGACAGGCCGTGCCAGCACAGTCGGCGCTGGTGCCGAACACGGTCGGCTACTCGGCGACGTTCTTTTCCGAGAACGGTCAGTACGATCCGGCACGCGCCAAGGCGCTGCTCGATACCTATGGCTACATTGACCGCGACGGCGACGGCTGGCGCGAGCGGCCCGATGGCGCTCCGCTGGTCCTCGACTGGGCGACGACACCCGATCAGCGCTCGCGGCAGCGCGACGAGCTGCGGCGCAAGGACCTCGCAGCACTGGGCATCAAGGTGGATTTCAGGGCCGCCAAGTGGCCGGAGAACCTGCGCAATGCGCGCGCGGGCAAGCTGCAGGTGTGGAATCTCGGCGGCTCGGCCGCGTCTCCTGACGGACTGGAAGCGCTCGACCGGGCGGCCACGACGCATTTCGGCGGACAAAACCTGGCGCGCTTCTCGAACAAACGCTTCGACGACATCTACGAGCAGCTGCGGACCCTGCCGGACGGTCCGCAGCGCGAAGCGCTGTTCGAGGAAGCCAAGCGGCTGATGACGGCCTACGCGCCGTACAAGTTCGGCATCCACCGGATACTGACCGACCTCGCGTGGCCGTGGGTCGAAGGTTTCCGCCGCCCAGTGTTCTGGACAGAATGGTGGCAATACGTCGATATCGACGCAGCGATGCAGGCGAAGGCGCTCAAGTGAAACGCAGGGATGTTCTCAGACTGGGTGCCGCATGCGCTATCTCCCGCGCCAACGCTCAGCAAGCAAAGGCGCCGGCCCAGGCGGGCCAGCAGAAAGTATTCCGCTGGGCGATCAACTTTGCCGAAACCGGCTTCGATCCGGCACAGATTTCGGACCTCGCATCGAACTACGTCGTCGCGAACATCTTCGAGGCCCCGCTGCAGTACGACCCTCTGGCACGTCCCGCGCTGATCAAGCCGCGTACGGCCGCTGCGATGCCGGACATCTCGCCCGATTTCAAGACGATCAAGGTCAGCATCCGGCCCGGCATTTACTTTCAGGATGATCCGGCCTTCAAGGGCAAGCAACGCGAGCTCGTGGCAGCCGACTTCGTCTATCAGCTGAAGCGGGTGGCCGATCCGCGCTGGAAGAGTCCGCTGTGGACGACCATCGAGAGCAGCAAGATCGTCGGATTGGCTGAAGCACGCAAGCGGGCCCAGGCCGCCGGCAAGTTCGACTACGACGCTGAAATCGAGGGCATCCGCGTTCTGGACCGCTATACGTTTCAGATCAAGCTCGCGGAGCCGGGCCCGCGCTTCTACGAAAATCTCACCGACGCCCGCGTTTTCGGCGCAGTCGCGCGCGAGGTCGTCGAGGCATATCCCGAGGAGATCATGGGCAAGCCGGTTGGGACCGGCCCATTTCGCCTCGCCAAGTGGGCGCGCTCGTCGAAGATCGAACTCGAGCGCAACCCGACCTTCCGCGATGAGTTCTACGACGCGACGCCGGCGACGGATGACGTTGAGGGTCAGGCTATCCTGGCCCGACTCAAAGGGCGGAAGCTTCCATTGGTGGATCGGGTCGAGCTTTCCATCATCGAGGAGAACCAGCCGCGCTGGCTCTCCTTCCTGAACGGTCAGCAGGACACGATCAACATTCCGGCAGAGTTCATCAATATCGCGGCTCCGAACGGAAAGCTCTCGCCTGCACTCTCGAAACAGGGAATCCATCTGCAGCGGATGCTCAATCCGGATGTCGTCGTCACCTACTTCAACATGGACGACCCGGTGGTCGGCGGATACACGCCGGAGAAAGTGGCACTGCGTCGCGCGATCAACCTTGGTTACAACACCGAGGAGGAAATCCGCATGGTCCGCCGCGGTGCAATGATCGTCGCTCAATCGCAGGTGCCGCCGCTGACGTTTGGCTACGACGAGGGGTTCATCAGCGAGATGGGCGAGTTTGACCGCGCGCGAGCGCGCGCGCTGCTTGACACCTTTGGCTACGTCGATCGCGACGGCGACGGCTGGCGCGAGCAGCCGGACGGCTCGCCGCTGGTGCTCTCGATGGCCACACAGTCGAGCCAGATCGACCGAGCCTTCAACGAGATGTGGAAGCGGCAGCTCGATCACCTGGGAATACGAGTCGAATTCAATGTCAACCAGTGGCCAGAGAACAACAAGAGTGCGCGCAGCGGCAAGCTGATGATGTGGGGGCTGGGGTGGTCTGCCACCGGATCGGATCCGGACTCGTTCCTGGCGCTGGGACACAGCGGCGATATCGGCGGCACCAATTACGCCCGCTTCAGGCTTTCCGCGTACGACACCCTCTACAACCTGCAGCGCCAGTTGCCCGATGGCAGCGAGCGCGAAGCGACGATCCGCGAAATGAAGAGGCTCTTCGTCGCCTATATGCCTTACAAGGTGCATGGACACCGCTACATCAACGACCTGACGCAGCCCTGGCTCATCGGCTATCGCCGTCATCCGTTCGCGCGCGACTTCTTCAAGCACGTCGACATCGACGACTCCGCCCGCCGGACCGCTGGCTGAGCGGATGTTCCGGCGCGACTTCCTGCTCACCCCCGCGGCCGCATTTAGCGGCGCGGCGGCGCGCGCGCAGCAGGCGCAGCGAACACTGCGAGCGGTCTTCCCTTCGGCCGAAACCGGATTCGACCCGGCCCAGGTGCAGGACCTGTACTCGCGCACGATCATCGCGCACATCTTCGATGCGCCGCTCGATTTCGACTACATGGCACGCCCGGCGCGGCTGCGCACCGATACGGCGATCGCGATGCCCGAGGTGTCTACGGACCATCGCACTTTCACGTTCCGGATCCGGCCGGACATCTACTTTCAGGACGACCCGGCCTTCAAGGGCGAGCGCCGCGAACTCGTCGCCGCGGACTACGTGTACTCGTGGAAGCGCATCTACGACCCACGCTGGAAGAGCCCGATGCTGTTCGTTCTCGAGAACAGCAAGGTTGTCGGACTGACCGAGTTGCGGGCCGCGTCGCTCAAAGGCCGCCGCCCGTTCGACTACACGACCGAAGTCGAGGGGCTACGCACCCTGGATCGGTACACCTTCCGTCTGCGGTTGGCGGAACCCAATCCCCGCATGCTCTACAGCTTTGCCGACGCATCACTTTTCGGTGCGATAGCGCGCGAAGTGGTCGAGGCCTATGGCGACGACATCATGGCGCATCCGGTCGGCACCGGCCCGTTTCGTCTCGTCGCATGGCGGCGCTCGTCACATATCGTCCTTGAGCGGAACCCTGCGTACCGCGAGCAGCGTTACGAGTTCGAGCCTGCGGACGACGCCGCGCCCGCGCTGGCCAGTGACGTGGCCCGGTTGCGTGGCCGCCGCGTGCCGATGATCGATCGGGTCGAGGTCTCGATCATCGAGGAGTCTCAGCCGCGCTGGCTGGCGTTTGTTCAGGGCGAACTCGACATCATCGATCCAGTGCCGGTCGACTTGGTCCGCCTCGCGGCCCCCAACCGCAAGCTCGCGCCGTTCCTGGAACGCCGTGGAGTGCGGGCGACGTTGACGCCGATGTCAGACGTCCAACTTAGCTACTTCAACATGGAACATCCGCTCGTCGGCGGCTACGCGCCCGACAAGGTCGCGTTGCGGCGTGCGATTGCACTCGGCTTCGACGCCCGCGAGTACATCCGCAGCATCTACAGCGGCTACGGCGTCCTGGCCCAGTCGCCATTCGCACCCGGAACCTTTGGCTACGATCCCGCTTATCGCACTCCGATGTCCGAGTATGACCCGGCGCGCGCGCGGGCTCTGCTCGACGTTTACGGTTACGTCGATCGCGACGGCGACGGCTGGCGTGAAACGCCTCAAGGCGAGCCGTTGGAACTGGAAATCGCCTCGACCAGTACCCAGCGCGATCGAAGCGTCAACGAGCTCTGGTCGAAGTTCATGAACAGGCTCGGATTGCGCACGCGCTTCCGCATCGCGCAGTGGCCCGAGCTGGTCAAGCAGTCTATGGCCGGCCAGCTGATGATGTGGGGCTACGGTTGGACACTGGGCCAGCCGGATAGCGACACGCTTTTCGGCATGGCCTACGGGCCGAACAAGGAGTCGATCAACGACGCGCGCTTTGAATTGCCGGCGTACGACCGCCTGTTCCAGCACCAACGTG
>DATEZE010000046.1:0-15111 GCA_035255845.1 Burkholderiaceae bacterium | reverse complement strand
GCATACGCCTGCGCCGCGATCGGTCCCGAGTACACATAGCCCGCGTGCGGAACGATAAGAGCCTTCGGCGCTTTGGGTGGCAGTGCGCCCGCGCCTCCGGCGGCCGCGAGCAGGCGCTGCACCTCGCCGCGCAACTCGGCGGGATCATCCGGATAGAACAGTCCCGCAACAGCGGGTGGCCGACTCGATGCCGGCCTCGTGGTGAGGGTCATCTGCGGCGGCCTCCACGGACTCCGCTGCGACTCCGGACAGCTTATTCCTTTGCTGATCGGGTCGGTCAGCCGGAGATCAAGGGGAAGCCGAGCAACCAACGCGCCGGATCAGACGTCCTCGTGCAGGCAGAGGATATTGCCCTCGGTGTCCTTGAACCAGGCGGCCTTCTCGGAGCCCAGCACGCAGACATGGCCTTCGGTGCGAAATCCCGGCAGATCGTAGTTTTCGAATACGACGCCCCGATCCTTCAGCACGCCGATCTCCTGTACGACATCGTCGACCCTGAAGCTGACCGCCGTGTGCTCGGCTTTCGTGCCGTCGGCCTTTGGAATCAGTGCCAGCGTGCCCCCGTCACCGAGCGCAAACAGGAACTTGCCGTCCTGCTGCAGGCCCAGGGGTTTGAGCCCGAGCCGTCGCTCGTAGAAGTCGCGCGCCCGGTCGACATCGCGCACTGGCAGGATGGTCGTGGCAGGAGCGTTGGTCAGCATGGTGTCTCCATCACTCGTCAACAACCATCACGATTGCACCGTGTGCACGGGAAGGCAATCTGCGCCGCACCGAACCGCGCTAAAGACCTTCGCGCCATTCGGCGTTGAAGAGCTTCCACTGCGCGCCGTCGCGCCGCCAAGCAGTGTCGAATTCCCAGGTCTGGCCGCGGTCGGGCAGCAGGCTGCTGCCGCCAGCGGCGATCACGCGCACCGTGGCGAACGCGCGGTCGCCCTCGATCCGAAGCGCGGTAACCGTGGCGCTAAGTTGGATCTTCTCGTTGCGCAGCATCGATGCAGCCAGCAAGCGCCGCGCGTCCTGCTTGCCGAACGCGCCCGATTCGCGGCTGAAGTCCTCGGTGAGCGGCTCCAGCGCGTCGCCGACGCGATGCTGCTCGATCGCCAGAGCCATCGCGGCGATCGTCGCCCGCAGCGCTTTTTCTGGGTCACCGCGGCTGCATGCCGCGAGCGCTACGGCCGCGAGAAGGACCCCGAGGACGCGGCGCCGCTGCAAGCGGGATCCTGCTGCCTAGCCGAGGTTCGGCGCCAGCCAGCGCTCGAGCTCGTCGACGGACTCCTGCCTGCGCCGCGCGAGATCCTCGAGCTGGTCGCGCCCGATTCGGCCGACGTTGAAGTAACGCGACCGAGGGTGCGACAGATAGAAGCCGCTGACGGAGGACGCCGGCTGCATCGCGTAATTCTCCGTGAGCGCCATGCCGATGTCCTGCGCGCCCAGCGTCTCGAACAGCGGCCGCTTGACCGAATGTTCGGGGCAGGCCGGATATCCGGGCGCGGGACGGATGCCGCGGTACTGTTCCTTGATCAGCTCCGCGCTGGTCAGCGATTCGTTGGCGGCGTATCCCCAGAGGTCCCGCCGCACGCGCTCGTGCATCATTTCAGCGAAGGCTTCGGCGAGCCGGTCGGCGATCGCCTTCAGCATGATCACCCCGTAGTCGTCGTGCCGCGTCTGCAAAACCGCTTCGCGTTTATCTAGACCGATGCCGCTCGTAACCGCGAAGGCGCCGATGTAATCGGCAATGCCGGACGACTTCGGCGCGACGAAGTCTGCCAGCGCCTGGTTCGGATTCGGCTCGCCGTCGATGACGGGCTTACGCGTCTGCTGGCGCAGACCATTCCAGGTGAACGCGAGCTGCCGGCGCGTGTCGTCGGTGTAGACCTCGATGTCCTCGCCGACGGCGTTGGCCGGGAAGAATGCTACGGCGGCGTTAGCCGTCAACCAGCGCTCGGCGATGATGCGCTCGAGCATCTTCTCGCCTTCGGCGAAGACCTGGCGCGCATGTTCGCCGACGACTTCATCGGCCAGGAGCTGCGGAAAGGGGCCGTGCAGGTCCCACGTCTGGAAAAATGGTCCCCAGTCGACGTACTTGGCGATCATCGCCAGGTCGTAGTTCCGGAACAGCCGCCGGCCGAGGAACTTGGGCTTTGGCGGCGCATAGCCGGACCAATCAATGCGGGTCGCGTTGCCACGCGCCGCTTCAAGCGTGATGATCTCGGGACCTTTCTTGTTGGCGTGCTGTTCCCGCACGCGTTCGTACTCCCGGCTGATCTCCGCGATGAAGCGGGAGGCCGCGTCATCGCTCACCAGGTTCTGGCAGACGCTGACCGAACGGCTCGCGTCCGACACGTATATGACCGGCCCGCGCGTGTAGTGCGGCGCGATCTTCACCGCCGTGTGCACGCGGCTGGTGGTCGCGCCACCAATCAAGAGCGGCAGCGAGAAACCCTGGCGCTGCATCTCGCGCGCGACGTGCTGCATTTCCTCGAGCGAGGGCGTGATCAGGCCTGACAGTCCGATCATGTCGGCCTTTTCCTCGCGGGCGGTCGCGAGGATCTTTTCGGCCGGCACCATGACCCCGAGGTTGACGACCTCGAAGTTGTTGCACTGGAGCACGACCGAGACGATGTTCTTGCCGATGTCGTGCACGTCGCCCTTGACGGTGGCGATGACGACCTTACCCTTCGCCCGCACTTCACCGCCCGAGGCAGCGTGCGCGGCTTTTTCCGCCTCGATGTACGGCACGAGGTGCGCAACCGCCAGCTTCATCACGCGGGCGCTTTTCACCACCTGCGGCAGGAACATCTTCCCGGCGCCGAAGAGATCGCCGACGATGTTCATCCCGTCCATCAGCGGGCCCTCGATCACCTCGATCGGTCGGCCACTGCGCGCGGCAATCGCTGCGCGGCATTCCTCGGTGTCCTCGACGACGAACTGCGCAATGCCGTGGATCAATGCATGCGCGAGGCGCTTTTCCACCGGTTCAGAGCGCCATGCCAGATCCTCGTCCTTCTTGCGCCCGCCTGCCTTCACCTGCTCGGCAAACGACACCAACCGTTCCGCAGCGTCACGGCGCCGATTCAGCACGACATCCTCCACGCGCTCGCGCAACTCCGGGTCGATCTCCTCGTAGACGCCGAGTTGGCCGGCGTTGACGATACCCATCGTCATGCCGGCGCGGATCGCGTGGTACAGAAACACCGCGTGGATCGCCTCGCGCACGTGATCGTTGCCGCGAAAGCTGAAACTGACGTTGGACACCCCACCGCTGACTTTCGCGTACGGCAGGTGTTGCCGGATCCAGCGCGTCGCCTCGATGAAGTCGACGGCGTAGTTGTCGTGTTCCTCGATGCCGGTCGCGATCGCGAAAATGTTTGGATCGAAAATGATGTCTTCAGGCGAAAAGTCCGCCTGTTGCATCAGCAAATCGTATGAGCGCCGGCAGATTGTCGTCTTGCGCGCGAACGTGTCGGCCTGGCCCTGCTCGTCGAAGGCCATGACGATGACTGCCGCGCCGTAGCGGCGCGCCAGCCGCGCCTGCCGCAGGAACTCGTCCTCGCCCTCCTTCAGCGAGATCGAATTGACGATGCTCTTGCCTTGCACGCATTTCAGCCCGGCTTCGATGACGCTCCACTTTGAGCTGTCGATCATGACCGGCACACGTGCGATGTCGGGTTCGCTCGCGATAAGGTTAAGAAAGCGCGTCATCGCGGCGGCCGAGTCCAGCATTGCCTCGTCCATGTTCACGTCGATGACCTGCGCGCCGTTTTCGACCTGCTGGCGCGCAACGCTGACTGCCTCCTCGTACTGTTCGTTCAAAATAAGCCGCGCAAAAGCCTTCGATCCGGTCACGTTGGCGCGCTCGCCGACGTTGACGAACAGGCTCTCGTCACCGATCTTCAGCGGCTCGAGGCCGGAGAGCCTGAGCACCCGATCGGCCGAAGGCACCGCGCGCGGCGCGAGCCCGTCGATCGCCCGCGCGATCTCGGCGACATGCTCTGGCGTCGTACCGCAGCAGCCGCCGGCGATATTGACGAAGCCCGCTTCGGCGAACTCGCGCAGCAAGCTCGAGGTGATATCCGGCGTCTCGTCGAAGCCGGTCTCGCTCATCGGGTTCGGCAGGCCGGCGTTCGGATAGACGCTGATGAAGGTGTCGGCAATGCGCGCGAGTTCCTCGATGTAGGGGCGCATCAACGCCGCCCCCAACGCGCAGTTGAGCCCGACCGTCAGCGGCCGCGCGTGGCGCACCGAATGCCAAAACGCCTCGACAGTCTGGCCGCTCAGGATGCGACCCGAGGCGTCGGTGACGGTGCCGCTGATCATCATCGGCACGCGCGGCTCACCGCGCTGCGCACGCCGTTCGAACTCTTCCTCGACCGCGAAAATGGCGGCCTTGGCGTTCAGCGTGTCGAAGATAGTCTCGATCAGCAGCAGGTCGGCACCGCCGTCGAGCAGCCCGCGCGCTTGTTCGCCGTAGGCGGCGGCGAGTTCGTCGAAGCTGACGTTGCGCGCACCCGGGTCGTTTACATCGGGCGAAATCGACGCAGTCCGCGGCGTAGGTCCGAGCGCGCCCGCGACATAGCGCGGTCGGTCCGCGCTGGAATACTGCTCGACCGCTGCACGGGCGATGCGCGCGGCCGCGACGTTCATTTCGTAGGCGAGCGCACCGAGCTTGTAGTCGTCCTGCGCGATCGAGGTCGCACCAAAGGTGTTCGTCTCGATAATGTCGGCACCGGCGGCCAGATACTGCTCGTGGATTTCGCGGATCAACTCCGGCCGCGTGAGCGACAGGAGGTCGTTGTTGCCGCGCAGATCGATCGGATGCCCGGCGAAGCGCTCGCCGCGGAATTCCGCTTCGCTCAGCCGGTACTGCTGGATCAGCGTGCCCATCGCGCCATCCAGGATCAGGATGCGGCGCGCCAGCAACTCGCGCAGGCGGCTCTCGGTGGCGGTCATCGGGGAAGCAATCGGCATCGACGGTTAGCCGGCAAAGGTGCGGAGGAGCGAGGATACCCGGCGCTGCGAGCCGGGCATGACGCCGTCAGGCATGAGCTCATGCCTGCCAGCACAGGAAGCACCGAGCCCCTCAGGCCAGCACCGACTCGCGCGCTGCAGTCGCCGGGTGGGCCAATGCCGGCGCGCCGATACCGCGGATCTGGTCGGCCGCCTTCTCCGCGATCATCACTACCGGAGCATTCGTATTGCCCGAAACGAGGGTCGGCATCACCGACGCATCGACCACACGCAGGCCCTGGACGCCACGCACCCTGAGCTCGGGATCGACTACCGCCGTCGCGTCACTGCCCATTTTGCAGGTGCCGACCGGGTGATAGACAGTGTCGGCGCGCTGGCGGATCGCCGCGCGAATCTCGTCGTCGCTGCGCACTTCGCCGAAGTAGAGCTCGCGCGACGGATCGCCACCTCCGAACGGCGCGAATGCCCGCTGCGCGAAGATGCGCCGCACGATCTTGAACCCGCGCGCCATCGTCTCGAGATCCTCTTCGGCCGACAGGAACGCCGGATCGATCTGCGGCGCGTCGCGCGCGTCCTTGGACGCGAGGCGCACCGTCCCGCGGCTCTTCGGACGCAACTTGCATGAGTGGCAGCTCATGCCGTGACCCCAGTGGAAGGTGCGATTGTGGTTGTCGACCATGCCGATCACGAAATGCAACTGCACATCGGGGCGCGTGAGTTCGGGCAGCGTCCGCACGAACGCTCCAGCCTCGGCAAAATTGGAAGTCAGAATGCCGCGCCGTTCGCGGCGCCATTGATGCATCCCGCGCAGCAGTTTGACCGCACCTGTCGGCGAGAGTCCGAGCAGATCGGTGTTGTCGACCCGTCGGTTGATGATGACGTCGAGATGGTCCTGCAGATTCGCCCCGACCGGCAGATCGGCCACGACCGCGATACCAAGTTGGCGCAGCGCGTCGGCAGGACCGACGCCAGAGACCATCAGCAGTTGCGGCGATTGCAGCGCGCCCGCGGCGAGCAGGACCTCGCGCCGCGCGCGGAAGACCCGCCGCACGCCGCCCTGCTCGAACTCGACTCCGACCGCGCGCGTGCCCTCGAACACGATGCGCGTCGCCAGCGCCGCCGTCTCGATATGCAGATTGGCCCGCGCACGAGCCGGATCGAGGTAGGCGCGCGCAACCGACCAGCGCTCGCCGTTCTTCTGAGTCACCTGATAGAAGCCGACGCCATCCTGCGTTTCGCCGGCAAAGTCGTCGTTGCGCGCCAGTCCGGCCTGCACGCCGGCCTTCACGAACAGCTCGGCGAACGGATGCGGCGAGCGCAGGTCGGCCACGTTCAGTGGGCCGCCGACGCCGTGCTCGCCGTCGGCGCCGCGCTCGTTGTTCTCCGCCTTCAGGAAGTACGGCTGCACGTCGGCCCAGCCCCAGCCGCGTGCGCCGCCGGCGGCCCAGTCGTCGTAGTCCTCTCGCTGACCCCGCAGATAGATCATTGCGTTGATGGCCGAAGAACCGCCGAGGCCGCGCCCGCGCGGCTGATAGCCGATACGGCCTCCGAGGCCCGGCTGCGGCACCGTGGCAAACGCCCAGTTGCTCGGATTGCGGCGCATGACGAGCAGCGCCGCCCCGGTGGGAACCCGGTTCAGCACACCGTCATTGACTCCGCCGGCTTCGAGCAACGCGACCGTCTGACCCGGGTCCTCGGACAGGCGCGATGCAAGAACGCATCCGCCAGAACCGCCACCGACCACGACGTAGTCGAATTCCACTATGCCCCCTGTTGCGTTCGTCGTTGCGAACGCCCGTTTAGATCAGGGATTGTGGCGCGAGCGTGGTGCGGGCGTGGGCGATCGAGTAGAACCGCTCCTCGAATTGCGTGGCGTATCGCCGCTCGGAAGCTCAGTGCAGGACGACTGGTTGGGTCATGAGCCCGCTGAAACCCTGCAGGAACGCATCGATATCGTCCGAGGTCGGCCCTTGTTCGATCAGTTCCTGAACGCTGCGCCGGAAGTTTTCAGCATCTTGACCGCCGAGGAAGATCTCGCGACGGAGCTGCTTGTCCATGATCTCGTACCCACCCATGGCACGGCCACCATCGGTGTTCGAGCTTTCGAACTCGAACACGCAGTACTGCGGGCTGTTGTAGATGATCGTCAGTGCCATCTTGGTCCTTTCGGCAGTCCGGTGCGTTTGTGGCGCTCCCAAGTGCAATATCGGTATTCAGCCGGCGGATTCAAGCATCGGCCGTGCCGACTCCCATGGACGCTCCGAAAAGCGGGAGTAAACGCTAACTGCAAAAGCGATTGGGCGGGAAGCCGGGCGCGCTCAGTCGAGCTCGAAGCGCACCCCGAGCGAGCCTTCGGCCAGCAGCGCACGCACGCGATCGAGGTGTGCGCCGTTGGCGAGCAGCAGCAGTGCGTATTCGGGCCGCAGCGCCCGCACGCTGCGCACCAGTGTCACGCGTAACGGCAACTGGCCGAGGCAACAGACGCACCCGGCGGCAAGACGGGTCACAGGGACGTCGTCGGGCACATTGAACGCGGCGAGCGCACCCTCGACGATGATCATCCGGGCACCGGTCGGATGCTCCGCCAGCCACGCATCGACGTGGCGCTGCAGGCCATCGGTCGCCACCGCGACCCGCGCGCGCATCAACGGCGCCAAAACTCCGGCGTGAACAGCACGAACACCGAGAACATCTCGAGTCGGCCGATCAGCATCGCGAAGGTGCAGACCCAGGTCTCGAAGTCACTCAGACCGCTGAAGTTCGTCGCCGGCCCGACCTGGTTGAGTCCGGGGCCGGTGTTGTTGATGCAGGCCACGATCGCCGTAAACGACGAAATGACGTCGAGGCCAGAAAGCAGCAGCAGGAAGGTTAGCCAGATGATCGAGGCGCCATAGATCAGCATGAACGCGAGCACAGCGAAGATCACCTTGTTGTCGATCACCTGGTCGCCGACGATGACCGGGATGACCGCGCGCGGATGCAGGATGCGCGTCAACTCGCGCCGTGCCTGCTTCAGCAGGATCAGGGCCCGCACCATCTTGATGCCGCCGCCGGTCGAACCAGCGCAGGTAGTAAAGCCCGAAAGGAACAGCATCAGCACCGGCGCGAAGATCGGCCACTGGTTGAAATCGGTGTTCGCATAGCCAGTGGTGGTCGCGATCGACACGACGTTGAAGGTCGCGAACCGCAGGGAGGTCCACCAGTCGCCATAGACGTCGCTGTAATACAGATACGCCGCGACCGCCAGGCAGGCGGCGATCAGCGTGAAAAGATAGGCCCGCGCTTCCGGATCGATCCAGTACGGCACGAGCGAACGCCGCCGCCACGCGATGAAGTGCAGCGAGAAGTTGAAGCCGGCGAGTGTCATGAACACGACCGCGGTGTAGTCAATCAGCGGCGAATTGAAGTAACCGAAGCTCGCGTCGTGCGACGAGAAGCCACCGAGACCCATCGTCGAGCACATATGCATGAACGCGTCGGTCCAGCTCATGCCGGCCCAGCCAAAGGCCAGGAAACACACGAGCGAGATACCGAAGTAGATCGAGTACAGCGCCTTGGCAGTGTCCGCGATCCGCGGCGTCAGCTTGGTCTCCTTGAACGGGCCGGCGGTCTCGGCCTTGAAAACCTGAGCGCCGCCGACACCGAGTAGCGGCAGGATCGCGACCGCGAGCACGAGGATTCCCATGCCGCCGATCCAGATCAGCAGGTGCCGCCAGACATTGATCGACACCGGTAATTGGTCGAGGCCGCTGAGCACGGTGGCGCCGGTGGTTGTCAGTCCCGACATCGTCTCGAAGTACGCATCGGTGAACGAGATGCCGGGCAGATGGAAGAGCAGCGGCAGCGTCGCGCACGCGGGCAGGATCGTCCAGCCCAGGGTCACGAGCAGGAAGCCATCGCGCGGCTGCAGCTCGCGGCGGTAGCGGCGCGTCGTGAGCAGCAGCGCGGCGCCGATACCGGCCGTGATCAGCAGCGCAAGGTCATAGTCCCTTTCGGCGGGCTCGCCGACTGCGAACGCGAAGGCGAGCGGGACCAGCATCGTCCCGGCAAAGATCAGGACGACATAGCCAAGGACGTTGATGACCGGAAGGATCGAGCGCGCGAACGCCTGCATAGGGGCGCACCTGAAGTGCGCGCGGATTATGCGCCGCCGGAGGCGGTCGTTTGATACCGCCGCGCCTCGGGGTACCGCCCCGCGATGTCAGTGTCACTGCCCGTAAAGATATCCCGGCAACCACAACGTCATTCCCGGCCAGATGTACATGATTACCATGCACAGGATGACGATCAACATGTACGGCATCATCCCCGAGAAGATCTGGTTGAGAGTCACGTGAGGAGGCGCAACACCCTTCAGATAGAACGCGGACATTGCGACCGGCGGTGACAGAAACGCCGCCTGCAGATTGACAAAGACCAGAGTACCGAAGAGCAGCGGATCAATTTGGAAGTGAGTCAGCAGCGGCAGGAAGATCGGGATGAAAATGACGATGATCTCGGTCCACTCGAGCGGCCAGCCGAGAATGAAGATGATGGCCTGCGAAAGCAGCAGGAACTGGACCGGCGTCAGGTTCATCCCGACGACCCAGCGCTCGACAATGCCCTGTCCTCCGAGTAGGGCGAACACTGCCGAGAACAGAGCCGAACCGACGAACAACCAGCACACCATCGCCGTGGTCTTCATGGTCAGGAAGACCGCTTCCTTGATCCGCTGGAACGTCAGCGTTTTCGCCTGCCAGGCCATCAGGAACGCTCCGGCCGCACCAAGCGCAGCTGATTCCGTCGCAGTGGTGATCCCGAACAGGATCACTCCCAGCACCAGCAAGGTCAGGATGGTGAGGGGCATCACCGACGAGACCAGCATGCGCAGGATCTCGAACTGCTCGGCATCCATTTTCCAGTAGTACCAGAGCAGCAGCGCAAGCACTGCGGCGCAGGTCGTCCAGAAGCCCGTATAGAAGGCAGGTGGAACTGGCGGCGCCTGCTGCGCCTCGACCGTGTCACCTAGTTGTTGCAGGCCGACTTCAGCAGGTGGAGTCGGGGAACTCTCCGCACCCGGCGGCTCGCGCACATCGCCCGACGGTGGTTCCTGCAGTCCGGATGTCGGCGGTTCACTGAGAGAATTTGCGGCAGGGGCGGAAGGAGTCTGGATCACGCTCGAATCGATTCGCTCCAAGCCCGAGGCTCCTGCATTGGCGTCGCGCTGCGAATAGATGGTGACGTACCACCAGGCGCTGCCCAGTGTCGCGCCGGCAAGTAGCAGTGGGACAAGCGCGGTGATAAGACCTTTCAGCAGCAGCGCCCAGCTGATTCGCAGCCCGTCGACCCCGCTGCGCAGGGCACGCGCGGGTGCCACCACTGCAACCAGCAATGCCGGCAGCATGCGCGGCGAATAGGTTCGCGCGACGTGCGCAACCCAGGGCGATATCGGCGCGCGCATTTGATCGGGCGGCAGCTTCGGTGCCACCTTGGGCTGCAGAATCGCCCAGCCCAGTACATAGAGTAGGTATAAAAAAGCGAGGAAGAATCCCGGGAACATCGCCGACGCATATAGCTTGACCACCGACTGCCCGGCAACCGCCGCATACACGATGATCATCACGGACGGAGGGATCAGGATCCCCAGCGTTCCGCCAGCCGTGATCACGCCTGACGCCAGCCGGACGTCGTACCCGGCGTTGAGCATCGGACGAAGCGCGATCACGCCCATCAGAACAACCACGGCGCCGACCAGTCCGCTCGCGATCCCCCAGAACGTGCAGATGATCAGAGTTGTGACCGCTAGCGATCCGGGCACGCGCCGGAACGCGAGCTGCACGCTGTGGAACATCTTGTCCACCAGGGCGCCGCGCTCCATCACGTAGCCCATCAGCACGAACAGCGGAATCGACAGCAAGGTCTCATTGACCATCGCGCCGTAGGTTCGCTGCACCATCAGTTCGAAGATGTGGTTCTGCGTCCAGGGCGTGGACGGATCGTGCATCGCGAAAAAGCCGAACACCATGCCGAGCCCCATCAGCGTGAACGCCGTGGGAAAACCCAGCATGATCACGACGACGATCATGCCGAGCATCGTCAAACCGAGTGCGGGGTCGCTCACGATTGGCCTCCGCCGCCGCGCTGATGCAGGGTCTCTTCCAGGTGCTTCGTGCGCTCGATCGCCTCAGCTTTCGCGGCCTCGTCGATGTAAGTGCCGCCCTTCAGTTGTTGCTCGACGACATCCATTTCCTCGGCGTCCTTGAGCCGAGGTGTCCATTCGCCGGTGCGCAGGCAGATGACGCACCGAACCATCTCGGCAATCCCCTGCAGCAGCAGTATTGCGCCGGCTACCGGGATCACGAACTTGAATGGATAAAGCGGAAGCGGCTGGGCATTGAAGGTGTGCTCGCGAATAGCCAGCGATTCGTTGGCCTGCACCCAGCCGGACCATGTCAGCGCCAGTACACCGGGCAGGAAGAAAAGCACAAACAGGATGAGGTCCAGCGTCGCCTGGGTGCGTGGTTTCATGCTTCCGTACAAAAAATCACCCCGCACGTGCGCGTCGTGCGCCAGCGCGTAGGCGCCGCCCATCATGAAGAGAGTTCCATACAGCATGTTGTTGGCGTCGTAGATCCACGCCGTGGGTGCGTTCAGCGCGTAACGCTTGAACACCTCGACGCAAACCGTCAGCATCAACACGACGATCAGCCATGAAAACGCCTTGCCGACCATCGTGCTGAAGCGGTCAACAGCATGCAGAAATCGTTGGACGTTCATCGCTCAGGAAAGTAGTTTTGATTTGTACTCGATGGCTGACGGTGCCAGCACGACGATCCGCCCGGGGCCAGAAGCCTTCCTCACTCTGAAAGTCGGTCGACGCCAAGCCGAAGGCAGCGCATAGTGTCCTCGGGCTCGAGCGCGGTCAAGCATCGCAGCCTGCGACCGGCCCGCCTGGTCAAAAAAAAGCGACGCCCGCGAGCGTCGCTCCTTCATGTTCAGCGCGGCGCCCGGGGCGCCATCACCGCATCAGGCTTTCTTGGCAGGGACAGCCGGCCGTCCGAAGTAGTGGTTGTAGGCCATTCGGTAGTCGACGTTGTAGTCGAACCCGTAGCGGCAGGTGCGCTCAGCGAAAGCTTTCATCGAATCGAGCACCTTCTTGAAGTGCGGGTTGTCGGCCGACTTCGCTTCGATCAGCTTGTCCCACACCTCGAGTTGGTTGCGCAAGATCGCATCGGGAGTCTTGTAGAAGCTGACCCCGTCCTTGGTACGCAAAGAAATGTAGTCCTGCGAGTAGCGATCGGCCGCTTTCCAGCTCATATCGGCACTCGACGCCTGCACCGCATAGTCGATGATCGCCTTCAGGTCCTGCGGCAGAGCGTCGTATTTGGTCTTGTTGAACAGGATTTCAAACTGTTCGCTCGACTGGTGGAAGCTCTGCAGCATGCAGACCTTGGAGACGTCCGGGAATCCGAGGATGCGGTCCGAACTGGCGTTGTTGAACTCGGCGCCATCGATCAGGCCGCGGTCGAGCGCCGGCACGATCTCGGCTCCCGGCAGCGGATTCACTGCCGCTCCTTGCGCCGTGTACATGTCGACGGCCAGGCCGACCGTCCGGAACTTCATCCCCTTGACGTCCTCAACCTTGGTGATCGGCTTCTTGAACCAGCCAAAAGGCTGCGTCGGCATCGGCCCATACAGGTACGACACGACGTTCAGATTGAGGCTCTTGTAAATATCTTCGAGGATCTGCTTGCCCCCACCGTAGTAGTGCCACGCGAGCACCTGGTTCGCGTCCATCCCGAAGGCCGGTCCCGAACCCCATAGCGCGACGGCCGAGTTCTTGCCATACCAGTACGCCACCACACCGTGGCCGCCATCGAGCGTGCCCTTGTTGACGGCATCGAGCAGGTCGAAGGCGCGCACCACCGCGCCGGAGGGCAGCAGTTCGATTTTCAGGCGCCCGGACGACATTTCGTTGACCTTCTTGACGAAATCGCCGGCGTACTCGTGGAAGATGTCCTTCGTCGGCCAGGTGCTCTGAAAACGCAGCGTCGTCGTCTGCGCCTTCGACACCATCGGGAATCCGAGCGCTGCCGTTCCGGCAGTTGCGGCCGCCGCCTTGGATAGGAACTTGCGACGAGTCGGCGCAGCGTCCTCGTTTTTCAGGAAATCCATAAAGTCTCCTTGGCTGAGTTCTAGATCTGCGACGCGACGGCCGTTGTCCTTCTCCTTCGCGCGGCTGTGTCTGTAGTGAGTCGCAGTGATTTGCCGCTGTCGACGATTCTAGAAGAATCGCACCGTTGCGCGCAGGGTTCTTGCACTGCCACCGGGTAAGTCGCTAGTGGCCGCCGCGTGGTTGCGGCGCAGCATCAAAAGAAGCCGACGCCGACGGTAAAAAGACGCTCGACGCGCTGTATCAGGCGCTTGTTCTCGACGAAGACGATTAAATGGTCCTCGGGCTCGATGACCGTGTCGTGGTGGGGCATCAGCACGTTGGCGTGATCGCCCTGACCGCGGATCACCGCGCCGATCGTCACGCCGCCCGGCAACTCGATCTGCTCGATGCGCTTGCCGATCACCCGCGATGTCTGCGCGTCACCATGGGCGACGATTTCCAGTGCCTCGGCGGCGCCACGGCGCAGGCTGTGCGCGACCACTACATCCCCGCGCCGTACGAATCGCAGCAGCGCCGACAGTGTCACGTACGACGGCGAGATCGCGATGTCGATCTGACCGCCCTGCATCAGGTCGCCGTAGCTCTTGCGGTTGATCAGCGCGATCACCCGGCGCGCGCCCATGCGCTTCGCGAGCAGCGAGCTCATGATGTTGTTCTCGTCGTCGTTAGTCAGGGCGATGAACAGATCCGCCTCGTGCACGCCCTCCTCCAGCAGCAGGTCCTCGTCGGTCACGTCGCCATTGAGCACGAGTACTGCGGAAGACAGCTGCTGCGCGAGCTGCTCAGCGCGGCGCTTGTCCGCTTCGATGACCTTGACGACGAATTTTTCCGGCGTATCAAGTCCTTCGCCCGTGTCCAGAGCGCGGGCGACCCGGCGCCCGATGTTGCCGCCGCCAGCGATGATCACGCGCCGCACCGGCTTGTCCATGCTGCGCAGCTCGCCCAGCACCGTGCGCACGTTCTGCGAGGCGACCAGGAAGAAAACCTCATCGCCCGCCTGAATTTGGGTGTCGCCGTCGACACGCACGCTGGCATCCTCGCGGAACATCGCGACGATGCGTGCGTCGACGTTCGGAAGGTGGCGCCGCAGTTCCTTGACCTGATGCGAAACCAGTGGTCCGCCTGCGAAGGCACGCACCGCAATGAGACTCGCCTTGCCGTCGGCGAATTCCAGCACCTGCAGCGCCTCCGGGAACTCGATCAGATTGAGCAGCGTGTCGGTGACGGTCTGCTCGGGAAATATCACATGCGAGCAGCGGAATCCCTGGTCGCCGATCAACTGGGGATGTTGCTGCAGTTCAACATTGCGCACGCGTGCGATACGCGTGGGAACGTTGAACAGATCGGCGGCGATCTTGCATGCGACGAGGTTGGTCTCATCGAACGCAGTGACCGCGATCAGCATGTCCGAGTCGTCGGCGCCCGCCTGCTTCAGCGTCGACGGCAATGCGGCATTTCCGACCAATCCGCGCAGGTCGAACCGATCCTGCAGATCGGCCACTCGTACCGGATCGGAATCGATGACGGTGATGTCGTTTTGCTCAGACACCAGGCTTTCGGCCACCGAGGATCCGACTCGACCGGCGCCGACGATGATGATCTTCATGGATCGCTGCCGCCGCCCGGCGCCCGGCTAGTCGTCGTAGTCGTCGCGCTGCACGTAGACGGGCGGCTGGCGCAGGCCCGGCGCCTCGGCCTGGGCGGGTGCGGTTCCCGGCAACTCCTCAGCCGGGCGTTCGCGGCGGGCACCACGCGCGAGCTCGATGCCGAGCTGCTTGAGCTTGCGATACAGGTGCGTGCGCTCGAGCCCGGTCTTCTCGGCGACGCGCGTCATGCTGCCGTTCTCCTGCGCGAGGTGGAACTCGAAGTAGCTCTTCTCGAACGCGTCGCGCGCCTCGCGCAGCGGCCGGTCGAGGTCGAAGCTCTGCTCGGGTTGTGGGCCGAGCAGCGCGGGCGGCAGCGGCTGCATCGTGCCGCCGGTCATCGCC
>DATEZE010000045.1:0-2997 GCA_035255845.1 Burkholderiaceae bacterium | reverse complement strand
AGGCCGCGGCGAACAGGCCGGACATCGACCCGCCGATGATGATGGCGCGACGCCTGCGCGGCGAGGAAAAGGGAACCGGCATCCGCTGAATCGAGACAAGGCAACGTCAAGAAATGATACACCACCTGCTCGCGCGGGCGAGGGGTCATTGCAGCATCATAAAATTCCGCTCCTTCGATATTTCGTCGGCAAGCGCGAGCGGTTTTTGCTCGGTAGATCGCAAAACGTTTGCTCGGTAGCGGCTTTCTCTGCGTTTGAGCAGGAGCCGTGTGCTAGTGTCCCGATTCCGAAGTTCGCATCATTGTGCCGCAGCCATGTGGCTTTGGTTCAGAAGTCCGCATTTCGGACTCGCTGCAAAAATGATGCGGACTTCTGAACCGCCACACTAGTGCGGCGCTATCTGCTCGATCCACTTCGCAGCGGCTTCGATCCTGCCGAGTCTCCTGAGCTCCGAATGCGTGAGCAGCCACAGCTCGCGCGACAGCACAGAGCCGCGCCGCTTTCCGAAAATTCTTCGCAGCCGCGAGTCGCCGTCAGCAATAGCGCAAGGCAACAGCGATCGACCAAGTCCGGCAATCACGGCTTCGAGCAGAGCTTCGGCGTCGTTGAGGCGCACGGCAGCGATCCTCTGATGGTCGCGGACAGCGGTCGCGGCAATCCAGCGTGCCTGCGGGAGATGAGCCATCGCCTCGTCATACGTCACCCAGGGCAGCATTTTTGCGTCGCGTAGCGAACAGGATGCGGACGCATAGACGTCATACCGAACGGTACCGATGCGGCGTGCCACCACCTTCGTTCCTCCTGTTTTCGGACGAGCGAGGCGCAAAGCCAAGTCGGTTTCACGGCGCGTCACACTGAGGTCTCTGGCGTCCGCGACGAATTCCAACTCGAGTTTCGGGTGACGCTTGAGCAAGATCGGCGCCGCAGGCACGAGGATATGATTGACGACGATGGGAACAGAGGTAACGCGCACGGTACCGGAAACCACGTCGTCTGCGCCCGCAAGTTCGACAGCGAGCGCGCCGACCTCGCGCTCGATCCTTTCGGCATGAAGCGCCGCCCGTTCGCCGGACGTCGTCAGCCGCAGCGTGCCGTCCACCAGACGCTGGTAGAGCCGCGTACCGATCGTTTCTTGCATCGCCACGAGACGCCGAGCGACGGTGGTATCGTCGACCCCGAGCAGTCGCGCGGCCGCTCTCAGCGTTCCGCCTCGACTGACGGCCAGCACGTAGCGAAGATCGTTCCAGTTCAGCATCTGCATTTCTGCCGGCCGTAACTGCAACAGTGCGCCTTCACGCCGCAATCTTGCAGACGCAGCCTCGGCCGTCCAGGCTGCTCGGAGAAACCCAGATGCTTTATGTGGTCCTGTTCGAAGACAACGCGACGCTCGGCGCCGACGTTCGCCGCCGCCACATGGCTGCCCACTTGTCATTTCTCGAGCACAACGCGGCGCGGATCAAAGCGGCGGGACCGCTCCGCGCGCTGTCAGGCGATCCCGCCGGTGGGCTGTGGATGGTCGAAGCCGATCGCCCAGACGTCATCGATGCGCTCGTGAAGGCAGACCCATTTTGGCCGACCGGATTGCGGCACTCCGTTCGCATTCTCAGCTGGTCCCAGGTGTTCGCAGACGGCAGGCGGCTGCTTTGACGTCGCCAGCGAGCTTTCTTTCAGGTCGAGTCTTGCGAATACAGGCAGATATTCATGCGGCGGGGTGCCGCAACGGCCGATGGCGGATTTCGCAAGCGCTCCATCCGGGCTACTCTTGCCGGGCAATCACAAGGAGAGAAACGACGTGCGGTTGTCCCTGCGCGCGAGCTTCGTCGCCGCCTTGTTCGCCGCGATCTTGGCCGCCGAAGCTTCGGCGCAAACGCTGGAACAATTCTACGCCGGCAAGACCATCGATTTTGTCATCGGCTACCCGCCCGGCGGCAGCAACGACACCTTCGGACGGCTGCTCGCCCGCCATCTCGGCAAGCACATCCCGGGAAAGCCCGCGATCGTGCCGAAGAACCAGCCCGGCGCCGGCAGTTTCCTGGCGGTGAACACGATCTTCAACGTCTCTCCCAAGGACGGCACCGTCGTCGGCATCGGCGCGCCGACGATCCCGCTCGACGAGAAGCTCGGCACCCAGGGCGTGCGCTTCAAGACCGCCGAGCTCAACTGGATCGGCCGCATCGATTCGCTCGTCAACATCGTGTTCATGTGGAAGACATCGCCGGTGAAAACCTTCGCCGACGCCCAGAAGCTCCAATCGACGCTGTCGGGAACCGGGGTCGGCTCGACCGTCTCGATCTATCCCACCGTCATGAACAACCTGCTGGGAACGAAGTTCAAGCTGGTGATGGGATACAAAGGATCGAACGAAGCCATGCTCGCGGTCGAGCGCGGCGAGGTCGAGGGGCACTCGACCTCGTGGACCGCGCTTAAGGTCGCCCATCCCGACTGGCTGCGCGACGCCAGCGTCGCGATCCTCGTGCAGTTCGCGCTCAAGCGCCACGCCGAGCTGCCCGACGTTCCCACCGCGGTCGAGCTCGCCCGCAACGAGGAGGAGCGCGCGATCCTCAGCGCGATCATGAACGCGACCGAGGTCGGCACCGCCTTTTTCACCACCCCCGGCGTCCCCGCCGACCGCCTCACCGCTCTGCGGCGCGCGTTCGACGCCACCATGAAGGACCCCGAACTACTCGCCGACGCTCAGCGAATCAATGTCGGCATCTCGCCGCTGGCGGGCGAAGACCTGCAGCGGCTCGTGGCCGACGTCAGCCAGCTGCCACCAGCGTTGCTGGACAAAGTACGCGCCGCCTACACCGTGCACCACGCGAATTGATCGCGGGCGCGGCAGCGGCACGGGGCCCATTCCTCGCATGCGGCTCAGTCTTCGTGAACCGATGCAGCCGGCGGCGAGTCGGTGGGTTGAGTCGACGCGTCCGGCTGCTCCGCCGGTGCGGCCGGCGGCGAGTCGGTGGCTCGAGTCGACGCATCCGGCTGCTCCGCCGG
>DATEZE010000044.1:0-6574 GCA_035255845.1 Burkholderiaceae bacterium | reverse complement strand
CGGCCGCGCGCCGTAGAGCGGATCGAATCCGACCTTGGCGATCTCAGCCAACGCGGCGTCGCTGACCTCGAGTTTCATGTCCTGCGCGGCGAGTCGCTGCTCGAGGCGATGCAACTGGATCTTTGCGATTGCCTTGATCTGCGAGTTGTCGAGCGCGTGAAACACGACGATCTCGTCAATGCGGTTCACGAACTCCGGCCGGAAGTGCTTGCGCACCTCACCCATCACCGTGCTCTTGATCAGTTCTGGAGCCTGTCCGGCCATGCGCTGGATCTCGTGTGAGCCGAGATTCGACGTCATCACGATCACAGTGTTCTTAAAGTCCACCGTGCGGCCCTGGCCGTCGGTCATGCGACCGTCGTCGAGCACCTGCAGCAGCACATTGAAGACGTCCGGGTGGGCCTTTTCGACTTCGTCGAACAGGATCACTGCATAGGGCTTGCGCCGGACCGCCTCGGTCAGCGCACCGCCCTCGTCATAGCCGACGTAGCCCGGCGGCGCGCCGATCATCCGCGCGACCGAGTGCTTCTCCATGTACTCGCTCATGTCGATGCGGATCAGCGCGTCCTCGGTATCGAACAGGAATTCCGCGAGCGCTTTCGTCAGCTCGGTCTTGCCGACTCCGGTCGGCCCGAGGAAGAGGAACGACCCGTACGGACGGTTCGGATCAGCCAGTCCCGCGCGTGAGCGCCGGATCGCGTCGGAAACCAGACGCACGGCTTCATCCTGGCCGACGACGCGCCGGTGCAGGAACTGCTCCATCTTCAGCAGCTTCTCGCGCTCGCCCTGCATCATCTTGCTGACTGGGATTCCAGTCGCGCGCGACACCACTTCCGCGATCTCCTCGGCGCCCACCTGGGTGCGCAGCAGCCTGGCCTTGCCCTTCGGCGCTTCCGCCTTTTCAGCCTGCTTCAGCTGCGCTTCGAGCTGCGGCAACTTGCCGTACTGAATCTCGGCCAGCTTGTCGTACTGACCCTTCCGCTTCAGATCCTCCATCTGCAGTCGCAGCCTGTCGATCTCCTCCTTGATGTGCTGTGTACCCTGGACCGCGGCCTTCTCCGACTTCCACACTTCATCGAGATCGGCGTATTCGCGTTCCAGCTTCTTGATCTCGGATTCGATCAGTTCGAGCCGTCGCCTCGATGCTTCGTCGGATTCCTTTTTCACCGCCTCGCGCTCGATCTTCAGCTGGATGATGCGGCGGTCGAGCCGGTCCATCGCTTCCGGCTTCGAGTCGATCTCCATCTTGATCCGGGCACCGGCCTCGTCGATCAGGTCGATCGCCTTGTCGGGAAGGAAGCGGTCGGTGATGTAGCGGTGCGAGAGTTCGGCCGCGGCAACAATGGCCGGGTCGGTGATCTCGACGCCGTGGTGCAGCTCGTAGCGCTCCTGCAGGCCACGCAGGATCGCGATCGTCGCTTCGACGCTCGGCTCGTCGACGAGCACCTTCTGGAAGCGGCGTTCGAGCGCGGCGTCCTTCTCGATGTACTTGCGGTATTCGTCGAGCGTAGTGGCACCGATGCAGTGCAGCTCACCGCGCGCCAGCGCCGGTTTGAGCATGTTGCCGGCGTCGATCGCGCCCTCGGCTTTGCCGGCGCCGACCATCGTATGCAGCTCGTCGATGAACAGGATGATGCGGCCTGCCTCGGCGGCGACTTCCTTCAGCACGGCTTTGAGCCGCTCTTCGAATTCGCCGCGGTACTTCGCGCCTGCAAGCAGGCCAGCCATGTCGAGGACAAGCACTCTCTTGCCCTTCAGCGTCTCCGGCACCTCCTCGTTGACGATGCGCTGCGCCAGGCCTTCGACGATCGCCGTCTTGCCGACGCCGGGTTCGCCGATCAGCACCGGATTGTTCTTCGTGCGCCGCTGCAGGATCTGGATCGTGCGGCGAATCTCGTCATCGCGGCCGATCACCGGGTCGAGCTTGCCCTGCTGCGCACGCTCGGTGAGGTCGATCGTGTATTTCTTGAGCGCCTCGCGCTGTCCCTCGGCCTCGGGGCTTTCCACGGGCGCGCCGCCGCGTACTGCGTCAATCGCGGCTTCGAGCGCCTTGCGGCTGACGCCGTGCTCACGTGCCAGTTTGCCGGCCTCGCCCTTGTCGTCGGCCACTGCGAGCAGGAACATCTCGCTGGCGATGTACGAATCGCCGCGTTTCTGCGCGTCCTTGTCGGCCGCGTTGAGCAGGCTCGTCAGATCGCGCCCAATCTGGATCTGGCCGTCGCCACCCTTGACCTGTGGCAGCCGCTTGATCGCCGCGTCGAGCGCCGTCATCAGTGAACCGACGTTGGCGCCTGCGCGTTGAAGCAGCGATCGCGCTCCGGCGTCGCTCTGCCTCAACATCGCGAGCAGCACGTGCGCCGGCTCGATATAGGGATTGTCGTGCCCCGCAGCGATGGACTGCGCGTCGCCGAGGGCTTCCTGAAACTTGGTCGTTAGTTTGTCGATGCGCATGGGCTCCCCGCGACACGCGAAAGTTGTCCCTGTTGAACGTGAGGCGAAGCGTGCGCTTTTCAAGCCGTTCGAGCGAGGTCCCCGCTTTGCTAGCATCGGCCGCTTCGGGCAATGCGCATCGGCACGCGGGCCCCATTGGCTTGGCCGCCACTTCCGACCCAGGTCTGAACCGTGCGCTCCGGACTGCTGGCGTTGACCGTCTTCCTGCTGTCCCTGCCGTCATGCGCCTGGGCGCAGCAGGCCGCCGAGGTAGAAGGCGTGCGCCTGGTTGCGCCGGCGGGCGTCAGCGGTCGGGTCGCCACCGCGCTGGAAGACGCCCTCACCCGCTTCCGGCTAGCACCGGAGGCGGACGAAGCCGACGAGGAACGGGAACTGCGCCGCGCCGAGCGCGCAGCGACTGAAGTCCTCGCCACCGAAGGCTACTTTTCGCCCCGCCTGCGTTTCGAGCCGAACCCGGGACGTGTGCCACGTTATCGCCTCGTCATCGAGCTGGGCCGGCTCACCGTCGTGAAGTCCGTTGACATCGCGTTCCAGGGCACGCTGGCCGAACAGACCTACGCGGATCGTGCCGAGGCATTGCGACGCGGCTGGACGTTGGCCGCGGGTGAGCCGTTCCGCAGCCCAGAGTGGGACGCAGCCAAGAGCCGGCTGCTTCTTGCCGTTACCGCGCGGGACTTCGCGGCCGCCACAGTCGTCGACTCGGAAGCCAATGTCGATGCCGAAACCGCGACCGCCGTGCTGCGGGTCGTGATCGACAGCGGGCCGGCCTATCGCATCGGCGCACTGCAGATCGAGGGGCTGCGGCGCTATGACACAGCCCTGGTCGAACGCTTCAATCCGTTTACGCCTGGCGAGCCCTACGACCGTTCGAAGATGGTGCAGTTTCAACAGTCGCTGCAGGAGTCGCCGTACTTCAACAATGTCGTCGTAACGATCGGTCTCGACGCAGCGACGGCCGCCGACGCACCGCTGAAAGTGCAACTGACCGAATCTCAAACCAAGCGGTTCTCCGCCGGGGTCGGCTTCGCGACCGACACCGGGGCCCACATCGAAGCCGTCTACCGTCAGGCGATTACCTTCGGCCGTCCTTACCAGCTGCAGACCGGGTTCCGCGTCGACCGGACCGGGCAGTTCGCGTACACCGACTTGATCTTTCCGCCGCAGCGCGGCGGTGCACGCGACAGCGTTGGAGCGCTGGTCGAGAACTCCGATATCGAGAATCAGCGAGTGAACCGCTGGGGCTTCGGTGCCGCACGCTCCCTGCTGCGCGGTCCACGCGATGGTCAGAACATCGAAACCCAGCTCGCGTTCAACTTCGAGCACGAGCGCCGGCAGACGCCGCTCGATCCGCCGATCACCCTTGACGTTCTATCGTCAACCTACACGTGGACCCGCCGCCACCTCGATGACATCACGAATCCGCGTCATGGCAACTTGATCCAGCTGCAGGGATCCGTCGGCATCGGCGGCCCATCGATCGACGACATGTTCGTCCGCGCATTCGGCAGCATCATCCAGTATCTGCCGGTGGGTTCGCGCGACGTGCTGATCCTGCGCAGCCAGCTGGGATCGGTCGTCGCCGAAACGACGAATGCAGTGCCGAACAAGTTTCTATTCCGCACTGGCGGGGCCCTGACGGTTCGCGGCTACGACTTCGAGAGCCTCGGTGTCGAGCAGGGCGGCGCCATCGTCGGCGGCCGCGCGCTGGCCGTGGCCTCGGTCGAGTACGTCAAATGGCTGGAACGCTGGGGCGGCAACTGGGGTGTTGCTGCCTTCGTCGATGCCGGCGACGCCGCGGAGCGCTTCAGCGATCTGAATCCGGCGCTTGGCTACGGCATCGGCGCACGCTGGCGGACTCCTGCCGGTCCGCTCGCCATCGATCTCGCCTGGGGCGAGCGATTCCAGCAGTTGCGGCTGCAGTTCTCGGTGGCGATCGCTTTCTAGCCCGATGAGCGAACCTCGCGAGTCCACACCGCGCGATCGGCCTGCCCGCCACTGGGGCCGGTCGCTCCTGCTCGTCGTCGGGCCGGCGCTGCTTGCACTGATCTTCGCCAGCGGCACCGCATGGTGGATGGTGACGACAGCTCCCGGGCTGCGCGCGGTCGCCACGCTCGCCAACCTGCTCGTCCCGGGGCTTTCCATCGGCGGCATCGACGGCACCGCACGCGATGGCTTTCACGCTGCGTCGGTCGCGGTCCGGGGCGAGCGCTGGTCGGTGCGCATCGAAGAGGTGTCGATCGTTCCGCGGCGCTGGTCGGTGTCATCGCGCGAATTCGATCTCGAGGTCGTCGCTGCCCGCAAGGTGGCGATCGACTGGGTGCCGGGCGGGCCACCCTCCGCGCCACCGGAGTCGATCGGCGTCCCAATGAACCTCGTGATCCGTCAGGGGCGCGTCGAGTCGCTGACCCTGAACGCGCGCGACGCGACGCCACTCGAGTTCCGTGACATCAAGCTGGCCGGGCGGATCGACGATCGTGTGATCGAGATCGATCGGATCCAGGGCGAATTCGAGCGCACGCGAATCGAGGCGCAGGGCCGCATCGAGGCGACGACGCCGTTTGCCACGGCGCTGCACGCCACACTCGCGACGACATTGCAGGATCGCCGCATCACTGCAACGGTCGAAGCGCGCGGCTCGCTCGACCGTCTGCAAGTGACGCTGGCGGGCGATGACGCGGCCGCGCGGGCCCAGGTCGAAGCCACGCTGCGAGTCTTTGCCGCGGTGCCGGTCGAATCACTCGATGCCCGCATCGACGCGCTCGATCCGTCACACTGGCTCGGCGGCGTGCCATCGATGCAGCTCAGGGTACACACGACCCTCGCCCCGACGCCGCGCAGCGACGGACGTTGGGGCGTAGCGGGTCAGTTCGCGGTTGAGAACGGGCTGGCCGGACCGATCGACCGCAATCGACTGCCGGCCCGATCGGCGCGCGGCACCATCGCCTGGGACGACGAAACGCTGACCGTCAACGTCGAGCGCGCCGAGGGGTTGCGCGGGTCCGCGGAAGGCAGTGTCGCCTGGTCCGCCGCCCGCGGTGTTGTCGCTCAGGCGCGATTCGCCGGAATAGATGTCGCGACGCTACACAGCCGCGGCGTCGCGAGCGACCTCAGCGGCACACTCGACTACACCCTGCACGATGGCGAACAGCGATTCAGCGGCACTGCGCGCAACGCACGCGGCCTGCCGCTGAGCGCGGATTTCGAAGCGGCACTCCGCCAGAACGTCATCGAGATCGCACGCGCTCAGTTGCGCCTCGGCGATGGGCGCGCAGAAGTGCGGGGCCGCATCGAGCTCGCCGGCACGCGTTCGATCCGGCTCAACGGCACTTTCGGTGCGCTCGACCTCGCGCAGATTGCCCGCGGCGTCGACACGCGACTCGATGGCTCGTTCGAACTCGACGGTCACCTGGAGCCCCAGCCCGCCGGACGCGCACGCTTCGTTCTCGCAGACAGCCGCGTCTCCGGTCGACCGATCAGCGGCCAGGGCCAGTTTGAACTCGCCAACCAACGCCTCGATGCCAACGTCGACGTGCATTCGGGTCAGGCACGCCTGACCGCATCGGGCGGCATGGGCGGCGGTCGCGAACTGCGGATCGAGCTCGGTGTTCCCGATATCAGCGCGTTGCTGCCGGATCTCGCCGGCCGGGTTGACGCGCAACTGACGCTCGCGGGAGAGATCGATGCGATACGCGTCGACGGCAGCGCCGCCGCGAGTGAATTGCACTTGCCGGGCGAACACCGCGTCGCCAGCGCCAGTGCCACATTCCGCGGTGGCATGCAGCCGAACGAGCCGCTCGCGGTGGCGCTCGACGTGACTGGACACAGTGGGCCGGGCGGACCCGAACGTGCGCTGGCCAGCGCGTCACTCTTCGGCCGCGGCACGACGTCGTCCGCGCAGTTTGAGCTCAGCGGCAGGACCGGCACACAGCAACCAGTACGGCTGACGGCCAGCGGCGGCTGGAGCGATGGCGCATGGCGCGGCGTCCTGCAACTGGCCGAGGCCGGCATGCCGTTCGATCTCAGACTGCTGCAGCCCGCACCGGTCACGCTGAGCCTCACAGAGGTGAGGTTCGGGCCGGCGGAATTCCAGTTACTCGGGACGCATTTCAGCGAGTTCGAGCTC
>DATEZE010000043.1:0-12977 GCA_035255845.1 Burkholderiaceae bacterium | reverse complement strand
GACGCGGGCATAGCCGAGTCCCTCGACAACGGCCAGCCCATGCGATTTCAGTGCGACCTCGTCGCCATGGTTCGCGAAAACGTCGTCAGGCCGGCCTTCCTCGGTCAGCCAGACGCCTCCGTAGATGACCTTGATGCGCGTGCACGGCCGCGACTCGAGCAGCAGCATCTGCTCGTATCCCAGGTCGACCGTGCGCGTCTGTGTCGGGCCCCAGTTCATGACATCCTCCTATGCGGTTACTGCATTCGTTGAATCATCGACAACAGCATTGGACGCCTCTGGAGTTGAGTCGACAAACGAAAAGCTCGCAGGCTATGCATGCTAAAAATGCATGTATAGTGCCGTAAATGGCCGCCCCTGCCCAGCCTCGCCGCCGCCGCCCTATTGGAATGGCAGGGCTGCGCGGGTTTGACGCGGCGGCGCGCTACCTGTCGTTCACGCAGGCCGCAGCAGAACTAAGCCTGACCCAGTCATCGATCAGCCGACAGATCGCTGCGCTCGAACGCCAGTTGGGTCGCCCGCTGTTCGAGCGCAAGACCAGGGCACTCGAGTTGACCGCCGCGGGTGAGCGCCTATTCGCGGCAGTCCGCCAGGCGGTGTTCGCGGTGGACCGTACCGTCGACGAGATTCGCGGCGATGGCGGGACGCCTCGGGTGACGATCACCACCTATGCCTCCTTCGCGTCGCTCTGGTTGGTGCCACGCCTGCCGGACTTTCAGCAACAGCATCCCGGCATCGATATCCGCATCGATGCCTCGGACCGGATGGTCGACCTGGAGTCCGGCGATGTTGATCTGGCGATCCGCTGGCTGCGGCCGGGCGCGCCGGTGCCGACCGACGCGCTGCTGCTACAGACCGAGGAATCGACTCCGGCACTGAGCCCGCGCCTGCTCACCGCCAGCACTGTTCCGCTGCGCGAGCCGGCGCAGCTCGCGGCATTTCCAATCCTCGCGATGGATGAGACCGTGCCAAGCGCGCCCTACAGCAGCTGGGCGCGCTGGTGTGAATTCGCCGGCATCCCGGCGTTCGACGGCGCCGCGCGTCTGTACTTCACCTATGTCGACCAGTCGGTGCAAGCGGCCGTCCGCGGCCAGGGCGTCGCGCTGGTGCGCACGCCCTTCGTCGACGACCTGGTCGCCAGCGGCGACCTCGTCGCACCGTTCCCACAGCTGCGGATGCCGACCGGTTATCGCTACTTCCTGATCGACAATCGCAAGCGCGCCGCAGTTGTGCACGTCGCCGCGTTCCGCAATTGGGTGATCGCGGAATTCGAGCGGGGTCCACACCGAATCACCTGAAGAATGACCGAGTTCCTCGCATACGTGCCGGAACTCATGGCACCGTGGGAGAAAGCGGCCAGGCTTGGTACCGGTCCGAATCGCGACGGGTCGTCCGCCGCTAGAAAACGCCGGCCTCGGTGATGACGACATCGACCTGCATGTCGTGCGGCCGGGGCTCGATCGTGTCGAGTCGCCCGCATTCGAACGCGATGCCGACCGTCAGCGGCCACGGCACCATGCGTGCCAGCGTACGGTCGTAGTAGCCGCCGCCATAGCCAAGCCGGTAGCGCCGCGCGTCGAACCCGACACAGGGAATCAGCAAGGCATCCGGGTGCATCGGGCGCCCGTGGGCAGGTACCGGGATGCCGAAGTCGCCGGCCTGCAGCGACGCTTCCCGCGTCCATGCGTGGAATTCGAGCGCGTCGCCCAGAACCACCGGCAACGCCGCGACCCGACGCGGTCCGGACTCGAGCCAGTCGGCGACCACGCCTCGCAAGTCGGGCTCGCCGCGGATCGGCCAGTAGAAGCCAAGTGCCCGGGCATCGGCGTGCGCGAGCCAGTCGGCGATGCGGTCACCGAGCTCTCGTTCGCACTGCACGCGGTCGGGCAGGTTGGCGCGTAACGCCAGCAAGCGTTCGCGTTGCAGCTTTCGCGGGTCATCGGTTGCCAAAGCGCACCCAAAAATGGAAGTGACGTGGCCGACTATTCACGCGGACCGCGGCCTGCGCATGTTCTAATCTTGCGCGATGCGTTTCGTTCGATCGATCAGAGCAGTCTATACGGCCGTGATCGCTGCACTGCTGGCCGCGATGCTGCTGTCTGTGGCCCGGGCTGCCGCACCCGCGCCGCCAGCACTGTCAGCTGCAGACCAGGCCTTTCTGACCGCCCGCGATGCCGCCCGCACCGGCGACCGGGCCAAGCTCGACAAACTCGCACCGCAGCTCGCCTCGCATCCTCTCGTCGCCTATGTGGAGTACTGGCAACTCGCCGCACGACTACGGACCGATGCGGCCGCTGCCACGAAGTTCGAGGAATTCCAGGCGCGTTACCCCGACACCTACATCTCAGATCGGCTTCGTCTCGACTGGGCGCTGGCGCTCGCAGACCGCGGTGACTTCACCGGATTCGAACGCGAGGCGGGGCAACTCGTCTGGAATACCGACGACAATCAGTTGCGCTGTTACGCCGCACTGGCCAAGTACCGCAACGCATCCGGGCCGCAACTCGAAGTTCTCGCGCGGGACGCGCGACAATTGCTCGCGAACACGCGCGACTCGGCCGGCGAGGGCTGCCTCGATTTGACCGAGGCGCTTCTTGCGGACGGCCGCATCTCGGTGTGGGACCGTGTGCGCGCGCTGGTCGAACAGAACCAGTTGCCGACCGCGAAACGCATCGGTGCGCGCGCGCTCGACGCCAACGGCCAGCCGGTCGATCCGAAACTGCTCGCGCAGGCAATCGAGCGGCCGGCAGCGTTCCTGGTAGCGCACGAGCGTCGTCTATCCCAAATTCAGCGCGAACTCGCGATCGTCGCGATCGTGCGGCTGGCGCGCGACAGTCCGAGCGACGCGGCCGAATACGCGAACGCGCTGAACCTGCACCTGACTCCGGAGCAGCGCGGCATCGTCTGGGGCCGCATCGGCCACACCGGCGCGCTGCGGTTGCTGCCCGAGGCGAACGAGTGGTACCGGCGCGGCGGCGAGAGCGTCGGCGTTGGACCAGACGCAGCGCGCGTCGACGAAGTGCTCGAGTGGCAGGCTCGCGCCGCATTGCGCGCCGGCGAATGGCGAACGGTCAAGGCCGCCATCGATCGCATGCCGCCGTCGCTGCGCGCCGACCCGACCTGGACCTACTGGTACGGCCGCGCGCTCAAGGCCGAAGGACGCCCGGCCGAGGCGCAAGACCATTTTGCCCGGATCGCGCTGCAGTTCCACTTCTACGGCAAGCTCGCGGCCGAAGAACTCGGCATCCCGATCGTATTGCCGATGCAGGCACCGGCGCCGACCGCCGGAGACATCGCACCGATGGCCCGCAACCCCGGCTTCGCCCGGGCGCAGAAGTTCTACGAGCTCGGATTGCGTGTCGAAGGCAACCGCGAGTGGAACTGGCAGCTGCGCGGCATGGGCGACCGTCAGCTGCTTGCTGCGGCCGAGTACGCGCGCTCGCAACAGCTGCTCGATCGCATGATCAACACCTCCGATCGGACGCGCAACGAGTTCGACTTCACCCAGCGATTTCCGTCGCCGTTCCGCGATGCGATGGCGCAATACGCCGGACCGCTCGGTCTCGACGAGACCTGGGTTTACGGGCTGATTCGCCAGGAGTCGCGCTTCATCATGGATGCACGGTCGAGCGTCGGGGCTGCCGGGCTGATGCAGCTCATGCCATCGACCGCGCGCTATGTGGCACGCAAGATGAATGTCGACTACGCGCCGGGACGCGTCCACGAACGCGATCTGAACCTGCAACTCGGCACCGGCTACCTGAAGCTGGTCCTCGATGACCTCGATGGCAACCCCGTGCTCGCGACCGCAGCCTATAACGCGGGTCCCGGGCGGCCGCGCGCATGGCGCGCCACGCTGGTGAAGCCGGTCGAAGGCGCCATTTTCGTCGAGACCATTCCGTTTAGCGAGACGCGCGACTACGTCAAGAAGGTGATGTCGAACACCGTCTACTACGCGGCGCTGTTTGAGAACAAGGCGCAGTCGCTGAACCAGCGCATGGGCACCATTGCACCCAAAGCTGCCGGCGTCACCGAGCTTCCGTAGGGGCGCTCGCAGCGCCACCGATAGAATCGCGGCTCGTCGCACTCAACGCCGCGCTCCGTGAGACACCAGGACATCCTCGTCATCGGCGGCTCCGGCTTTGTCGGCCGCCATATCGTAAACCGCCTCGTCGGCCGCGGCCTCAAGGTCACGGTGCCGGCGCGAAGGCGAGCAGCGGCTGCACACCTGATCACGCTGCCGACCGTCGATGTCGTGGAAGCCGACGTGCACGACGATGCCGCGCTCGATCAGTTGCTCGCCGGGCGCGACGCCGTGATCAACCTGGTCGGCATCCTGCAGGGCTCGCGCGGCACGCCCTATGGCCCCGAGTTCGCGCGCGCGCACGTCGAGCTACCGCGTCGCGTCGTTGCGCGATGCAGAGCGCATGGCATCAGACGCTATCTGCACATGAGCGCACTCGGAGCCGACCCAAAAGGCCCCTCGATGTACCAGCGCAGCAAGGGAGACGGCGAAGCCGCAGTGCGCGACAGCGGGCTCGACTGGACCATCTTTCAGCCGTCGGTGATCTTCGGCCCTGAGGACCGATTTCTGAACACTTTCGCCATGCTGGCTTCGATCGCGCCGGTGCTGCCGATCGCCAACGCAGAGGCGCGCTTCCAGCCGATCTCCGTCGGCGATGTGGCCGATGCCTTCGCCAACGCGCTCGATGAGTCGCGAACGATCCACGGAACCTACGAACTGGCCGGGCCGAAGATTTACGCGCTGCGCGAACTGGTGCAGTTCGCCGCCGAGGCTTCGGGACATCGGCGTCCAGTCATCGGCCTGCTGGGGGCGCTGGCGCGGGCGCAGGCCATGCTGATGGAGCTTGCTCCCGGTGAGCCGCTGATGTCGCGCGACAACCTCGACTCAATGCAGCGGGACAACGTTGCAAGCACACAACCGTACACGCCGGCACCGGAGCTCCGCATCGAGCTGCATCCGATGGAAGTCGAGGCCCCAGCCTATCTGTCCGGGCAGGGCGTGCGCGCGCGGCTTGGCAGCTTCCGCGCCCGCGCACGCCGCTAGGAGGATCGATGCCGCGCAATTACGAACTACCGGCCGAATTCCTGGATGCAGCCGACCGCTTCGTCGCGCTGGCGAACGAGGTCGGTGAGTCGCGCGCGCCTGACTGGGTGCGCACGGTGCTGATGTACGCCGCCGCGCGCTACAACGCATACAGCTGGCTGACCGGTGATCATGCGGCAACCCAGGGCGCGGACGAGGCGGCGAACTACTTCGCCAGCGAATACCGCACGATGTTTCGCGAGAACATCAGCGAGCTCGAACCCGTCTATCGCGGCCATGGGACGATGCAGGCATGAGCCGCACCCTGATCATCGGCAACAAGAACTACTCGAGCTGGTCCTTGCGCGCGTGGTTGGCGCTCAGGGAGGCCGGCGTCGCGTTCGACGAGCATCGGATTGCGCTCGATCGGCCGCAGACGAAAGGCGAGATCCTGCGCCATTCGCCGAGCGGCAAGGTGCCATGCCTGATCGACGGCGAGATCGTGGTGTGGGACTCGCTGGCGATCTGTGAAACCGCCAACGAGCACTATGTGGCCGGCGCGCTCTGGCCGGCAGACGCGGAGGCCCGCGCACACGCGCGTGCAGTGACGGCGGAGATGCATTCGGGCTTCGCAGCACTGCGCACCTATATGCCGATGGATATTCGATCCAGCCGGCGCGACGCCGGCGCTGCCGCAGCGAAGCGCGCAGATGTGTCCGCCGACATCGCGCGCATCCACGCCATCTGGAGCGATTGCCTTGCGCGCAGCGGGGGCCCGCTGCTGTACGGCGGATTTTCGATCGCCGACGCCGTCTTTGCGCCGGTCGTTACGCGCTTCCGCACTTATGGCGTGATCCTCCCGCCAGCGCTTGCCGCCTATGCGGAGCGCGTGCTCGAGCTCGCGGCGATGCGGCAATGGGTCGAAGCCGCACGCCTGGAATCCGAAGTGATCGAAGCCTGATGAAGTTCTACCGCGTCGGGGGATGCGTGCGCGACGCGCTGCTCGGCGAGGATCAGCAGCGCCGTGGCGAGCTCGATGCGGCGCTCGAGACGGACCGCGACTGGGTCGTGGTCGGCGGCTCGCCCGATGAGATGACTGCCAAGGGTTTCCGTCCGGTCGGACGCGACTTCCCGGTGTTTCTGCACCCGGAGACGAACGAGGAATACGCGCTGGCGCGCACGGAACGCAAGACCGCGCCCGGCTACAAGGGATTTGTTTTCCACGCCGCGCCCGATGTGAGCCTGGAGGCCGATCTGGCGCGCCGCGACCTGACCATCAATGCGATGGCGCTCGACGAGGACGGGCGCCTGATCGATCCGCACAACGGCGCCCGCGACCTGCGTGCCGGAATCCTGCGCCATGTCGGGCCGGCGTTTGTCGAAGACCCCGTCCGCATACTGCGCCTGGCGCGCTTTGCCGCGCGTTTCCCCGAGTTCCGTGTCGCGCCTGAGACCAGCGAACTCGTGCGCGAGATGGTGCGCAACGGCGAGGCCGACGCGCTGGTGCCGGAGCGCGTACTGCAGGAACTGTCGCGCGGGCTGATGGAACGGCGGCCGTCGCGCATGCTGCAGATTCTGGCCGACAGTGGCCTGATCGAGCGGCTGTACGGTGAGCTTCAGGACCTGGCGCCGGCGGCCGAGGCGCTCGACCGGGCCGCCGCCAGAGGGCTCGTCCTGCCGGCACGCTTCGCCATCCTCGCGAGCGCCTGCCGCACGCCGCGCACTGTTGCCGATCTGATCGGCAAGCTGCGTGTGCCACAGGAAGCCGCGCAACTCGCGCGACTGCTGGTGGAACTGCGCGACACGCTGGCGAACGCGCAATCCTCAGCACTGATCGTCGATGCGCTGGAACGTGCCGATGCGTTCCGTCGGCCCGAGCGCTTCGAGGCGCTGCTGCAGACCTACGAGACCGTGTCGCAGCGGTCAGCCGAGCCATTCCGACGCGCGCTGCGCGCCGCCGCAGAGGTCGACGCGGGGGCGCTCGCGAGCTTGCATCGCAACGATCCAGGCGAGATTCCGCGCGCAGTCCGACAGGCACGCGTCGTCGCGGTCAGCCGGGCGCTGCATGGTGATCAAGTCGCGCGGCCCGACGACTCCGATCAATCCCAGCTCTCCTGAGTCCGCGCGCCGCCGTTCAGAGAATCCGGGCCAGTGCGGTCAGCAACAGCGACAGCACGATGGTGCTCGTGAACGGCAGCACGATCTCCTTGCCGTTACGCCGGAAGCGCAGGTCCCCGGGTAGCCGGCCAATACCGAGCTTTTGCAGCCAAGGCTGCAGCGCGGTCAGCACGAGCAACGCAAGAAAGGTCGTCAGGAGCCATTTCATCGATGGACGAGTCTACGCGGCCCGGCGCGTCCTTCATCGCCGCGCCGCCGCGCCAAGAAGACTCAGAGTCGCGCAGTGCGGTCTCCACGTGCGAAGCCGAGCAGCGGTTGCACGATGCCGCGACCCAGTGCCAAGACCTTGAAGAGCTCACCCATCTCGGCTTCCGAGACCAGCCGCTGCACGGCGCTCGATTCGGCCGGCAACGGTGTCTCCGTCAGCCGCTCGACTAGACCGCAGTTCAGAAGAAAGTGAGCCTGGGTCGTGTAACCCATGATCGGCAGGCCTGCTCCGGCTGCGGCGTCTGCCATCGCAGTGAAATCGACATGGGCGGTCACGTCGTTTAAACCGGGGAGCCAGAGCGCATCGGCGTGTGAGTGGTGCCGGTAATGACACATGATCGTGCCCATCAGCCGCTGCGGGTGGTAATACTCGCGCCGCGGGAAGCCGTAGTCGATCAGCAGCACGAGGCCTCGATCGAGCCAGTCGGCCACCGAGCGAACCCACGCGCGCGCGGCCAGGCCCAACTCGGAGGCGTATCCGTCGGGCAGCGGCCCGACCTCGTGTTCGATCTCGTCGACGGCGGCACGCACGTCGGCCGGCGCGGCGCGTTCGGCATAGCAGAAAGCGCCATCGCGCATTGCTACACCGCGCTCGAGCGCAGCTCCTTCGCGCTTGACGAACAGGCGCACTGGCATCACATCGAGGACTTCGTTGGCCAGCATGACGCCGGCAAAATCTCGTGGCGCAGCCGTCAGCCACTCGACCCGTTCGCCGGCAAGCCGGCTCCGCTGTCGCTCCTGCAACTCGGCGGAGACCTCGACGATCGAGTATTGCTCGCACCCGTAGCCGTACGTTCGCAGCGCCGCGAGCAGATCGCCAGCGAGGCGGCCGGAGCCGGCGCCGAACTCGACGATGCGCCGCGGCACATGCTCGAAGACCTGCGCAATCTGGTATGCCAGCGCATACGCGAACAGCGGCGAGATCTCAGGCGCGGTGACGAAATCGCCGCCCGCGCCGGCGGTGCCAAACTTCGTTGCCCCGGCCGCGTAGTAGCCCAGCCCCGGTGCATAAAGGACAAGCTGCATGTATCGATCGAACGGAATCCATCCACCCGCAGCCTCGATGTCAGCCGCGACCAGCGCGCGCAGCCGCGTACTGACCGCGTTCTGCTCGGCGGTCGGTGGCGGCAGGGCGGCTCGCGCAACGGTCATGTGTCGATGGTAGCCAAGCCGCGCGGGCCCAGTCCGTCATAGGCGCCCCGCTACACTTGCCGACCTTCGGAGTCATCATGGTCACCCGCCGCAGGACAAGAGCCGCCGGCGCAGCGCTGGTCACCGGCGCGGCGCGCCGCATCGGGCGCGAAATCGCCGTCGCCCTGGCGCATGACGGCTGGGACATTGCGGTGCATTACGCCAATTCGCGCGATGACGCGCTCGAAACCGTGCGATTGGTCGAAGCAGCCGGAAGACGAGCGGTTGCCATCAACCGCGACCTCGCAGTCGAGGCCGGCGTCAGAAGCCTGCTCGCCGAGTGCACGCACGAACTCGGCGAAGTGACTTGCATCGTCAACAACGCATCAGTGTTCGAGTACGACGACGCTTCGACATTCACCGCCGACATGCTGGCGCACACCATGCGCACGAACGTCGCGGCACCAGTGCTGCTTGCATACGGCCTGCACGCGAGCCTGGCCGAGAAGGACCGCGGGGTTGTGATCAACCTGCTCGACCAGAAACTTTGGAATCCGAACCCGGACTTTCTCTCGTACACGCTGTCGAAGGCGGCACTGAAGGAAGCGACCGTGCTGCTGGCGCAGGCGCTTGCGCCGCGAGTCCGCGTCGTCGGTATCGCGCCCGGCGTCACGCTGCCGTCGACGCTGCAGACCGAGGCGGGCTTCGCGGCAGCGCACGCCGCCACGCCGCTGCGACGTTCGAGCCAGCCCGAGGACATCGCCGCGGCCGCGGTGTTCCTCGCAAGTGCACCCTCGATCACCGGCACGACGCTGCTAGTCGACGGCGGTCAGCACCTGCTCGGCAGCGCGCGCGATGTGATGTTCGTGACCGAGCCCACGCCGGCGCCGCTGCCATGACCGGCCTGCTCGATCCACGCCTCGCGGACTGCCGGCGCCTATTCCTACGAAACTATGTCGTGGATGCCAATATCGGAATCCATGCGATCGAGAAAGAAGGTGCACAGCGGCTCGCGCTCAACGTCGACCTGTACGTGCCGCTCGCTCTGTCGACACCGCGCCACGACAAGATCCATGAAGTGATCGACTATGACTTCATCCGGCTGACGATCCGCCACCGCATCGAGCAGGGGCACATCAACCTGCAGGAGACGTTGATCGACGACATCGCGCGCACCCTGCTTGCGCATCCGGCGGTGCGCGCGGTGCGCGTGGCCAGCGAAAAACCGGACGTCTATCGCGACGTTGACGCCGTCGGGATCGAGGTCCTGCACTTCAAGGACGCAGCATGATCGGGACCGTCGCGAAGCCGGCGCCCCTCGGTTCCGACCGGGCGGCGCGCGAGGATATCAAGCTCGAGAAGCGACTGATCCGCCAGGTTGGGCAGGCGATCGGCGACTTCGGCATGATCGACAATGGCGACAAGGTGATGGTCTGCCTGTCGGGCGGGAAGGACAGCTTCAGCCTGCTCGAGATTCTGCTGACGCTGCGCCAGCGCGCGCCGGTGTCCTTCGACATCGTCGCGGTCAACCTCGACCAGAAGCAGCCGGGCTTCCCGGCCGAGGTCCTGCCCGATTACCTGCGCCGCCGCGGCGTGCCTTTCCATATCGAGACACAGGACACCTATTCGATTGTCACGCGCGTCATTCCGACCGGCAAGACGATGTGTTCGCTTTGTTCGCGATTGCGACGCGGCGTGCTGTATCGCGTTGCGGGCGAACTGGGCGCAAACCGGATAGCACTCGGGCACCACCGCGACGACATCCTCGGCACGTTCTTTCTCAACCTGTTCTACGGTGGCCGCATCAAGGGGATGTCGCCGAAGCTTGTCTCGGACGATGGCCGGCATGTCGTGATCCGGCCGCTCGCGTATGTGAACGAGGTGGACCTGGCGCGCTTCGCGGCCGTCAAGCAGTTCCCGATCATCCCTTGCAACCTGTGCGGCTCACAGGACAACCTGAAGCGACAGGAAGTCAAGCGCATGCTGGCCGAATGGGAACGACGTTACCCGGGACGCGTCAAGAACACCTTCAATGCGCTGTCGCGCGTCGTTCCCTCGCATCTGATGGATCGCAGCCTGCACGACTTTGCCGGACTGCGTCCAACCGGTCGGCCGTTGCCGGACGGCGATATCGCATTCGACGACGAACCATGCACGTCGGCAGACGAGCCGACCGCGGGCCTGATCCGCTTCGCCGAAGCAGAGTGACGCATGCGGTGGCCCTTTAGGCAGCGGCATGTCGACCCCGCGTCAGAGGCGCCTGAACTCGACCAGCTGATTGCGGCTGCAATTCGCGCCAGCAACTACATCGAGCGCATCGAGTGGGTCCGCTCGGCAATGCGCTGGATCGAGAAAGATCTCCGGACCACCGTCGACGACGCGGGCATCGCGAGCGCCCACACCCGAGTGCGCTTTCTGCTCCAGATTGCCGATCGCGAATCGGACGGCGGGCGCGCCGTGGGGGAGGTGCTCTCGAAGCTGACGCAGGATCTCGACCTGGAGCAACTCACCGCTGTCGGCGGCCTACCGCGGCGCGCCGGGTTCATGAAGGAACTCCATGAGCGCTGCGTGGCCGCGGTGCTGCCACAACCGGACTTTCGTCGCGAGCCGGCCGCACTGGCCGGTGCGGTGCTGGGACGGTCCCGCACGATGGCGTGGATTGACCTGCTGCCCGGCGAGGACGCACGGCGCTTAGCGCGTCTGTTCGTGCGTCCGGATTCGGTGGGCTTCATCGAGCAGGAGCTCAGTGCCGCCATGCTTACTCTGGCCTCCGAGGCACAGGCAGTTGGGCTCGCGTCCGACATGCGACGGCGTTTCGCCGACAGCAGCGCTCTGGACAGTCCCTTCGGCAGACTGGTGAGTGCCGTCGAGGCGTTCATCGCGGCGCGCGATCAGGTGGCCATCGACGAACTCGCAGAAGTTGTGCGGAACTGTCGGGAGCTCCTGGACACGGTGCACGCGCGACACACGGAAACGGGCGTCTCGGTAGACCTGTTTTACCGCACCGAGCGCACCCGCGCCCAGCTCGATCGCATCGCGCTGCTTGAAGCATGGCTCGGCGGCGAAGACCCGCTTCACGTGCTGCGCGACGTGATGAATGCCGTGCGGTCCGAAAAGCGCTTCCGGGGCGTGCGCGCGCTCTGGCACGAGAACATGCGCCTGCTGTCGCGCCGTATCGCGGAGCGCAATGCCGAGACCGGCGAGCACTACATCGCTGGCACGCGCACGCAGTACCGCGAGATGCTCGCCATTAGTGCTGGCGGCGGCGCGGTGATGGCGATCGCGGTGTACCTGAAGTTCGCAATCGCAGCCGCGCAGTTACCGCCCTTCTGGGACGGTTTCGTCGCGTCGCTGAATTACGCCGGAGTGTTCGTGCTGATCGCGCTCGCGCATTTCACGGTGGCGACCAAGCAGCCGGCCATGACCGCGACGGCTCTGGCTGCGCGAATGCGTGACCTCGGCAGTGCTGGCCAGCTGGACGCCCTGGTCACCGAAAGCGCTGCGCTGGTGCGCTCCCAAGTGGCGTCGGTCTTCGGCAACCTCGCGGCTGTCGTGCCGGCGGTGCTTGCGGTCGCGTTGCTGTGGTGGTTCGCTAATGGCGCCGGTCCGCTGTCGGAGGCGAAGGCGCGCGAAGTGTTGCGATCGCATTCGATCCTCGGGCCGTCCTTCCTGTTTGCGGCGTACACCGGCGTTTTGCTATGGCTCTCCGGCCTCTTTGCCGGATGGGCGGACAACGTCTTTACGGTGCGGCAACTGCACGCGGCGCTCGCGACCAATCACCGGCGGGTACAGCACTTGGGCGTCGACGGCGCACGCCGACGCGCAGACTGGTGGCGCGACAACATCGCCGGCCTGGCCGGCAATGTGGGCCTCGGTGTGCTGCTCGGGTTCACGCCAGTCGTACTGGCGTTTTTTGGCTTGCCGATCGAAGTGCGCCACGTCACGCTGGCCACCGGACAGGTGGCCGTCGCTGTGTTCTCACTTGGCGTCGAGTCCGTGACCACCGCGCCGTTTTGGCTGGCCGCGGCGGGGATTGCCCTGATCGGCGTGCTCAACGTCGGTGTCAGCTTCGGCCTTGCGCTTCGGGTCGCGATGCGGGCCGTCGACATCTCTGCGGCTGACCGCCTGCGTGTGTATCGAGCGATCCGCAAGCGGCTCCGCGAGCACCCCGGCGAGTTCTTTTGGCCGCCGCGCGCGACGGCGAGGGCTCCTGTCGCCGTGCAGGATGCCCATTGAACCTGACCGGGTCCGAGACCGAGCTCCTGTCCTATTGGCTACGGTGACTCGACCGGCCGGGCTGCGATCGCCGCGCCGTGAGCGATCCACCCGCGGGATGCGCGTCGATGTACGGTTCGCCGAGTTCTTTCTGCAACAACCGCAGGTTGCGCATATGCGCCTTGAAGTAGACATCGAC
>DATEZE010000042.1:0-23591 GCA_035255845.1 Burkholderiaceae bacterium | reverse complement strand
GCCCCATTCCCCTGGTTGCCGACGCCTCGTCGCACCTGCTGTCACGGCCGCTGGATGTGTCGAGATTCGGCCTGATCTACGCCGGCGCGCAGAAGAACTTCGGTCCAGCCGGCCTGACGGTCGTCATAGTGCGCGAGGATCTAGTCGGTCACTGTTCGCCGCGCTGGCCGACGATGCTCGATTACAAGACCCACGCCGAAGCGCACTCGAGCTACAACACGCCGCCGACCTATTCGGTATACATCGCCAACCTCGTACTGAAGTGGCTGCAGCGTCAGAGCGGCGTCAGCGGAATCGAGCAGCGCAACATCGAGAAGTCGGCGCTGCTGTACTCGGCGATCGACGGGTCCGATTTTTATTCGAATCGGGTCGAAGCGCGAGATCGTTCGCGCATGAACGTGCCGTTTTCGCTCGTGGACTCGAATCTCGATAAGGTCTTCCTGGCCGAAGCGGCCGAGCGTGGACTGGTCCAGCTGAAGGGCCATCGGCTCGTCGGCGGAATACGCGCTTCAATATATAACGCGATGCCTGTCGCCGGCGTGCAGGCGCTGGTCGATTTCATGCGCGACTTTGAACGCCGCCATGGCTGATTCAATCGACAAGCGGCTCGCACCATTGCGCGAGGCGATCGATCGGCTCGACGCCCAGCTCGTGGAACTTCTAAACGAGCGCGCCCAGCTGGCGGCAGACGTCGGTCGCGTCAAGGGCGAAGTGGATTCGCCGGTTTTACGCACGGAGCGCGAAGCCGAAGTCGTACGCAAGGTGACGGGCGTATCGCAGGGGCCGCTGTCGGCGGCGGCGCTGGCGAACGTGTTCCGCGAGATCATGTCGGCCTGCCGCGCGCTGGAGCGACCACTGACGGTGGCCTTCCTGGGTCCTGCGGGCACTTTCTCGGAAACGGCAATGCACAGGCAGTTCGGCACCAGCGTGACGGGGCTGCCCTGCGCAACGCTCGACGAGGTGTTCCGCGCGACCGAAGCTGGCGCTGCCGAGGTCGGCATTGTTCCACTCGAGAACTCGAGCGAGGGCGCGGTGAGCCGCACGCTCGACCTGCTGCTCGCGACGCCGCTGATGCTCATGGCCGAACTTACGGTCACGGTCGACCACAACCTACTGACTCACAGCGGGACGATGGACGGCGTGCGCCTGATCTGCGCGCACTCACAGGCGCTTGCGCAGTGCGGCGGATGGCTGGCGCAGCACTATCCGGCGATCGAGCGACGTGCCGTGGCCAGCAACGCCGAGGGCGCGAGACTGGCCGCCGAGGACGCGTCGATCGCCGCGGTGGCCGGTGACCGCGCGGCGGTGCATTACCAGCTGAGTGCGGTTGCCACACATATTCAGGACGATCCGAACAACCGGACTCGCTTTGCGGTACTGGGCCGACAGGCCACGCGGCCCTCGGCAGCGCCGGGCCGCGACAAGACATCGCTAATACTTTCGGTGCCCAACAAGGCCGGCGCGGTATTTCATATGCTCGAGCCGCTGTCGCGGCACGCCGTTTCGATGACGCGGTTCGAGTCGCGCCCGGCGCGGGTCGGCACCTGGGAGTACTACTTCTACGTCGACGTCGAGGGACATCAGGACGATCCGAAAGTCGCCACCGCGCTCGCCGAACTGCAACAGGCTTGTGCTTTCTATAAGTGCCTGGGCTCGTATCCGGCCGAACGATGAGCGAGAGCGAAAAAGTGGCAGCGTCTGCGGAGCCGTCGACCGAAATGCCGGGCGCGCTGGAGCACGTCCGCGCGATTGCTCCTTATCAGGCGGGCAAGCCCATCGGTGAGCTGGCACGCGAGTTCGGGCTCGATCCGGCCACGATTATCAAGCTCGCGTCGAACGAAAACCCGCTGGGTGTACCCGACTCGGCCAGGAAGGCGATGGCTGCGGCGGTCGAAGACCTCGGCCGATATCCGGATTCCAACGGCTTCGAACTGAAAGCGGCGCTTGCGGTGCGCTACGACGTGCCGACCGACTGGATCACGCTTGGCAATGGCAGCAACGACATCCTCGAGCTGGCGGCGGCGGCGACGCTGACGGCCGGTCGCAGTTGCATCTATGCCCAACACGCGTTCGCGGTCTACGCGCTCGCAACGCAGGCGCGCGGCGCCCGAGCGATCGTGGTTCCGGCGCGGCAGCTGGGTCACGACCTCGATGCGATGCTGGCCGCGGTCGCCCCAGATACCGCGCTCACTTACATCGCGAACCCAAACAATCCCACCGGAACGCATCTTCCGGCTCCGGCGATCGATGCGTTCCTCGCCCGGGTGCCGCGGCGCGTGGTCGTCGTGCTCGACGAGGCCTACAACGAATATCTGCCGCCAGAACTGCGCGTCGACAGTACCGCGTGGGTGCGGCGGTACCCGAACGTGATTGTGTCGCGCACCTTTTCGAAGGCCTTCGGCCTGGCAGGACTGCGGGTCGGCTACGGACTGGCGCAGCGCGAGCTCACCGATCTGCTGAACCGGGTCCGGCAACCCTTCAACGTCAGCACTGTCGCACAGGCTGCGGCGGTCGCGGCGCTTGCGGATGAGGATTTCCTCGCCCGCAGCTACGCATTGAACCTGCGCGGCATGCAGCAGCTGACCGACGCGTTCCGCGCGCTCGGCCTCGAGTACATGCCGAGCGTCGGCAACTTCGTTCTCGTGAAGGTGGGTGCGGCAGCCGCCGTCTACCAAGAGTTGCTCAAGCGCGGCGTCATCGTCCGGCCGGTGGCCAACTATGGCCTGCCGGAGTGGCTGCGCGTCACGGTGGGCCTGCCAGAGGAGAACGCCGCATTCCTCAAAGCGCTGCCGCAGGCACTGGCCACGGCGCGTGCATGAAGCTCGCACTGATCGGCGTCGGTCTGATTGGTGGATCGTTCGCCGCGGCTCTGCGCGCTGCCGGCGTGGTCGGCGAGGTCATTGGCTATGACCCCGACCCGCGAGCTGTCGCACTTGCGGCCGAGCGCGACATCATCACGCGCAGCGCACCGAGCTCGGCCGAGGCGGTACGCGGTACCGATCTCGTTGTCATCGCCACGCCAGTCGGAGCGACGCGCGCGTCGCTCGCGGCCATCGCCGATGCACTGATGCCGAACGCAATCGTCACCGATGTCGGCAGCACCAAGGCGAGCGTCATCGATGACGCGCGGGCCGCGCTCGGCTCGCGCCTGCAACGATTCGTCCCCGCGCACCCTATTGCCGGGGGCGAACGGCCCGGCGTCGAGCACGCAGATGCTGCATTGTTCCGCGGCCGCCTGGTGATCACGACACCGACGCCGCAAACCGATGCCGAGGCGTTGAGCACGGTCGAGGCCCTCTGGCGGTCCGCCGGTGCACGCGTCGAGCGGCTCGACGCTGCGATCCACGATGAAGTCTTTGCCGCGGTCAGCCATTTGCCTCACGTACTGGCCTTCACGCTGGTCGAGATGATCGCTGCTGGCGAGGACGCCGCGATGAAGTTTGCGCATGCGGGCGCAGGGTTCCACGACTTCACGCGGATTGCCGCATCGAGTCCCCAGATGTGGCGCGATGTCTGCCTTGCCAATCGCACCGCGCTTGCCGCCGAGCTGCGCCGCTATCGCGCGCGACTGGAGTCACTGCAACACGCGATAGACACCAGCAACGGTGCCGAGCTCGAGCGCGTGTTCGGCGTCGCAGCGGCCGCGCGCCGCAACGGCGACAGCGCCAAAGCCGAAGACCAGCTCATCCGGCCGGACTAGCGCGGGTTGCTCGCGCACGTCCGGCGATCGATCGAATTCCGCCGCTCGGAGTAGCCAATTCGCGTCGAACGAAGCGGCGCGCCGTGGCCGATGGCACTTCCCCTCCGCTCGTCGCGGCTTCGGTTCCATTGAGCGGTGATCGCGGGCAATGCCTTGCAGCCGTCGATAAGCTTCATTCCATGCACTCGCGCGGTTTCACCTTAGTGGAAATGCTGGCCGTGATCACGATCTCGGCCATCCTGGTTGCGCTCGCTCTGCCGTCGTTCCGGTCGATCGTCCGCAGCAGCCAGATTTCCAGCACGAGCAACGACTTGCTGGCGTCGATTGACCTCGCGCGTTCGGAGGCCATCAGGCGCAACGTCACAGTCAGCGTATGCCGCAGCCTGAATCCGGAAAACGTCGCGCCGGTGTGCAGCAGCGCGGCTGCCAACGGCTATGCAGCCAACGATTGGTCATCGGGCTGGATTACGTTCGCCAAGGCGGCAGCCAATATCAACAACGCTCTGGTCGAAGCCGGTGACGAGATCATCGCGCGTCGCCCCCCGCCTGCTGGCCCGACTCCGGAGCGGCTGATCGTCGAGTCCACGCTGCCGAATCCGCAGCAGCTGGCCTATTTCTCCAATGGATTGGCCAACGGCGGCAACCTTGGGACGTTCTTCATCGACTATCGCGACGTGCAGGTGGCCGTTCGCAGCGTGCAGGCACGATGCCTCGCTATAAATTTCACCGGCCGGGCGCGGGTCGCGGTCGTCGTCAACGATGCCTGTCCGGCTGCCTGATCCCATGCGCTCCCGTCCGAATTCGCAGCGCGGCGTGTCGATGATCGAGGTCCTCGTTTCGCTGACCGTCGTCGCCTTTGGACTGCTCGGCCTCGCCGGATTGCAGGCGCGGTCGATGTCGTTCCAGAAAGACTCGTTCGACCGCAAAGCGGCCGCCGAGGTCGCCGCCCAGATTGCAGAGCGCATCCGGGCGAACTACGACGGATTTACCGCGGGCAACTACAACCTTACGATGCTTCCGGCCGACCCGGTGCCCGGTGCGATCCCGGTGTGCGCGAATGCGCAGGATTGCACCGCCGCCGAGATCGCCGCGCGCGACTGGGCGATGTGGCAGATCGACCTGCGGCGGCGCCTGCCGGTTTCGGGCGCCTATCTGGTAGCGCCCGCGGGTTCGACGCAGATGAGGATGATCCTGGCCTGGCAGGAAGGCCAGGCCACCGATAACCAGGCTGATCCGATCTGCAACGTCGCGCCGGTCAACATCGTCAGTCCGCAGTACCGCTGCTTCTCATGGATCCTGCACCCATGACATTCCGCCATCCGCATCGCATGCGGCCGTACGCGCGGCAGCAGCATGGCCGAACGTTGATCGAACTGATGATCGCGATCGTGCTCAGCCTGCTGATCGTCGCGGCGGTCGGATCGCTCTACATATTTACGAGCCAGTCGGCGCGGACCTCGCAGCAGTCGAGCAGCGCCGAGGAGCGCGGCCGCATCGCGATGTTTCTGCTCGGCGAGCCCATCACGATGGCGGGTTTCGGCAACGTCAACAGCGGTTCGCTGTCGACGCGCTTCGGCGCGGTCGCATTGCAGGGGCCGCATCTGCGCGCCTGCAGCAACGGCCGCTTCACAGATCCGGCGAACCTGGATTTCACCTGCGTTCCCAGCGCCACGCCGGGCGATGCGTTGTTTGTCGCGTTCCAGGCCGAGTCGGCGACGGGTATCGCGCCGCAGGGCACCCAGCCGCTGCGCGACTGTGTCGGCTCTGCCGCGCCGCTGGTCGGTGATGCGCTGACGGCCCGCAATGTGTATTCGATCGAGCAGACGGCCGGCGGCGCGCTCGAGCTCCAGTGTTTGGGCAACGGCGGCGGGGCGCGCCAGGGACTGATCCGCGACATCGAGGATTTCAAGGTCTATTTCGCATTCGACACTGCCGGATACAACCGCGCCGGCGTCAATCCGGCCAATTTCACCGTCCAGCCTTCGGGCCTGCTGACGGCGGCGCAGGTCAATGCGCTGCCAGTCGTGCAGAACGAGGATCCGAATACGTCGGCGTCCAACGCGTGGAACCACGTCGTCGCCGTTTTCGTCTGCGTCCAGTTGCGTGCTTCGGAGGTCGGCAGCACGCCCGACGGCGTGTCGCGCTACCGGCCGTGCCCGCAGGACGAAGTCGAGGCCGCGACGGGAACCGCCGAAGTTGCCGTCAACGACGGCTTCGCGCGGAGGACGATCACGCAGGTGTTCACTCTGCGAACACGGGCGCAGGCTGTTCCCGCCTCGAAGTTCCTGCCATGAGCGCCCGACTCCAACCCATCCGGCAGCGCCAGCGCGGCGTGATCCTGCCGATCGTGCTCGTCGTCATGATGGTCGTAACGACGCTGGTGATCACCCACGTGCGCCGCGGCATCGTCGACGAGCGCCTCGCGTCCAACTGGAGTAACTCGATCTCGAGCCAGACGGCGACCGAGTCTGTCTTGAGGCTGTGCGAGTTGCGTGTATTGACCGTTGAGCGGCACGCGTGGGATACGCCGCTGCCGTCGACACAGTTCAACATTAACGGCGTGCCGGCCTGGCGCAGCAACGTCGCGGCCAACCTGAAAAAGACGGTTCCACCGGCCGACCTGCCGACCGGTGTGAGCAGCGCGGAATGCATCATCGAGAACGCCACCGAAGAGCTGACGCCTGACCTCAACCTGGCCAGCAGCAACGAGCAGAACCGTGGCCGGTCGGGAATCGAGCCCAACCTGAGGAAATACCGGTTTACAGCCGTGCTGACGTTCCCGGATTCGACCGCGTTTGGCGCGGTTACCTACCGTTCCCAAAGCGAGATCCGCTGGATGATTCAGTGACGTTTTCGAGGACCGCACACCGTCCGAGGGGGCCGGGGGTGCTGCGAATCGGAGCCATGCGATGAGAATGAACAATTCGAACACGAAACAAGCCTTCCGGAGCAGGCGCTTCGCCCGCGCCTGTGTGCTGTTGCTGACGCAGGCGATCGTGATGCAGCCGGCTGCGTTTGCCTTCAACAACACATGGAACATCGCGCAGCAGCCGCTGTTCACGATCAATGCCGTGTACCCGAACGTCGTGTTCATGATCGACGACTCCTGGTCGATGAACGACTACCGGCTGCCGCCACCACCGTTTTTCTCGCTGAACAACCGCTGGCCCGCGCCCGGCAACGTGACTGTCAAATACGGCGCCGGCACGAAGAGCGTTATGGCGCACAACGAGTTCACGCTGCGCTCGAGCGTCCATAACCCGCTCGCGTACGACCCGGCGATCACCTACACGCCGTGGAACGACAACGACAAGCCGAAGGCCGCGCAGGGCACGCGCCCGAACCGTTCCGAAAACTTTCCGGACGCCGATATCGGCGGCACCGGGGCGGTCGCAGTCATGACGCGGACGACCGAGCGCGACATGCGATTCCGCGGATTCGCCAACGGCAATCAAACTTCACCGCGCCTGTGGCCCACGACCGCACGCGGCAGCGTCGGCGGCAACGGCACGTTCGCCACCGGTGCTGTCGCCAACGACAAGTGGGCCTGGAATGCGACGAATCTTCGCTGGGAGCAGCCAATCGTCGGCCCGGCGGGCCACGCGATCTATCCGCCGCTGCCGGGCGACGGCCCGCAGGCGGCCGATATCTTCACCAACCCGCCGGAGGTCTGCAATGTGACCCCGCCGTGCCTGCAGTGGAACTACGTGGACCAGCAGCAGTGCGTGCAGACCCAGCAGGTTCAGACCGGCACGACACAGCAGTGCGATTCCTACTCGACCGTCCCGGTGTTCGGCAATGTCTGCGTACAGACCGTGCAGCAGCAGAACGGCTTTCAGAACGGCCAGTGCCTGACCTCGCACCAGCAGCAGACCGGATTTACCAACGGCGCGTGCAACACCTGGGTGACCCAGGATATATACCAGCCGCAGACGACGTGTCAGATGGTCACCGTGGTCGACCCCACGTCGGAGACCGGTTCCCGCGTGGTCCAGCAGTGCACGACGGTACAGGTCCTGGTGGGCACTCAGCAGGTGTGTACCGCATACGATCAGGTCCCGGTCTTCACCCAAGTCTGCGACTCGTATGAGCAGCTGCCGGTGTTCATCGACGTGTGCACGCAGTACCAGAACCAGCAGACCGGCACGACGCAGGTGTGCGATTCGTACAGCACTGTTCCCGTCTATGAGGACCAGTGCGTGCAGTACCAGACGGTGACGACACAGACGACCTGCGCCGTGTTCGATCCTACCTTTGTCTGCCCGCCGCAGAACATCACGGCGGACCCCCTGACTCCGGCGCGGTATTACCGCTACGAGGGCCCGGTCCCGGCCTCCGACGATGACCTGGCGACGATCGGCAACTACCGGATGGTCGAGGTCGATCGGGCTGCCGGTGGGACGTTCCCGGTGCCGGTCGATCCGCGCACCGGCGCCGTGCGCGGGCGCAACGACTGCGCCCAAGGCAATGTCTGCACGCTGGTCGAGGAGATGCAGAACTACGCCAACTGGTTCACCTACTACCGCCACCGCCTGTTTGCGGCGATCGCAGTGACGTCGCAGGCGGCAGCCGACCTGAAGGGCGACCTCTCGGCATTGCGCCTCGGCTACGGCCGCATCAACTACTTTGACAATGGCCCGGATCCGTGGAACCCGTACGGGGCGCGGCTGAACGGTGCCTCATTCCCTAGCCTGGACAACGATCCGAGTCCGCCGCCGCATCCGGGCGCTATCGTGCGTGGCGTGCGCGACTTCACCAATGTGCCGAACAACGCGTCGCGACAGCAGTTCTTCGACTGGGTCTTCTCGCTGAACTGGATCGGCTCGACCCCGAACCGCGAGGCGGTCAACTCGATGGGCACCTATTATCAGGGCGCCAGCGACTTCGGTCCGTGGTCGGACAACCCGGGCATCGGCGGCGGCCGCAGTGGCGACCTGCATGCCGCCTGCCGCCGCAGTTTCGCGATCCTGGCAACTGACGGCGAGTGGACGGCGATTCCCGAGACCCCGCCGATACCGCCGGCGCAGCCGCTGATCACGAATATGCCGGCCGATCCCGTCGGCGCCGGCAATGGCACGGTCACTGCCTCACTGGCGACGACCGGCCCGCAGATCACCGGATCGGGCCTGTACCAGAACGTCACCTACAACTACGACCCGTCGGTCGAGGTGCAGTACTCGAGCAACAACAGCGGCGTGACGCAGACGCTGACCGATGCGACGATGTACTGGTGGAACCGCGACCTGCGACCGACGGTGCCGAACGCCGTGCAGAAGCGGCCGAACCGGCCCGACGATTCGTTCTGGCAGAGCATGACGACTTTCATCGTCGGTTACGGCCTGAACGCGTCGATGGACACGCCAGCGGTGCGCGCGCAGATCGCCGCCGGTCAGGCGGTCGCCTGGCCGGTCGTCGACATCAGTCCGGCGCTGACGACAGGCGGCGAGCGTGTGAACGACTCGATGCGGGCGGCGCTCGCGACTCGCGGCGACTTTTACTCGGCGAACGATCCGGACCAGATGCGCGGCCGGATCCGCGGTGTGTTCCGTGCGATTGCACAGCAGGCGTTCTCGGGCACCGGTCTGGGGTCGACCAGCGCACAGCTCACCGTAGGTTCTACGCTGTTCCGCGCGTCGTTCACGACACAGGTGTGGACCGGGAACCTGCAGGCGTTCGATGCGATCGCCGCCGCCAACGCGGCCAAAAACGCGCAGCCCGAGCCGGCGCCACTGTGGGTCGCCACGTTCCCGCAGTGGAACGCGCGCAATATCGCGACATCGACTGCGATGAACACGGCGATTCCATTTAATAGCTACAACGCCCTCACAGCGACCCAGCAGGCGAACCTGATCTCGTCGGACGTGATGGACTACGTCCGCGGCAGGCAGATCGGCCTCGAGGACAATAACCTCGACAACAACGGCCAGACCAAGGGCTGGCGCGTTCGTTCGACGGTGCTTGGCACGATTGTCTCGTCGACGCCGCGCCATTCCAAGGCGCCGAACTTCAGCTACCAAGTGAATCCGGCGGCTGGCGGCGGGGCGAGCTACGCGGCCTACGTCGCGAACAATGCCAACAACCGGCGCGCTGCGGTCTTCGTCGGAGCCAATGCCGGCATGTTCCACGCCTTCGACGCGAATCCGAACGTGAACCAGGGCGGGGGACGCGAGCTCTTCGCCTATGTGCCGCGCAGCACCTACCCGTACCTGAGCGAGCTGACGAACCCCGAGTACACGCACCGCTACTTCGTCGACGGCCCGGTGGTCGAGGGCGACGTGTACCTGAACGGCGCGTGGAAGACAGTCGTCATGGGCTCGAGCGGCGCCGGTCCGGCCGGACTCTTTGCGCTCGACGTCACCGCGCCTGAGGCATTCGACTCGACCAAGGTGCTGTGGGACATCACGCCGGCTGAAGAACCCGATCTCGGCAAGGTGATGGGCAACGGCTACATCGGCAGCGTCAAGTCGGGCGTCAATGGTGGCAAGTGGGTCGCTCTGGTGCCCAATGGCTACCAGAGCACCAACAATCATGCGGTGCTCCTCGTCATCGACATCCAGACCGGCCAGACGTTGCGGAAGATCGACACCTGCCTGAAGAACAACGGGGCGCCGTTAAACGGCCAGGGCGGTCGCTGCAACAACAATGCGTTCAACGGGCTGGCGAACGTCACGCCGATCTTCGATGCCCACCGCAACATCGTGGGCGCGTTCGCAGGCGACTACCAAGGCAACCTGTGGAAGTTCGACCTCAGCAGCGGCACCGCAGCCAACTGGCGGATCGATACCGAGGATCCGAACGACAACTCGGGCAACACGCCGATCCCGCTGTTCACCGCGGTGGATGCGCAGAACAATCCACAGCCGATCACGGCAGCACCGCGCGCCAGCACGCACCCGTATGGCGGCAGCTACGTCATCATCGGCACCGGCAAGTTCTTCGAGTACCCGGACCAGACGAACACCGACATGCAGTCGATGTACGGGCTGTGGGTGCGACCGGGTGACAAGGCGCCGATCCTGATGAGCGACCTGCAGAAGTTCGGCTGGAGCGAGACGGTCCAGGGCCCCCAGACGGTGCGCACGCTGACCGGCACGGGCGGCTTCAACTGGCGGTCCAAGCGCGGCTGGTCGGTCGACCTCGTGGCCAACAACCAGAACGCCGCAGGCGAACGGGTCGTCGCCGACCCGTCCGTCGAGCGTGGGGTGCTGACAGTGGCCTCGTTCCAGCCGACCTCCACCAACGATCCGTGCGCCGGTGGCGGGACGTCGTTCCTGTACGCGATCCCGATGGATGGCGCGATCGGACCCATCACCGGGGTAAAGATCAACGGCGTGATCGGCGCGATCATGGACGTCGAAACCCCGCCGCCACCGATGCAGCTCACGAACTCGCTGAGTTCGGCCGAGACGCAGCAGGCATTGCAGAACCCGCGCTTCACGCGCCGCGGCGACGGCACGTATTCGGTCAACGCCCCTGACCTGACATGCGGCAAGCTTCTGAGCCAGATCAATGTGCAGACGGGCTACGTGCCACAGCAGTGCCAGGGCGTGTTCCCGATCCGCGCGTGGCGTCCGGTGCGGTGACGCTTCGATGTCTGGAGGCATGCGCACCAGAATCACCTGCCGCCCGCGACGGGCGGCAGGCTTTACGCTGATCGAGCTCGTCGTCACGATGATGATCATCGCGATCCTGGCAGCCATCGCGATTCCGAGTTACCTCCAGTACTTATCACGTGGCCATCGCAGCGAGGCGAGGGCCGCGCTGACTCAAACGGCGCAATGGATGGAACGCTGGCGCACCGAGCGCAACAGTTACCAGAATCCGCAAAACGCCCCGAACCCACCGGCGCTGCCTCAGTATCTGCAGCAGTCGCCGCCTCCTCCAGGCGCGCCGATCTACAACATCACGGTCGTGACGCCGAACCCCGCCTCGTACACACTGTCCGCCACACCGGTCAACCCGGGTCCGATGGGGAACGATGCGTGCGGTGTGCTCACGCTGGACCAGACCGGTCTGCGCGCCCGCACCGGGCCTGCCGACTTCAACCTCTGCTGGGGTCGCTGACCCACAATGGGGCGTGGCATCATCGCCACGTGAGCGCGTGGCCTCCTGTCCTGACCGTTGATCCGATCCACCACGCCAGCGGCGTGGTGCGCCTTCCCGGATCGAAGAGCATCTCCAATCGCGTGCTATTGCTGGCCGCCCTGGCCGGCGGGGACACGCTGCTCGAAGGGTTGCTCGACGCCGACGACACGCGGGTGATGCGCACCGCGCTGGCCACACTTGGCGTGATCATCGTGGGCGAGGACAGTCGTGTGAGCGTCTCGGGGTGCGGCGGCGCGTTCCCGGTGCGCGAGGCCGAACTCTTTCTCGGCAATGCAGGCACCGCCTTCCGCTCACTGACCGCGGCACTCGCCTTCTCCGGTGGCCGCTATCGCCTGGACGGTGTGCCGCGGATGCGCGAACGCCCGATCGGCGACCTCGTCGACGCGCTGAACGCCTTGGGCGCGCGCATCGAGTATCTCGACCGGCAGGGGTTTCCGCCGCTGCAGATTCAGCCGATCACCGCGTTGACATCGGGCAAGGCAACCGTGCGCGGCGATGTCTCAAGTCAATATCTGACGGGCCTGTTGATAGCGGCGCCGCTGTGCGCACCGCCGCAGGGCCTGACGATCACCGTCGACGGCCCGCTGATCTCCCGACCCTACATTGACATGACGCTTGCGCTGATGCGGCGCTTCGGCGTCGAGGTGGCGCGGCACGGTGATGAATTCATCGTGCCGCGTGGCGAATATGCGGCGCCTGGACGGCTGCAGGTCGAGGGCGATGCCTCCGCCGCCTCCTATTTCCTGGCGCTTGGAGCCCTGGCGGGCGGCCCGGTGCGTGTTCTTGGCGTCGGTCGTGACAGTGCGCAGGGCGATGTGCGCCTCGCCGATGCCCTCGCATCGATCGGGGCTCGCATCACGCTGGGAGACGGGTTCATCGAGGCGGCCGCGCCGGCCAGCGGGCGGCTGCACGGCATCGACGCCGACTTCAATCACATTCCCGATGCGGCGATGACGCTCGCGGTCGTCGCGCTGTTCGCCGACCAGCCGACCACGCTTCGAAACATCGGGTCGTGGCGGGTCAAGGAGACGGATCGTATTGCCGCGATGGCCAACGAATTGCGACGCCTCGGCGGCCAGGTCGACGAAGGTGCCGACTGGCTGCGCATCCATCCGGCCGCGCGGCTGCGCGAAGCGACGGTCGAAACATACGACGACCATCGCATGGCGATGTGCCTGTCGCTCGCTGCTGCCGGTGGCGTGCCGGTCCACGTCCGCGATCCGAAGTGTGTGTCGAAGACGTATCCCACCTACTTCGACGAGCTCGCGAGGCTCGTGTCGACGGGCAGCGAGCGCAATGTGGCATGCGACCCGGTGCGCTCATGAAAGAACTCGAAGTCAGCGTTGATAGGGGGCGCTACCGGCGTGCGATCGCCGCGATAGCAGCGCCATGAAGCCCGCCGTCATCGCGATCGACGGACCGACGGCGTCGGGCAAGGGGACGATCGCTCAGCGTGTGGCTGACCGGCTGGGGTTTCACTATCTTGACAGCGGGGCACTCTATCGGTTGCTCGCCTGGCAGGCGGGACGCGCCGGTGTTGCGCCGACGGCGGAAGCGGGACTCGCGCACCTCGCGCAGAGAATGCGGCCCGAGTTCGTCGACGGCCGTGTCCGGCTCGACGGCATCGAGGTGACCGATGCGATCCGCACCGAGGACATCAGCCGTGCAGCCTCGCTGGTGGCGATCCATCCGGCCGTGCGCAATTCTCTGCTGGAACTGCAGCGGCGTTTCCGCCGTGCGCCCGGGCTGGTCGCGGATGGCCGCGACATGGGCACAGTTGTGTTTCCGGACGCTGACCTCAAAGTGTTTCTGACGGCGAGCGTGCAGGCGCGGGCAGAGCGCCGCCATAAGCAGTTGATGGAAAAAGGAATTTCGACTAATATTGCCGACCTTTCGCAGGAGCTTGAGGCGCGCGACCGGCGCGATACCGAACGGTCGACAGCGCCGCTCAGGCCCGCGGAAGATGCCTACCGGCTCGACTCGTCCGACCTTCCGGTCGATGAGGTTGTCGCGAAGGTGCTCCACTGGTATGACGCGCAGCACGGCGGCCAGTGATACGCACGAACGGCAGGTGTCGGCGGCAGCGCGTCATTCGCAGCAGTTCAGTAAGCGATCAGTGGTCAGTCAGTAGCTACAAGCGTAGGCAACAAAGGGTGCAGTAGGGACGTCTTTATCGCGGGCGCCAGCCCGGTTCAGGTTTTCCCCGCTGCGAGTCGACAACTCCGCCGAGGCGCAATGCCGAAGCGTGAATTGCAGTGTTGGTTTTCATTGGGTTCCTTACATGTCATCCGTCGCAACTCATAGCAGCAGTTCGAGCAGCACCAGCAAAGCCGAAAGTTTCGCCGCCCTCTTCGAGGAAAGCCTGAATCGGCAGGAGATGAAGCAGGGCGAGGTGATCACCGCCGAGGTGATCCGCGTTGACTACAACTTCGTCGTCGTCAATGCCGGCCTCAAGTCCGAGGCCTACATCGCGCTCGAGGAATTCAAGAACGATTCCGGCGAGCTCGATGTCAAGCCCGGCGATTTCGTCTCTGTGGCGATCGAGTCGCTGGAAAACGGCTACGGCGACACGATCCTGTCGCGCGACAAGGCCAAGCGCCTTGCGGCCTGGATGAATCTGGAAAAGGCGCTCGACAGCGGCGAACTCGTCTCCGGCACGATCACCGGCAAGGTCAAGGGCGGTCTCACGGTCATGACCAATGGCATTCGCGCGTTCCTGCCGGGCTCGCTCGTCGACACACGTCCGGTTAAGGACACGACGCCGTTTGAGGGCAAGACCCTCGAGTTCAAGGTCATCAAGCTGGACCGCAAGCGCAATAACGTCGTGGTCTCCCGCCGTGCGGTGGTCGAGGCCAGTATGGGCGAGGAACGCGCCAAGTTGCTCGAGAACCTGAAGGAAGGTGCGATCGTCAAGGGCACGGTGAAGAACATCACCGACTACGGCGCGTTCGTCGACCTGGGCGGCATCGACGGCCTGCTGCATATCACCGACCTGGCCTGGCGCCGCGTGCGTCATCCGAGCGAGGTGGTGCAGGTTGGTCAGGAAATCACTGCCAAGGTCCTGAAGTTCGACCAGGAGAAGAACCGCGTTTCGCTCGGCGTGAAGCAACTCGGCGAAGATCCGTGGGTCGGACTGGCGCGCCGCTACCCCCAGGGCACGCGGCTGTTCGGCAAGGTCACCAACATCACCGACTACGGCGCGTTCGTCGAGATCGAGGCCGGCATCGAGGGCCTGGTGCACGTCTCGGAAATGGACTGGACCAACAAGAACGTCGACCCGAAGAAGGTCGTGCAGCTGGGTGACGAAGTCGAGGTCATGGTGCTCGAGATCGATGAGGAGCGCCGCCGCATTTCCCTCGGGATGAAACAGTGCAAGCCCAATCCCTGGGACGACTTCGCTCATTCACACAAGAAGGGCGACAAGGTCAAGGGCCAGATCAAGTCGATCACCGACTTCGGCGTCTTCATCGGGCTCAACGGCGGCATCGACGGCCTCGTGCATCTGTCGGATCTGTCGTGGAGCGAGACCGGCGAAGAGGCGGTGCGCAAGTACAAGAAGGGCGACGAGATCGAGGCGATGGTGCTTGCGATTGACACCGAGCGCGAGCGGATCTCGCTGGGTGTCAAGCAGCTGTCGGGCGATCCGTTCACCAACTTTGCCGCGGGCCACGAAAAGGGCTCGGTTGTCACAGGCGCTGTCAAGTCGGTCGATGCCAAGGGTGCCGTGGTCGACCTCGGCGGCGACATCGAGGGGTACCTGCGAGCCTCCGAGATCGCCGCGGATCGCGTGGAGGATGCGCGCAATCACCTGAAGGAAGGTGATACCGTCAATGCGATGATCATCAATGTCGATCGCAAGAACCGCAACATCAACCTGTCAATCAAGGCGAAGGACAGCGTCGAGACCTCGGCGGCGATGGAGCGGATGCAGACCGAAGCGCAGACAGGGACCACGAACCTCGGCGCGCTGCTTAAGGCCAAGCTCGACACGCAGTCCAAGTAAGGCAACCGGAGTCCGTCGTTGAAGACGATGACCAAATCGGAGCTGATTGCGCGGCTGGCGGAGCGCAATCCCCGCTTGGTCGCGCGTGATGCCGATGAAGCCGTCAACACGATGCTGGACGCGATGACCGATGCGCTCGCCGGTGGCCAGCGCATCGAGATCCGCGGCTTCGGCAGCTTTGCGCTGAACTACCGTCCACCTCGTGTCGGACGCAACCCGAAATCGGGCGACCGCGTCCAGGTTCCGGCCAAGTACGTGCCGCACTTCAAGGCCGGCAAGGAACTACGCGAGCGCGTCGATGGTGAAGCCGGTCCGGACAGCAACGGCGAAGACGACGACTGATGATCTGCTGGTACACAAGGCCGCGCCTGTCGCGGCCTTTTTTTTGTAATCGTCTGTGCAACTCAACGGCAGTTGCGCTGCAATCGCCGGGCCTTGCCTACAATCCTCTGGCTGATTCCGGAGATAGCGATGCGACTCGTGGCCTGGGTGTTGAAGTTGGGGTTTTTCCTGCTGGTGCTCTGGTTTGCGCTGAAGAACACGACGCCGGTGCCCGTGCGAGTCACATCGACGATGAGCTGGGAGCACGTGCCGCTGATCCTCGTGATGCTGGTATGTATCGGGGTCGGTGCGCTGCTCGGCGCGCTTGCGCTGGCCTTGCCGATCTACCGCATGCGGCGTGAGATGACGAGTCTACGGCGGCAGACGCCAATGCCGATCGGGCCCGATTCGACCGTTGATCGAATGACCTCCGCAGCGCGCGAGTCGGGTGCGGTCGTCGAGGTCGCGGGCGAGGTCGTCCGGCGCTGATGGAGTTCGAGCTCTGGTATCTGGTCGTGCTGCCGCTGGTCTTCGCGGCGGGCTGGTTCGGTCGCGGCTTCGAGTCGCGCATGCGCGCCGCGGACAACGCGGCGCTGCCGCACTCATATTTCCGCGGCCTCAATTTGCTACTGAACGACCAGCACGACAAGGCGATCGACGCCTTCATCGAAGTCGTCAGGCTCGATCCGGAGACGATCGAGTTGCACCACGCACTCGGCAACCTGTTCCGCCGCCGCGGCGAGTTCGATCGCGCGGTGCGCATCCACACGCACCTGCTCAATCGCGCCGATTTGCCGGCGCGCGAACGTTCGCGCGCGCTTGCCGAACTCGGCCAGGACTATCTGAAAGGCGGACTCCTCGACCGAGCGGAGGACGCGTTCACGCGCCTGCTGGACGACCGCAATCACCGCTTCGATGCGTTGCGCGCACTGCTGCGAATCTTCCAGATGGAGCGCGAGTGGACCAAGGCAATCGACTGTGCCCGGCGCCTCGAACGCGAGGCCGGCGAGAATCACCAGACCGACGTTGCGCACTTCCATTGCGAGGTTGCCGAAGCTGCGGTCGCCGCGGGACGTTTCGACGAGGCACAGGCGGCCGTCGATGAAGCGCTCGCGACTGATCGGAAATCGGTGCGGGCACTGATCATCGCCGGCGATCTGGCGGCGCGTCGTGGCGCGCCAGAGGAGGCGCTGCGGCTCTGGCAGCGGGTCGAAGACGCCTCGCGCGAGCATCTGCCGCTGATCGCAACCAAGGTGGCGACCACATTGAATCAACTCGGCCGCCGCACCGAGGCGCTGAACTGGCTACGACGCTCACTGCTCGACGCGCCCTCGATAGACCTGCTGGATGCGGCCTACATGCGCACAGCCGACTGGGACGGTGCCGCAGCGGCGGAGGCGCTCGTGGCCGACGAGCTGAAGCGGCACCCGTCGCTGCTCGGCTTCGAGCGGCTTGCGGAAGCGCGACTCGCCCTCAACCCGGGCGACGAGGAACTCGCATCGATGAGCAAGCTGCTCCAGAGTCATGCCCGCAAGCTCGCGCGCTATCGCTGCAACAAGTGCGGATTTCGCGCCCGCGAATATCACTGGAACTGCCCCGGTTGTAGCAGCTGGGACAGCTACCCACCGAGGCGAGTCGAGGAGCTCGATGGTGCGTGACGAGGAGCCTCGGACGCCTCTGCCGACGATCGACCAGGCGATCGGCAACACGCCGTTGGTACGGCTGCAGCGCCTGCCCGGCGCCGAAAATCTGAGCCGCGGCAATGTGATCCTTGGCAAGCTCGAGGGCCACAACCCCGGCGGCTCGGTCAAGGATCGCCCGGCGTACTCGATGATTCGCCGCGCCGAGGAGCGCGGTGAAATCCGTCCCGGCGACCGTCTGATCGAAGCCACCAGCGGCAATACCGGCATCGCGCTTTCGATGATCGCAGCGATGAAGGGTTACAGGATGACGCTGCTGATGCCCGACAACCTAAGTGCCGAACGGCGCGCGAGCATGGCAGCCTTCGGTGCCGAACTGATCCTGACCCCGGCGAGCAAGGGCGGTATGGAATACGCCCGCGACCTTGCAATGCAGATGCAGGCCGAGGGTCAAGGACGCGTGCTCGATCAGTTCGCCAACCCAGACAATCCTCGCGCGCACTACGAAACCACCGGCCCTGAGATATGGCGTGACACGGGCGGACGCATCACGCACTTCGTCAGTGCAATGGGCACGACCGGGACGATCATGGGAGTCGGCCGCTTTTTGAAAGAGAGTAATCCGGCGATCCAGATCATCGGCGCGCAGCCGGCCGAGGGTTCGCACATCCCCGGGATTCGCAAGTGGCAAGAGGCCTATCTGCCGAAAATTTACGAGCCGGCACAGCTCGACCGTCTGGAGTACGTAACGCAGGCGGATGCCGAGGCCATGGCGCGGCGGCTGAGTGCGGAAGAGGGCATCAGCGGCGGACCGTCGGCTGGGGGCGCCTGCTTGATCGCGCTGCGCGTTGCGGCAGAACTGCGGGACGCGACCATTGTCTTCGTCGTCTGCGACCGCGGCGATCGCTACCTCAGCACCGGTCTCTTCGGCTGACCGCTGCCGCGGCCTGCCGGCGTGGTGCGCCAGCTGCCGCTTTTCCAGAAGCGCGACAGCGCCGCATCAACCGGGCCGACGTCGAAGCCTTGCTGCCGCAGCCAGCCGTCGTCATAGCAAGTACCGAGGTAGCGTTCGCCGCCGTCGCAAAGCAGCGTCACGACGGCGCCACCTTGACGCGCGCGCTTCATTTCGGCCAGCAACTGCGCGCAAGCGATCAGCGCGGTGCCAGTCGACGGGCCGACCTTGCGACCGAGCACACCCTCGAGGAAGCGCGCCGCCGCAAACGAAGCCGCGTCGGGCACGCGGATCGAGCGGTCGATCACGTGCCGGTTGAAACTCGGCTCGACGCGTGGGCGGCCGACGCCTTCGATGCGCGAGGCCGCGCGTAACGTGATCGATGCGTCGCCATCTCGGCAGTAGTCGTGGAACACCGAATTTTCGGGATCCGCGAGCGCGATCCGCGTCGGGTAGCGGCGGTAGCGCACATAGCGCCCGAGTGTCGAACTGGTGCCACCGGTGCCGGCGCCGACGACGATCCAGGTCGGTACCGGATACGGCTCGCTCCGCATCTGCTCGAAAATGGATTCGGCGATGTTGTTGTTGCCGCGCCAGTCGGTCGCCCGCTCGGCATACGTGAACTGATCCATGTAGTGGCCGCCGGCGCGTTCGGCCAGTGCCGCGGCCTCGGCATACACCGCCGACGGTGAGTCCACCAGGTGGCAGCGGCCGCCATGAAATTCGATCAGCGCGATCTTCTCGCGCGAAGTCGATCGGGGCATGACGGCGACGAAAGGAACGCCGATCAGGTGCGCGAAGTACGCCTCGGACACTGCGGTCGATCCCGACGACGCCTCGACCACCGTCGTACGTGGACCGATCAGGCCGTTGCACAGGCCGTACAGAAAGAGCGAGCGCGCTAGCCGATGCTTGAGGCTGCCGGTCGGGTGGACTGACTCGTCCTTCAGATACAGCGGGCAGTCAGGGACGCCCGGAATGTCGACGCGCAGCAGGTGCGTATCTGCCGAGCGTGCGAAGTCAGCGTCGATGCGGCGGACCGCCTCGTCACACCACGACCGCCACGCCTCCGGCTGAGCCACGGCTCAGTCAGGCCACCGCGACCGGGATCTTGCCGATCCGGGCCTGCCACTCCTTCGGACCGGTCTGGTGGACCGAAGTACCGTCGGCGCTGACTGCAACCGTCACCGGCATGTCTCGCACATCGAACTCGTAGATGGCCTCCATACCAAGGTCGGCGAAACCGACGATCTTCGCCTGCTTGATCGCCTTGGCGACCAAATACGCGGCACCGCCGACCGCCATCAGGTAGGCGCTTCGATGTTTGCGGATCGCTTCGATCGCCTCCGGCCCGCGCTCCGCCTTGCCGATCATCGCGATCAGGCCGGTTTGCGCCAGCATCATCTCGGTGAACTTGTCCATGCGGGTGGATGTTGTCGGGCCGGCGGGACCCGTGACTTCGTCGCGCACGGGATCGACCGGCCCCACGTAGTAGATGACACGGTTGGTGAAGTCGACCGGCAGACGTTCGCCCTTCGCCAGCATGTCCTGGATGCGTTTGTGCGCGGCGTCGCGACCGGTCAGCATCTTGCCGTTCAGCAGCAGCGTCTGCCCCGGCTTCCACGATGCGACTACTTCCTTCGTCAGCGTGTCGAGGTTAACCCGCGTGCTCTTCTGCGCATCGGGCTGCCAGTTGACCTTAGGCCAGCTGTCGAGCGACGGCGGCTCGAGATAGGTGGGGCCGGAGCCGTCGAGAACGAAGTGCGCATGGCGCGTCGCGGCGCAGTTCGGGATCATCGCGACTGGTTTGCCGGCGGCGTGAGTCGGATACATCTTGATCTTGACGTCGAGCACGGTGGAAAGCCCGCCGAGCCCCTGCGCGCCGATGCCCAGTGCATTTACCTTATCGTAAAGTTCCACGCGCATCTTCTCGACGTCCGACTTGGGACCGCGCTTGAGCAGGTCCGACATGTCGATGTCGTCCATCAGCGCTTCTTTCGCCATCGTCATTGCCTTTTCGGCCGTGCCGCCGATGCCGATGCCGAGCATCCCCGGCGGGCACCAGCCAGCGCCCATCGTCGGCACCGTCTTCAACACCCAGTCGACGATCGAGTCGCTCGGGTTGAGCATCACGAACTTGCTCTTGTTTTCCGAACCTCCTCCCTTGGCCGCGACCGTCACGTCGACGGTGTTGCCGGGGACAAGCTGGACGTTGATCACGGCCGGCGTGTTGTCCTTTGTGTTCTTCCGGCCGAATTCGGGCGGATCGACGATCGACGCGCGCAGCACGTTGTCCGGGTTCAGGTAGCCGCGGCGTACGCCCTCGTTGACGGCGTCGTCCACCGAACCGGTGAAACCCTCCCAGCGCACGTCCATGCCAACCTTCAGGAACACATTCACGATTCCGGTGTCCTGGCAGATCGGCCTATGGCCCTCGGCGCACATGCGCGAGTTGGTCAGGATTTGCGCGATAGCGTCCTTCGCGGCAGGGCTTTGCTCCGCCTCGTAGGCGCGGCCCAGGTGGCTGATGTAATCGGCGGGGTGGTAGAAGCTGATGAATTGCAGCGCGCCCGCGATGCTTTCGACGAGATCGGACTGGCGGATGGTGGTCATGGTGGTCTCAGTGCTCGTTGGGCCGGTGTTCCTTCGGCTTCATCCTGTCGGCCGGAACATGATGCGGTCGCTCGCGGTGGAAAACGGTGCCACGAGGCGAACTCGGGATCGGTTCTGAACACATCATTCTAGCGAGCGGCTGCGTCCGATTCGCGGCCGGGCTTGAGTTGGCCGCATCTGCCTCCACATCAGGAACGTTCATGCGCGGCGCGAATCCAACGCGCTGATTCTGAAGGGTAAATCCGAGGCCGACGCCGATGTAGCCGTGGGACAAACCTGAATGTGAGCTCGCCCGCCGATTGGCTAGACTGCGGGCGGCATTGAACATCCAACTCCTTGGAGATCCTATGAAACGCATCGCGCTGTTCGTCCTGACGAACCTTGCGATCATGATTGTGCTGGTGTTGTTCCTCACGGTCCTGTCGGCCGTCTTCGGCATCAACTTCAACCTCGGCGGGCGCACGCTCGACGTCGGTGCCCTGGCGGTGTTCTCGCTGGTCGTCGGATTCACCGGCGCCTTCATTTCGCTGCTCCTGTCGAAGACGATGGCCAAATGGAGCACCGGCGCGCAGGTCATCAAGCAGCCTTCCAACGCGATGGAATCATGGCTGGTCGACAGCGTTCGCCGGCATGCGGAAAAGGCCGGCGTCGGGATGCCCGAGGTCGCCATCTACGAAGGCGAGCCGAACGCCTTCGCCACCGGCGCGTTCAAGAACTCCGCGCTCGTCGCCGTTTCGACCGGTCTGCTGCAGTCGATGAGTAAGGAGGAGGTCGAGGCCGTGCTTGCCCACGAGATGTCGCACATCTCCAATGGCGACATGGTGACGATGACGCTGCTGCAGGGCGTGATGAACACCTTCGTAGTGTTCCTGTCGAGGGTCATCGGCTATGTGGTCGATCGCATCCTGCTGCGCAACGAAAGCGACGCGCCGGGTATCGGCTACTACCTGACGACGATCGTTCTCGATATTGCACTGGGCTTTCTCGCCGCGATCGTCGTCGCGTGGTTCTCGCGCCGGCGCGAGTTCCGTGCTGACGCCGGCGCCGTCACGCTGATGGCCGCGAAACAGCCGATGATCAATGCGCTCGCCCGGCTGGGCGGACTGCAGCCCGGCCAGCTGCCCCAACAGGTCCAAGCAATGGGCATCTCCGGACCGGGCGGCATGATGGCGTTGTTCTCCACCCATCCGCCAGTCGAGCAGCGCATCGCGGCGCTCGAAGCACTGCGCTGAGCGCTTCAGCCACAACAACGGCCGGGCCTTCCCGGCCGTTTTTTTGCGCGCTCGCTCCGGCTGACTAGCCGTTTTCGCGTGACAATTGCGGCCGTTCTACGGGAGGGACGGTTGGAACCAAACAAGGCCGGACACCACGTCTCGCTGGGGCGGTGGGAGCTGCCGATCGAGCTGCTCGTCATTGCCAACCTGATCGCGCTGGCCTTCGAGACCTTGCCCGATCTTTCGCCGTTCTGGCGCCAAGCGTTGTGGTCGTTCGAAGTGTTCTGCGCCGCGGCTTATACAGTCGAGTACGGCATCAGGCTCTATCTCGCACGACCGCGACTGAGTTACGTCATTTCGTTCTACGGGATCATCGACCTGCTGGCGATCGCGCCGTTCTACATGATGACCGCATTCAACTTGCAGGCGGTGCGGGCCTTCCGTCTGATGCGCCTGTTGCGGCTCTTCAAGCTGGTGCGTTACACACAGGCGACCCACCGCTTCAAGCGGGCCTTCGAGATCGTGCGCGACGATCTCGTCTTGTTCGGCATCACTGCGTTGATCGTCCTGTACCTGGCGGCCATCGGCATCTTTCACTTCGAGCATGAGGCGCAGCCGGACAAGTTCACGTCGGTGTTTGACAGTCTCTGGTGGGCGGTCTCGACGCTGACGACGGTGGGCTACGGCGACATCTACCCGATCACGCCCGGCGGCAGGCTGTTTACTTTCGTCGTGCTCGTGCTGGGTCTCGGCGTCATTGCGGTGCCTTCGGGCTTAATGGCATCGGCACTTTCGCGAGTGCGGGCCGAAGAAGTGGCCCACCGCGAAGCTGCAGCCGAGAAAATCCAGGAGCGCAGCTGGTCCGACTAGCTGCCGCGGCACACTGACGCAGCGTGTAGCCGGTTCAGGCAATGCGCACGGCGGCGTCAGCGATCTGCCGCGTGAGCCAAACGAGAGCGATCGCGGCCACTGCGAGGCCCGCAAGCGCCGCCAGCCAGAAGCCGAGCGCCCCCATCGGCGGGCCGAAAGGCGTCACGCTAAA
>DATEZE010000041.1:0-7941 GCA_035255845.1 Burkholderiaceae bacterium | reverse complement strand
AATGGCGTTGTGAATGGATCGCCATACCGAGCGACCGGCCTCGGCACCGGGCGGCCACCGATTGGCGCCAGCCCATCTTGCATGCGGTCCTCAAGTTCTCTCAGCGCCTGCCGAAGACGAATCTGGAGGGATGTCTTCCAGCATGAGCGGATCCGTTTTGCAGACAAGGAATAGCACCGGAACAGCCCCTCATCCGCTTGGCCGGCGTGAACCGGCGCGCCGAGATAATCGCTCACAAGGGATGTGAGGAACTGTTAATCCCCTGATCGGCGTCCTCCCGAGTCGAGTTGACGGTTTCTCACAGGCCAACCCAAGGGAGCGCCCCTCGTGAAACCGATCCTTAGCCTTGAATTCCTCGCACCGGGACGCTGGCTGCGCCTTGCGCTGGGGCGGGCGCTGGCGATGCTGGTCTTGGCAAGCGGACTGTGCTGCCCCGCGCTTGCGCAAGTAAGCACCGCGCCGTCAAGCAAGATCGCCGCCGACCTGCAGCAGGTGGTGTCGGCGCCGACGACGCCCAAGATCAGCTGGGCCAAGGACATCCACGGCATGCGCTACGTCAAGGCCCTGGTCGTCGCTAACAGCGCCGACCCGGACCTCGTCGCGCTGCGCGCCGATGTGCTGGCAAAGGGCGGCTCGGTCTATCTGAGCTACGTTTCGGTGGCGGCGCTATCGGTCATGCTTCCGGCCAACCAGGTGGCGGCGATCGCCGCGCGCGGTGACGTGCAAAGCATCTCGCCGAATCGGCTGACCGCTCGCACGGCCAGCACGCTCGAATACGTCATGGGCGCGATGAACCTGCGCAGCTACAGCGGCGGCAGCTACTCGGGAGTGGACGGCAGCGGCGTGGGCATCGCGGTGCTCGATTCGGGGCTGGGCTGGAGCCACCTGAACCTGACCGCTGCCGACGGCAAGACCAGCCGCGTGAAGAAGGCGGTGGATTTTCAGAAGGTCGGCGACGCCGCCGCGCTTGGCGTCAAGGACTGGACTGTCGGCATCGACGCCTCGGCATCGCTGTACCCCGGCAGCAAGACGATGGCCGACTACGAGCAGAAGATCAATGCCAACGGCGTCGACCGCTCGGACCTCTTCGGCCACGGCACCCATGTCGCCAGCGTGGCAGCCGGCCGCGGCGCGTACCAGACGACCGACTCGTCGGGTATCGCGCCCGGTGCCAGCCTCTACGACGTCAAGGTGCTCGACGGCAACGGCTACGGCCAGATGAGCGACGTCCTGGCGGGGATCGACTGGGTGATCTACCACGCCAGGGAATACAACATCCGCGTCCTGAACCTCAGTCTGGCCGCGGATTCGACAGAGACCTGGCAGACCGACCCGCTGGCGCGCGCGGCGCGCAGCGCGGTGGCCGCCGGCATCACGGTGGTCGTGGCCGCGGGCAACTTCGGCCGGACCGCGACCGGTGTCGAACGCTTCGGCACCATCAGCTCGCCTGGGCACGACCCTTCGGTGATCACGGTCGGCTCGGCCAACACTAAGGCCACCGCGGTGCGCAGCGACGACACGGTGAACCTCTTCAGCTCGCGCGGTCCGACCCGCGGCAGCTACATCGACGCCAACGGCGTGCGCCATGTCGACAACCTGCTTAAGCCCGACCTCGTCGCGCCAGGCAACAAGATCGTCGGTGCGCTGGCGTCGGACAAGTCGGGCGCCGGTGGTTCTTGGAACTACCTGGCCAAGACCTACCCGACGCTTGCGGCCGGCTACGGCACGTCCGGGCAGCAAAAGCCCAAGCAGCAGCTGTTCAACCTCAGCGGCACCTCCGTCGCCGCGCCGGCCGTCGCCGGCACAGTGGCGTTGATGCTGGAGGTCAACCCAGGGCTGACACCGCCGCTGATCAAGGCCATCCTGCAGTACACGGCACAACCCATCGCCGGCGCCAACCTGCTGCAGCAAGGCGCCGGTCTGCTCAATGTCGACGGCGCGGTCAGACTGGCACAGGCGCTGCGCACTGACATCAATAGTGCTGTCGAGGCCGGCACCATCGCTGCCGGCACGAGTCTGCTGGCCAGCGGCAAGTCGCTGCCGGCGACGACATCGACGATCAACGGCCAGAGCTTCAACTGGAGCCGTGTCGTTTACGCCGGTGGCAACCAGGTTGTCAGCGGCGATGCGCTCTTCACGTCGTTCCAGCCAATCTGGGACCACCGCCTGGTGTGGGCAGGCAGTGTCGCGCGGCGCTATATGGTGAGCTACTGGCCGGCTGCTACCGGCGTACCGGCCAATACCTATGCTAAGGCGATCACGTCAGCGCCGGCGGCCAACCAGATGCTGGTGACGGCCGGGGTGGTTCAAGGCACCGCGCTGGCGGGCAGCAATTCGTGGCTCGGCCGCACCGGCGCGTTCCTCCCGACAGCGACGCTCTCGGGCTGGCTCAACACCGGTGCAGGTGCGGTCCTCGGCCAAGGCTTCATCCTCAGCGAAGGCTTCATCCTCAGCGAGGCCTTCATTCTCAGCGAAGGCTTCATCCTCAGCGAGGGCTTCATCCTCAGCGAAACCGGTCAGACCGGCGTCACCTGGACCAGCGACTCGAGCCTGCTCGGCGAACCTTGAGCGGCTGACGATGCGAACGCCCGCCGCAGGCGGCGAGGAGCGGCAGGAGCGACGCGGTGCGAGTGCGCCGCGTGACTTGGCCCAACGCGAAAAGCTAGGCACGGCGGACCGGTCGTTGTCGACCCGGCAGCGGTGCCAAGCCTTGAACCGCGTGACAAACGGCCGATAACACCGCAATGTCTTCGCTTCCCGCCGACGCGCATTCGTCGCCTGCACCAGGCCCGGCCGAACCGCCGACGCCCGTTTACCAAGGCCCGTGGGCCCGCTTCGCGCAGCGCCACTTATTCGACTACAACGGCGCGGCAACCCGACTGTGGCTGCTAATCGCGGTCTCGGGCACGCTGGCCGCGGCCTTCTCGGTGTTGAAGCTTGTGGCGCTGCCCGGACCGAAGCTGGCGGAAGTGGCCATTGGGACCGTCCTCGTCGCGCTAGCGGCGTGCTTTCCGGTACACATCCCGCGCACCAAGTACTGGATCGGCGTCGCCGACGTGTTCGTGTTCGCCCTGCTGGCGCTCCATGGCGCTCCGGCCGCGGCACTGGCCGCCGGTGTCGAGGGCCTGGTCGGTACGCTACGCACCTCCAGGCGGCTGACCAGCCGTGTCAGCACTCCGGCCACCGCCACCCTGGCGATGCTGTTGTCCGGCCTTGGCTTCGACGCCCTGCACGGCGCCCTGGTAGGCGCGGGCTCGCCGGCTTCGGCGTCCGGGCTGGCCGCGCTGTGCTTGGCGGCCGTTCCCTATTTCGCCGGCACGACGTTGCCGCTGCTAGCTGTGGTGGCGGCCAAGAACGGTGAGCGAGTGTCACTGCGTGAGTGGGCCCAGAACTATGCCTGGTTCTTCGCCATAGTCTTGCTCTCGGCCACCTTGGCCGGGGTACTGGCGATGAACGCGCGCCAGTTCGGTCCGACAGTGATCGGCGTGACCGCCGCGGCTGCCGCCGCCATCGTGGCGTCGTTGCGCGCTTCGCTGCGACGTCACGAGGCCGAGCACCAGGCGCAGGAGGCGCGCATCACCGTGGCGCAGCGTGAGGCGGTGATCAACCAGCTGCGCTTCACCGCATCGTTCATGCACGCGGCGATCGGCATGGCCATCGTGCGGCCGGACGGCTGCATCCACCAGGTCAACCAGGCGCTGTGCACGCTGGTGGGCAGCGACGAGGGCCCGCTGCTGGGGCGGCGCTTCGATGAGTTGCTGCATCCGGGCGATGCCGAGCTCTTCCGCCGCCGCACCGAGGGCGACGCCAGTGGCGCGGTGGCCATCGAACTGCGCTGCTGCGGCGCGAGCGGCGAAGTGATCTGGGTGTCGTTGCACTGCGGCCGCTACATCGATCCGGCCGACGACCGCAGCGGACTGATCTACCAATTGCACGACATCACCTCGCGCCGGCTGGCAGAGCGGCAACTGCAGCACATCGCCTACCACGACAGCCTGACAGACCTGGCCAACCGCAACTGCTTCAACGAACGCCTGAGTGTCGCGGTGGAGCGCAGTCTCATCGATGCCAACTGCCGCTTCGTGGTGATGTTCCTTGACCTGGACCAATTCAAGATGGTCAACGACAGCCTCGGCCACGTCGCCGGCAACACCCTGCTGCGCGCAGTGGCGCGCCGACTGGCCGACAGCGTCCGGCCGGACGATCTGGTTGCCCGGCTCGGCGGCGACGAGTTCGCCGTCCTGTTGGAGCACGTGCAAGATCCCGATGACGCGCTGCAGCTGGCGCAGCGGCTGCTGCAGACGGTGTCGGCGCCATTGCTGATCAACGGCACCGAGGTGCTGCCCGGTGCAAGCATCGGCATTACCTTCAGCGACCTGGGATACCGTACGACCGACGAGGTGTTGCGCGATGCCGACCTGGCGATGTACGCCGCAAAGGCCAACGGTCGCCAGCGAGTGGCGCTGTTCGAGGCCAGCATGCATGAGCGCATCGCCGAGAAGCTCGCACTCGAAAGCGATCTGCGGCATGCAATCGGCGATGGCCAGCTCTCGCTTGTCTACCAGCCGCTGTTCGACCTCCAGCCGTATCGGCTGAGCGGCTTCGAGGCGCTGGCCCGCTGGGTCCATCCCGAGCGCGGGTCGATCAGCCCGGCGGTGTTCATCGCGCTGGCCGAGGAGAGCGGGCGCATCGAGGCGTTGACCCACTGGGTCATCGAGCAGGCGGCAGGCCAGCTGACGCAGTGGCGCGCCGATCACCCGCAACTGCCGAACTTGGACATGCACGTCAACATCTCGGGCCGTGACCTGACCAACGCCGCGCTCGTGCCGTATGTGCAGGACGTGCTGCGCCGCCACGGCCTGGCAGCCGGCCAGCTGACGCTGGAGATCACCGAGACCACTCTGATGGGCAAGCTCTCGGTGGCGCTCGACGCCCTCCAGGCGCTGCGCAGGGTTGGCGTCAAGCTCAGTATCGACGACTTCGGCACCGGCTACTCATCGTTGGCCTATCTGGGCACACTGCCGATTGACAGCCTGAAGATCGACCGCTCGTTCGTGACGAGCATGGATGCCCAGCCGCAGAATGTGGAGATCGTGCGTGCCGTGCTCAACCTGGGCAGGTCACTGGGCAAGAAGGTCATCGCCGAGGGCATCGAGACCACCGCGCAACTGGCAACGTTGAAGGACATCGGTGTCCATGCCGGCCAAGGCTACCTGCTGTCGCGGCCCTTGCGCCCCGAACAAGTCACACCTCTGCTCGAAATGGCTGCAACCGTGCCGGCCTGAACGTGCGGCACGCCTTGGCAGTGGCAGGGTTCAAGAACCGTCCGACATCGCGTGGAGCGATTTCCTGTGTCAGCCGCTGGCAGCCTATTTGCCGTCGCCGGGTACCTTGCCCCGTCACCCTTGACGATGAACTTAATTCTGCCGAGCCACTCGTCCTCGGAGACCTCGTCCTTGTCGAGCACGACCTTGCCGGTGTCGTCCGATCAAGCCCCGTCGATTCGGAGCCGAGGTAACGCCCTTCGCTTACTCCGCAGTCTTCGTCCAATGGCAGCTTCGGTACGGTGAACTCTGCGACTCGTACTTCTGGTTTGGGTCGCTAGCGGCCCTTGCGGGGATACGATTTTGTTGACGGACGTGCCGCCTCAATTACGCGGCAACATCGCGGCTAGCAGCCGCATCCGTCGTGCGTTCCGGGTCTGCGGGTACGGACCGCACCGAGAGCACGCCGTCGATCGCCGCGATCGCATCGATGGCGGCCTGCGGCACCGGGCTGTCGACATCGACCAGCGTGTACGCCATCTCGCCGCGCGACTTGTTGACCATGTTGTGGATGTTGAGGCCGGCGTTGGCCATCGCGGTCGAGATCTGGCCGAGCATGTTCGGCACGTTGGCATTGGCGATGCCGATGCGGTGATCCGATTCGCGCGCCATCTCGACGTTGGGGAAGTTGACCGCGTTGCTGATGCCGCCGTTTTCGAGAAACTCGCGCAGTTGTTCCACGACCATGACCGCGCAGTTTTCCTCGGCCTCGGCCGTCGAGGCTCCAAGGTGGGGCAGCGCGATCGCGCCCGCGACGCCGGCGAGAGCCGGTGACGGGAAATCGGACAGATACGCCTTAAGCCGGCCGGAGCGCAACGCTTCGACCACGGCCGCCTCGTCAACGATCGCATCGCGCGCAAAGTTCAGCAGCACGCTGCCCGGACGCATCGCGGCGAGCCTGCGCGCGTCGATCAGCCCGCGCGTCGCTGGCACCAGCGGAACGTGCAGCGAGACGAAGTCGGACTGCTTGAGCAACTCCTCGATCGAGTTGGCTTTGCGAACGCCGGAGTGCAGGCGCCACGCGGCGTCGACCGTGATCTCGGGGTCGTAGCCGACGACTTTCATGCCGAGCTTGAATGCGGTGTCGGCGACCAGCGCGCCGATCGCACCGAGCCCGACGATTCCTAGCAAGCGGTAGGGCAATTCGACTCCCGCAAACTGCTTCTTGCCTTCCTCGACGCGCGCTTCGAAGTCTTGCGACCCGGGCGGCAGCTCAGACACGAACTGCAGCGCAGGCACGAGATTGCGCGCGCTGATCAGCAGCGCCGCGAGAACGAGCTCCTTGACGGCATTGGCGTTGGCGCCCGGCGCATTGAACACCGGAAGGCCGCGCCGCGACATCTCCGCAACAGGAATGTTGTTAGTACCCGTGCCCGCCCTCGCAATCGCCTTGACGCTCGCTGCGATCGGCATCGCACGCATGTCGTGCGACCGGACCAGGATCGCATCGGGCCGATCGAGCTCCTTGGCGACGGTGTAGCGATCGAGCGGAAAGCGCTCGAGCCCCTTGGCCGAAATGTTGTTGAGCGTCTGGATCTGGAAGCGTGGCATCGGTTATCCGTGGCTGCGCTCGAATTCGCGCAAGTAATCGACCAGAGCCTGCACCCCTTCGATCGGCATCGCGTTGTAGATCGATGCACGCATCCCGCCGACCGCCCGGTGCCCCTTGAGCTGGAGCAGTCCGCGCTGCTGCGCACCCTTGAGAAATGCCGCGTCGAGCGCTTCGTCGCGCAGCTTAAATGGCACGTTCATCCGCGAACGGTCCTCCTTGCGGACCGGGTTCGAGTAGAAGCTGCTGGCGTCGAGCGTGTCGTACAGCAGCTTTGCCTTCGCGACGTTCTTCTGCTCGATAGCCGGCAGTCCGCCCTGTGCCAGCAGCCACTTGAATACCAGGCCGGCGATGTAAACCGCGTATGTCGGCGGCGTGTTCAGCATCGAATCCGCCTCGGCCTGCTCCTTCCAGTGGAAGGCCGACGGCGTGATCGCCAGCGCGCGATCCAGCAGGTCCTTGCGCACGATGACCAAGGTCAACCCCGCGGGGCCGACGTTCTTCTGCGCGCCGCCGTAGATCACGCCGTACTTCGAGACGTCGATCGGACGCGACAGGATGTGAGACGACATATCGGCGACCAGTGGCGTCGCACCCACGTCCGGAATCCAGTTGTACTCGACACCCCCAATGGTTTCGTTGGTGCAGACGTGAACGTAGGCCGCATTGTCGGACAGCTTCCAGCAGTCGCGCCGCGGCACATAGGAGAAATTCTCGTCCTCCGCTGAAGCGGCGACGTTGACCTGCGCGTACTTCTTCGCTTCCTTGATCGACTTCTTCGACCACTCGCCCGTGTTGATGAAATCGATCGTCCTTTTGTCGCCGAGAAGGTTCATCGGCACGATCGCGTTCTCGCCGATGGCCCCACCCTGCAGGAACAGGACCTCGTAGTCGGCACCGATCGACACCAGCTCGCGCAGGTCGGCTTCCGCCGTTTCCGCGATCTGGATGAACTCGGGGCCGCGATGGCTCATCTCCATCACAGACATGCCGCTGCCGTGCCAGTCGAGCATCTCTTCGGCGGCCTGACGCAGCACCGGCTCGGGCAGGACGGCCGGGCCGGCGCTG
>DATEZE010000040.1:0-10914 GCA_035255845.1 Burkholderiaceae bacterium | reverse complement strand
CACCTCCTGCATGAGGTGCAGTATGTGCAGGCGACCTTCCTGGGCCTGCGCCAGGGCGACCGCCATGATCTCCTTGGTGATGCCCTGGATCTTGATGTCCATCTGCAGTGCCGTGATGCCACGGTCCGTGCCGGCAACCTTGAAGTCCATGTCGCCGAGGTGGTCCTCGTCACCAAGGATGTCGGTGAGGACGGCGAACTTGTTGCCTTCCTTGATCAGACCCATCGCGACGCCGGCCACATGCGCCTTGAGCGGCACGCCGGCGTCCATCATCGCCAGGCAGCCGCCGCATACCGAAGCCATCGACGACGAACCATTGGACTCGGTGATTTCGGAGACCACACGCACGGAATACTGGAAGTCGTCGTAGCTCGGCAAAACCGCGAGCAGCGCCCGCTTGGCGAGGCGGCCGTGGCCGATCTCGCGGCGCTTGGGCGCTCCGACCCGGCCGGTTTCGCCGGTCGCAAATGGCGGCATGTTGTAGTGAAGCATGAAGCGCTCGCGGTATTCGCCCTGCAGCGCGTCGATGATCTGCTCGTCCTGCTTGGTGCCGAGCGTCGCCGTCACCAGGGCCTGTGTCTCGCCGCGCGTAAACAGCGCCGAGCCGTGCGTGCGCGGCAGCACGCCGAGGCGGATCTCGATCGGGCGTACCGTGCGAGTGTCACGGCCGTCAATGCGCGGCTCGCCGTCGAGGATCTGGCTGCGCACGATCTTGGCCTGCAGGTCGAACAAAATCCCGTCGACCGCATTGTCGTCCGGCTTCGGTGTCGCGGTGGCCGCGGCGTCTTCCTCGAGCCTAGACCACACTCGCGTGTAGACGTCGTTGATCTTGTGCGTGCGGGCCTGCTTGTTGCGCGTCTGGTAGGCGTCGCGCAGTTCGGGCCCGGCGAGCAGCACCAGCTTTGCGAGCAGCGTCTCGTTCTTCGCTGGGGCCTGCCACTCCCACGTCGCCTTGCCGGCATCGCGCACCAGTTCGTGGATCGCGTTTATTGCCGCCTGCATCTGGCTATGCCCGTACATGACGGCGCCGAGCATGACTTCCTCGGACAGCTGGTCGGCTTCGGACTCGACCATCAGCACCGCGCGCTCGGTCCCGGCGACAACAAGGTTGAGCTTCGAGTTCTTCAACTGCGTACCGGTCGGGTTGAGCACATACTGGCCGTCGATGTAGGCGACGCGTGCCGCGCCGATCGGTCCCTTGAACGGAATACCCGACAGCGACAGGGCGGCCGAGGCGCCGATCATCGCCGGGATGTCCGGGTCGATTTCGGGGTCGATCGACAGCACGTGGATGACGACCTGGACCTCGTTGAAGAAACCATCGGGAAACAGCGGTCGGATCGGACGATCGATCAGGCGCGAGGTCAGCGTCTCCTTCTCTGAGGGACGGCCCTCGCGCTTGAAGAAGCCGCCGGGGATGCGACCCGCTGCATAGGTCTTCTCGACATAGTCGACGGTCAGCGGGAAAAAGTCCTGTCCCGGCTTGGCTTCCTTACGCGCGACCACGGTGGCAAGCACGACGGTGTCGTCCATGGAGCAGACGACGGCGCCGCCCGACTGGCGTGCGATCTCGCCCGTCTCAAGCGTCACGGTATGGGCGCCGTACGGGAATTTCTTGGTGATTTTCTCAAACACTTGGCGTTCCTCTCTTGCTTATTGGGCTCGGTCGCACGGGATTCGGATTCCCGGCGAACCGGCACGCCGCGGTATCGACGACTCGGCGCGGAATATCCGTCCTTACGTCCATATCGCGGCGCGCGTGCGGCCGGACAACGACAGACAGCCTGCGGGGATTACTCCACGCAGGCGGGCTGCACTGGCGTCCGGGTCATCGACTACTTGCGCAGTCCGAGGCCGTCGATGAGCCCCTTGTACGCCTCAGGATTCTTGCCTTTCAGGTAGTCGAGCAGCTTGCGGCGGCGGCTGACCATCTTCAGCAGGCCACGCCGTGAATGGTGGTCCTTCACGTGCGTCTTGAAGTGGTCCGTCAGTTCGTTGATGCGGGCCGTAAGAAGCGCGACCTGCACTTCAGGCGAGCCCGTGTCAGCCTGGGCGCGCTGGTACTTGGCGACGATTTCCGCCTTGTTGATGTCTGCAACTGCCATTTTTTCCCTTTCGAAGCGAGACTGATACACGCGGACACGGAAGGATGGCCGTGCCGTGAAGCGCGCGATTATAGCCGAGCGCGTCTGTCCGCCCCGGGGCGTCGCACCGCCGGACCACCGTGCCCTTGCGCGTCAGGGCGCGAGCGAGGTCTGCGGGTTAAGCCGCTCGACGCCGCTATAAAGCTTGTTCAGCGCGTTCAGGTAAGCCTTGGCGGACGCAGCGATGATGTCGGGATCGGCGCCGACGCCGTTCACGATTCGGCCGGAGCGCGACAGACGCACGGTAACCTCGCCCTGCGATTCGGTCCCCGTCGTAATCGCGTTGACCGAGAACAGCAGCAACTCCGAGCCGCTCTTCACCTGACTCTCGATCGCCTTGAGCGAAGCGTCGACTGGGCCGTTGCCGTCGGACTCGGCCACGACCTCCTGCGGCCCGATCGTCATGACGACGCGGGCATGCGGTCGCTCGCCGGTCTCCGAGCGCTGCGACAGTGACAGCAGCTTGAAGTGCTCGTCGTGCGGCGTCACCGTCTCGTCCGAAAACAGCGCCTGGATGTCCTCGTCGTAGATTTCGGACTTGCGGTCGGCCAGTTCCTTGAAGCGGGCAAAGGCGGCGTTCAGCTCCGACTCGCTCTCGATCGGGATTGCCAGTTCATGGACCCGCTGCTTGAACGCGTTGCGCCCCGACAGCTTGCCGAGCACGATGCGGTTGGCATGCCAGCCGACGTCCTCGGCCCGCATGATCTCGTAGGTGTCGCGGGCTTTGAGCACGCCATCCTGATGGATGCCGGACGCGTGCGCGAATGCATTGGCGCCGACGACCGCCTTGTTCGGTTGCACCGGGAAGCCGGTGATTCCGGAGACGAGCTTCGACGTCGGCACGATCTGTGTCGTGTCGACGCCAACGTCGAGGCCGAAGAAATCGCGGCGCGTGCGCACCGCCATCACGATTTCCTCGAGCGAGCAATTGCCGGCGCGCTCGCCCAGGCCATTGATCGTGCACTCGACCTGACGCGCACCGCCCATTTTCACGCCGGCCAGCGAGTTGGCAACGGCCATGCCGAGGTCGTTATGGCAGTGCACGCTCCAGACCGCCTTGTCGGAGTTGGGGATGCGCTCGCGCAGCTTGCGCAGAAAGTCACCGTAAAGTTCGGGCACCGCGTAGCCGACGGTGTCCGGGATATTGATCGTGCTGGCACCTTCGCGTATCGCGGTCTCGAGCACGCGACACAGAAAGTCCGGCTCCGAGCGGTAGCCATCTTCGGGCGAAAACTCGACGTTGTCGGTGAACTGGCGCGCGAAGCGCACAGAAAGTTGCGCCTGTTCGTGAACCTGCTCCGGTGTCATCCGCAGCTTTTTTTCCATATGCAGCGCCGAGGTGGCGATGAAGGTATGGATGCGCTTGGAACGCGCGCCCTGCAGTGCCTCAGCGGCGCGTGCAATGTCGCGATCATTGGCACGCGCCAGCGAGCAAACGGTCGATTCCTTCACCGCGTTGGCGATTGAACGAACGGCCTCGAAGTCACCATTGGATGAGGCAGCGAAGCCGGCCTCGATGATGTCGACCCGCAGCCGCTCGAGCTGCATCGCGATACGCAGCTTTTCTTCCTTGGTCATCGAGGCGCCCGGGCTTTGCTCGCCGTCGCGCAACGTGGTGTCGAAGATATAGAGCCGGTCGGTCATAGTCGCTCCACACGAAATGGTCTCGCTGCCGGGCTCCTGGCACTGGCAGCGGCACTGCACGAATTGTGGGTCGGGGGTCAGCTGCGCGCGGGGCGCAGCAGCAGAAGCAGCCGGCCCAGTAGCAGGTCGGCGTCGAGGCGGGGCGCGAAGAACGTTGCGCGGAACATGGCTGGACTATAAGGGGAAAGCGCTGGATGCGCTAGCCAGACCGATCGGTGTCCCGTCCCACCGGCTTGGCGGGATTCGGCTCACCGCGGAACCAGCTCCATGCCCAGTAGGCGTAGCCGGACAGCGCATAGAGGCAGAACAACGTAAACAGTGCGATCGGCGGGTCGGAGCTGACGACGAAGATCATGACGATCAACACCACCATGACCCAGAACGGCACGCTTTTGCCGACATGAAAGCTCTTGCCGCTGTAGAACGGCGCGCTCGAGACCATCGACAGGCCCGCGTAAACCGTGAGCACGAATGCGACCCACGGCATGACGCTGTCGCGAACCGGGATTTTGTTGTCGATCGCCAACCAGACGAAACCGGCAATCAACGCCGCGGCCGCCGGGCTCGGCAGACCCTGGAAGAAGCGCTTGTCGACGACACCGATGTTCGAGTTGAAGCGCGCCAGTCGCAGCGCCGCCCCGGCGCAGTAGACAAAAGCCCCGGCCCAGCCCCAGCGGCCCAGTTCACCCAGCACCCACTCGTACATAACCAGCGCCGGCGCAACGCCGAAAGAGGTCATGTCGGATAGCGAGTCGAACTGCTCTCCGAACGCGCTCTGGGTATTTGTGAGCCGCGCCACGCGGCCGTCCATGCCGTCGAGCACCATTGCGGCGAAAATTGCGATCGCAGCCAGCTCGAAGCGCTGGTTCATCGCCTGCACGATCGCGAAGAAGCCGGCGAAGAGCGCGGCCATCGTGAACAGGTTGGGCAGCAGGTAAATGCCGCGGCGCCGCTTGATCGCCGTCGATTCCTCCAGCCCGGTCGCGGCCGCTACGAGCGGAAAGGCGCGCGAGTTGCGACGGCGGAAGCGCATCAGATCTCCGCGAGGACGGTTGTCGTGGCGTAGGCAATGTCGCCGACTGCAACGCGCGGCCGCGCTGTGACCGGCAGATACACATCGACGCGCGAACCGAAGCGGATGAAACCGTAGCGCTGACCGCGGCTGAGGCGGTCGCCCGCCTTCACGTAGCAGAGGATGCGCCGCGCGATCAGTCCGGCGACCTGCACCACAGTGACGCGCTCCCCGGAATCCAACTTGACGACCAGCGCGTTGCGTTCGTTCTCGACCGAAGCCTTGTCCAGATCCGCATTCACGAAGCTGCCGCGCGAGTAAACCACGGAGTCCACGGTGCCATCGACCGGAGACCGGTTGCTGTGCACGTTGAACACGTTCATGAAAACGCTGATCAACAGGGTCTCGCGCTCGGTGAGCACGTCATGGGCTCGCTGCACCTTGACGACGCGCCCGTCCGCCGGCGAAAGCACTGCCGAGGCCAGCGCCGGAACTTCACGTGGCGGATCACGGAAGAACTGGACGACGAAGAGCGTCACCAGCCACAGCGGCAGCGACCACAGGAAGCCAGCAAACCACCAGGTCAGGACAGCCAGCAGAACCGCGCCGGCGATAAATGGCCAGCCTTCCCGCGCCAGCAGCGGATGCGGATAGTTCAAACGTCGAGTCCCCGGACAAGGAACTCCTATGGTATCGGAACAGACTTGATCCCAGCGGTACACCGCGCATCACGGCAGCAGCCGCGCCTTGCCGCTGACCGTCATGCGCTCCGACGAGCGGCCCGCCTCGAAGGTCGGTGCCGGCACGGCGTCCGACGCCATCGCCGCCATGCGAGCGGCGACGGGGATCGGACCACCCTCGCGGCTGCCGAAATTCATTTCTTCGATGCGCACCCGTCCCGGCGGCACGCCGAGCGCCTGGGACGCGGCGGCCACGCGTGCATTGAAATTGGCGACCGCCTGCTGGATCAGCTGCCCCTCGACCCGTTCGCGCGCCGCTTTCGACAGGCGGAAGTCGATGCCGCCGAGCGACAGCAGCGATTGCGCAGCGGCAACGGTTTTTGGCAGGGCCGCGAGGTTCTCGGTGCGTAGCGTTACGCCCTGGCGGACGCGCCAGCCGACGATGCTGCGGTTGGTCGCCCCATAGACCGGGAAGCTGCCGTAACCCGAGGTCTCGACCTGGGCCTTGGGATCGGCGCGTTTCAGGGCCGCCGTCCCGTCGCTGACACGCTGGTTGACCAGCGACTGGGCCTTGGCGAGATCTGCGTCCTGCGCCTCGAAGTAGAAGTTCGCCATGGCCTCGTCGTTCGGCAACTCGATCTCCGCGCTCCCGGTCATGACGACCAGCGTGCCGGAACTTGCCGCGGGCGCGACCTGCTGCGCGAGAGCCGGTAGCGTAATCAGCGACAGCGCGAGAAGCCTCCATCGATTCATCTGCCACTCCTCGTCTTGCGTCTCGGCGCAGGCAAGCGACGCGCCGCCGTCGCCTCAGTTTTTCGCATTGTCTGCCCGCTTCGCCCGAACCCCGGGCGCGCTGCGGAGAAGCGCGCCGGCGTGTCAGCGTCCGCAGCCGTAGCAATCGCCCTTAGCGATCGCCTCGGGCGTCAATTCTTCGACTGATCCACGAGTCGGTTGGCCTTGATCCACGGCATCATCGAGCGCAGCTTCTCGCCCACCTGCTCGATCGGGTGCTCGGAGACCAGGCGGCGGCGCGCCATCAGCGTCGGCGCACCGGCACGATTCTCGAGCATGAAGTTCTTCGCATACTCACCGGTCTGAATGTCGCGCAACACCTGCCGCATCGCGACTTTCGTGGCATCGGTGACGATCTTCGGACCCGTCACGTACTCGCCGTACTCGGCGTTGTTCGAGATCGAGTAGTTCATGTTGGCGATGCCGCCCTCGTAGATCAGGTCGACGATCAGCTTCACTTCGTGCAGGCACTCGAAATACGCCATCTCAGGCGCATAGCCGGCTTCAGTCAGCGTCTCGTATCCCGCCTTGATCAGCTCGACCAGCCCGCCACAGAGTACTGTCTGCTCGCCGAACAGATCGGTTTCGGTCTCCTCGCGGAAATTGGTCTCGATGATGCCGGCCTTGCCGCCGCCGATCGCCGCCGCGTACGACAGCGCGAGGTCGCGCGCCAGCCCCGAAGCGTCCTTGTGGATCGCCACCAGCATCGGCACGCCGCCGCCGGCCTTGTAGGTCGACCGCACGGTGTGCCCCGGCGCCTTCGGCGCGATCATGATGACGTCGAGATCGGCGCGTGGCTGGATGAATCCATAGTGGATGTTGAAGCCGTGCGCGAACGCAAGCGCCGCGCCCTGCTTCATGTTCGGGCCAATCGCCTCGGCGTAGACCTGCGCGTGGTTCTCGTCCGGCAGGAGGATCATGACGATGTCGGCATCTTTCACCGCCTCGGCAACCTCCTTGACCGCGAGGCCGGCCGACTCGGCCTTCTTCCACGACACGCCCCCCTTGCGCAGCGCGATCGTCACCTTCACGCCCGAATCGGCCAGGTTCTGCGCATGCGCGTGGCCCTGCGAGCCGTAGCCGACGATCGTCACCTTCTTGCCCTTGACCAGCGAGAGATCGGCGTCCTTATCGTAAAAAACCTTCATCAGAAACTCCCCAGTTCGTATTCGCAATCGAATCGTTCAGACCCGCAGGACTCTTTCGCCACGTCCGACGCCCGAACCGCCGGTGCGGACCGTTTCCAGAATCGACGCGCGGTCGACGGCCTGGATGAATGCATCGAGCTTGCCCGAGTCGCCGGTCAGCTCGATCGTATAAGTGCGCTCGGTGACATCGATGATGCGGCCACGGAAGATGTCCGCCATCCGCTTCATCTCCTCTCGTTCCTTGCCAACGGCACGCAGCTTGATCAGCATCAGCTCGCGTTCGATGTAGTCGCCTTCGGTCAGGTCGACCACCTTCACGACCTCGATCAGCCGGTTCAGGTGCTTGGTGATCTGCTCGATCACGTCGTCCGAACCGACGCTGACAATCGTCATTCGCGACAGAGAGGCATCCTCGGTCGGCGCTACGGTCAGCGTCTCGATGTTGTAACCGCGAGCCGAAAACAAGCCCACAACCCGCGACAACGCGCCCGGTTCATTCTCCAGCAGTACGGAGATGATGTGTCTCATAGGTCCTCCGACCCGAGCAGCATCTCGGTAAGGCCCTTTCCTGCCTTCACCATCGGCCAGACGTTTTCCTTCTGGTCGGTGATGAAGTCGAGGAACACCAACCGGTCCTTGTATTTGCCGAATGCGTCCCTGAGCGCGCCCTCGACCTCCTTCGGGTCCTCGATGCGCAGGCCGACATGCCCGTAGCTCTCGGCCAGCTTCACGAAGTCAGGTAACGCATCCATGTAGGACTCGGAATAGCGGCTGCCGTAGTCGATCTGCTGCCACTGCCGCACCATGCCGAGGTAGCGATTGTTGAGGTTGACGATCTTCGGCGTCAGCCGGTACTGCTTGCAGGTCGACAGTTCCTGGATGCACATCTGGATCGACGCCTCGCCGGTGATGCACGCAACCTGCGCGCCGGGATTGGCCATCTGCACCCCCATCGCGTACGGCAATCCGACGCCCATCGTGCCCAGCCCGCCGGAATTGATCCAGCGTCGCGGCTTGTCGAAGCGGTAGTACTGCGCCGCCCACATCTGGTGCTGGCCCACGTCGGAGGTGACAAAGGCGTCGCCCTTGGTGATTTCCCAGAGCTTCGAGACGACGTACTGCGGCTTGATCGGCCCGCCGTTCTGCTCGAAGCGCAGACAGTCGCGCTTGCGCCAATCCTCGATCTGCGCCCACCAGCCCTTCAGCGCATCGGCGCCGGGCCGCGCGCTGGCCGCTTCGATCTGAGTCAGCAGCTCGATCAAGACTTCGCGCACGTCGCCGACGATCGGAATGTCGACCTTGACGCGCTTGGAGATCGAGGATGGGTCGACGTCGATATGGATTATCTTGCGCGGATTGGTGGCGAAGTGCTTCGGATTGCCGATCACGCGGTCGTCGAAACGCGCGCCGACCGCGAGCAGCACGTCACAGTGCTGCATCGCCATGTTGGCTTCATACGTGCCATGCATTCCCAGCATGCCGACGAACTTGCGGTCGCTGGCCTTGAAGCCGCCCAGACCCATCAGTGTGCTGGTGCATGGGAATCCGAGCAGATTGACCAGCCGGTTCACGAGGTCCGCGGAGTCCGACAGGATCACGCCGCCGCCGGTGTAGACCATCGGACGCTCGGCCGTAAGCAGCAGCTGCACCGCCTTCTTGATCTGCCCTTGGTGCCCCTTGACCACGGGCTTGTAGGAACGCATTTCGATGTCGCGCGGATACTCGTACTCGGCGCGCGCGATCGTCACGTCCTTCGGAACATCAACCAGGACCGGGCCGGGCCGCCCCGTCCGGGCGATGTAAAACGCCTTCTTCATCGTCGCCGCCAGTTCGCGCACGTCCTTCACAAGGAAGTTGTGCTTAACGCATGGCCGTGTGATGCCGACGGTGTCGCACTCCTGGAACGCATCCTGGCCGATTGCGTGCGTCGGCACCTGGCCCGTGACGATGACGAGCGGAATCGAATCCATGTAGGCGGTCGCGATGCCAGTGACCGCATTGGTGACACCCGGGCCGCTGGTCACGAGCGCCACTCCGACGCGCTGGCTCGAACGCGAATAAGCATCAGCGGCGTGCACTGCCGCCTGCTCGTGCCGTACTAGGATGTGCTGGAACTTGTCCTGCTTGAAAATCTCGTCGTAGATGTACAGGACGGCCCCTCCCGGGTACCCGAAGACGTGTGTGACGCCTTCGTCCTGCAGCGCTCGAACGACGATTTCCGCGCCTGTGAGTTGCATTTGTGCTGATTCCTCTCAAAGTCCACAGGAAATTGATCGGATGCCGTCCATGCGCGCTTGTGGCTCGCGGTGCGGCGGGGCGCCTGATATGCGCTTTATCTGCGGTGACAACGGGATAGGCTGTGTTCGCTAAAGACGTGTTTCTCGTTTTGCAAGAACCGATGAAGATACTGCACCGCACAACATTGTGCAAACCGCACCTTCAATGTGCATGAGGCGCCCGGATTGCGATGTGGGCGGCGCCCCGTCTGATAGCATCCGCCGCCGTTTTCCCTTTGGCGGCCGGAGCGCGGCGTCACCGACCCGGCCTCGCGGGGTTCACAGCTAGCTGACCACTCATGAGTGTCGTGCCGGCCGCGGCGGCCGATCAAGGCGTCCTTTGCACAGCGCTCCGTCTCAATCACGGCGCCAGCCGGCACCAGCCGTGGCCTTTGCTGCCAGGCGGCCCGATGTCCGCGACTGAGGGGCCAGCGCGCTAATGGCCTCGCGCGACGAACTTTCCGCCTTCCTCGCCAGCGTCGAGCGCCGTGCCTACAAGCAGGCGCAGTTCGCAGTGCGGGATGCCGACGCCGCCCTGGATATCGTCCAGGACGCGATGATCAAGCTGTCGCAGAACTACGGCGAGCGCCCTGCGGCCGAGTTTCCGATGCTTTTCACCCGCATACTCCAGAACGTCATCCACGATCATTTCAGGCGGCAGAAGGTCCGGTCGACGTGGGTGACACTGTTTTCGGCGCTCACCCCGGCTGATGACGACACCGCCGATCCGCTCGAAACTCTCGAGGCGCTTGCCGGGTCAGAGCAGGCTGAGGGCGCGGCCGAGAAAGTCGAGCGCGAACAGGTGGTCGCCATCATCGAGGAAGAGGTCGGCCGGCTTCCGGCTCGTCAACGGGAGGCGTTCCTGATGCGTTACTGGGAAGAGATGGACGTGGCGGAAACCGCCGCGGCGATGGGGTGCTCCGAGGGCAGTGTCAAGACGCACTGTTCGCGCGCGACCCATGCGCTGGCCAAAGCCCTGCGTGCCCGGGGTATCACGCTATGAACGAAAACGAATTCGGCTACCGCATCCGCCAGGCACTTGACGAGAGCCTCGCTCGGCTCGACTACCGGACCACCTACCGGCTGCAGCAGGCGCGCGAGACCGCGTTGGCGCGTCAGCGCACCGGCGTGCCGGCCCCGGCCTGGGTCCCCGCATTGCAGACGGCCGGCGGTCCGCCCGTCGACGATGAACGCATCAGCTGGCTTGCGCGGCTGGGG
>DATEZE010000039.1:0-14720 GCA_035255845.1 Burkholderiaceae bacterium | reverse complement strand
CGCCTGGGCGGTCCTGTCGATCACGGCGGGACTGGCGGCGATCCTGAATGCGACTGCGCCGCTGTTTACTGCATTGGTCGCCTGGTTCTGGCTGCGCGAACGACTGACCGCGCTGCAGTGGATCGGCATGGCGATCGGCTTCGCCGGCGTGTTGTGGCTGACCGGCGCGCGAGTTGGCTTTGGCGGCGGCGGTCATTGGGCGGTTGCAGCCGCACTTGCAGCGACGGTCAGCTACGGCCTCGCGGCGAACGTGGCAAAGCGCTACCTTAGCGACGTACGGCCGCTCGCCGTCGCCGCCGGCAGCCAGACCGCGGCTGCGGCGCTGCTGCTGCCGTTTGCTATCGCCGCGTGGCCGGACGTCGTGCCGGGTCTGCGCGACTGGATTGCGGCGATCGCACTCGGTGTGCTCTGCACCGGAATCGCGTACATCCTGTACTTCAGGCTGATTGCACGGGTCGGGCCCGCGACTGCGATCACGGTGACGTTCCTGATCCCGGCCTTTGCGATGCTGTGGGGGGGCCTGTTCCTCGGCGAAACGGTGTCCGCGACGATGCTGGCCGGTTGCGTCATCATCCTCGCGGGAACGGCACTCGCGAGCGGGTGGCTCAGGTTGCCGCAGTCTGCGGACACACGCAGCACGACATAGAAATCCACCGGCACCGGCATGACGCGCCACTAGAATCGCGTCATGCCTCGCCTCTGGGACATCTCGCCGCGCATCGGTCCGGGCTGCCCGGTGTTTCCCGGCGACTCCGAATTTTCAATGCGCTGGACCTGGACGCTTACCGGCGACTGCCCGGTCAACGTTTCGGAGCTGACACTGTCACCGCACACCGGCGCGCATACCGACGCGCCGCTGCATTACGACTCGGCCGGCGCCGCGATCGCCGACGTGCCGCTCGAGTTGTATCTCGGTCCGTGTCGGGTCGTGCATGCCATCGGTGTCGGACCGCTGGTCGCGCCTCGGCACGTGGCGTCGTGGCTGACCGGTACGCCGCCGCGGTTGCTGCTGCGCACCTGCGAGCGCGCCGCCGTCGACACCTGGGATCCCGCCTTCACCGCGCTGGCGCCGGAAACCGTCGATCTGTTGGTCACGCACGGCGTGCGCCTCGTCGGCATCGACACGCCTTCGCTCGATCCAGCCGAAAGCAAGTCGCTCGACAGCCACCAGCGCATCCGCGCACACGGTATGGCGATTCTCGAGGGCATCGTGCTCGACGACGTCCCGGCTGGCGACTACGAGCTGATTGCACTGCCATTGAGGATCGTCGGGTGTGACGCGAGCCCGGTGCGTGCGGTCCTGCGGGAACTGGCATGAGTGCAGACCTGGCCGCGGCGCGGGCCGCTGATGCAGCCGATCCGCTCGCGCTCCAGCGCGAAGCGTTCGCGTTGCCGGAAGGGGTCGTTTACCTGGACGGCAACTCGCTCGGGGCGCTGCCGCGTGCAACAGCGGTGCGCGTTCAGGAGGTGGTCCAGCGCGAATGGGGCGACGGCTTAATCCGCTCGTGGAACAGTGCGCACTGGGTTGACCTGCCGCGTCGGATCGGTGCGAAGGTCGCAGGACTGATCGGCGCCGCTGCGCACGAGGTCGTATGCGCGGATTCGACTTCGATCAATCTGTTCAAAGTGCTCGCGGCCGCACTTCGACTGCAGTCGGCGCGGCCGCAGGTTTCGACCGCGGGACGTCACATCATCCTGTCGGAAAGCGGCAACTTTCCGACTGACCTCTACGTGGCGCAGGGCGTCGCCCACTGGCTCGGTTCCCGACATGTACTGAAACTGGTCGAGCCGTCTGACCTCGGCGCGGCGATCGACGATCATGTCGCCGTCGTCTACCTGACGCACGTGAACTTCAAGAGCGGCGCGATGCACGAGCTCGCGTCGCTGACACAACGCGCACACGACGCGGGCGCGCTCGTACTCTGGGACCTTTCGCATTCGGCAGGCGCGGTTCCGGTCGATCTGACGTCGGCTCAGGCCGACTTCGCGGTGGGATGCGGCTACAAATATCTGAACGGGGGACCGGGCGCGCCGGCGTTCGTCTATGCCGCCGAACGTCACCTTGCGGCGCTGAGCACGGAGCGCTTCGCGCAGCCGCTCGCCGGCTGGTTCGGGCACCGCACGCCATTCGAGTTCGTCACGGAGTTCACTCCGGCCGAGTCGATCGACCGTTTCACGGTCGGCACGCCGTCGATTATCGCGCTGGCAGCGCTCGAGGTCGGCGTCGACACCGTCCTGGCGGCCGGCATGCCGGCGCTACGGGCAAAGTCGATCGCGCTGACGGACCGCTTCATCGCGCGTGTCGACGCACTTTGCGAAGGCCTCAAGCTGCTGTCGCCACGCGATGCGGAACGGCGCGGCAGCCAGGTCTGCTACTCGCACCCGCAGGCGTACGCAGTGACGCAGGCGCTGATCGAGCGCGGCGTGATCGGCGACTTCCGCGAGCCCGACGTCCTGCGGTTCGGCTTCGCGCCTCTGTACCTGCGCCATATTGACGTCGAGACGGCGGCGACGACACTTGCCGATGTCCTGAGCAGCGGTGTCTGGCTCGCCGAGCGGTACCGTCTAAGGGCCGCGGTGACATGAGCAGCCCGTCCGCAGATCCGATGCGCTACGGCGACTACCTGGCGCTCGACACGATCCTTAACGCCCAACGCCCTCGCTCGTCGGATCCGAACGAGCTGCTGTTCATCATTCAGCACCAGACCAGTGAACTCTGGATGAAGCTCGCGCTGCACGAGCTGCGCAGCGCCCGCGCTGCCATCGCGGCCTCCGACTTGCCGCCGGCGTTCAAGATGCTGGCGCGCGTGTCGCGCATTCTCGAGCAGTTGGTGCACGCCTGGGACGTGTTGGCGACGATGACGCCGAGCGAGTACAGCGCGATCCGGCCGCACCTGGGGTCGAGTTCGGGTTTCCAGTCGTGGCAATACCGCGAGATCGAATTCCTGCTCGGCAATAAGAATGGCGCGATGCTGCAGCCGCATGACGAGCGCCCAGACTTGAGAGCGCGCCTCGAGCAGGTCTTCCGTGAGCCATCGCTCTACGATGAAGCGATCCGACTATTGGCGCGACGCGGCTTTGTGCTGAGTGCAGCGGTGCTCGAACGCGACCCGACCGGGCGCCACGACTCTGACCCTTCGGTCGAGGCCGCCTGGCTCGCGGTATATCGCTCGCCGCAGCAGTACTGGGATCTGTACGAGCTCGCAGAGGAGCTGGTCGATCTCGAGGACGCCTTCCGGCTCTGGCGCTTCCGTCATGTCACGACCGTGGAACGCATCATCGGCTTCAAGCCGGGCACGGGCGGCACCAGTGGTGTCGCCTACCTGCGGCGCATGCTCGACGTCGTGCTGTTTCCGGAGCTGTGGAAGGTCCGGACCGATCTCTGATCGCGCCGTCGGCGACTGCCTTGGGCCGGTTGCGCTGCGCGATAACGCTTTGTGTGCTCGGTCCGGGTCAGCGCGCCGATCCGGCGCATCGACGCGACTAGAATTTCGTTCCGGTCGGAAAGGACCTCCCAATGAATGCACCCGAACGCTCGCGCACCGCGAAGGCGGCCTTCCAGTGGGATGACCCGCTGCTGCTTGAGCAGCAACTGACGGCGGATGAGCGCATGGTGCGCGACGCCGCTCGCGCATACGCGCAGGACAAGCTCGCGCCGCGCGTCCTCGAGGCCTTCCGTCACGAGAAAAGTGACCCGTCAATATTCCCCGAGATGGGCGCAATGGGCCTGCTCGGTAACACGTTGCCGGCCGAGTACGGCGGCGCCGGGCTCAACTATGTCTGCTACGGCTTGATCGCGCGCGAGATCGAGCGCGTCGATTCTGGATACCGCTCGATGATGAGCGTCCAGAGTTCGCTAGTGATGCTCCCGATCTACGAGTTCGGCTCGGAATCTCAGCGGCGCAAGTACCTGCCGAAGCTTGCACGCGGCGAGTGGATCGGCTGCTTCGGACTGACCGAGCCGAACCACGGCTCCGATCCCGGCGGCATGACGACTCGCGCACGGCGGGTCGACGGTGGCTTCGCGCTGACCGGCTCGAAGATGTGGATCAGCAACTCGCCGATCGCAGACGTGTTCGTCGTCTGGGCCAAGGACGATGGCGGCGTGATACGGGGTTACATCCTCGAGAAAGGCATGAAGGGGCTCACTGCCCCGGCAATCCACGGAAAAATGGGCTTGCGCGCCTCGATCACCGGCGAGGTGGTGATGGACGAGGTGTTCGTCCCGGCCGACCACGAGCTGCCGAACGTGCAAGGCCTGAAAGGACCGTTTGCCTGCCTGAATGCTGCTCGCTACGGCATCGCCTGGGGTGCTCTCGGCGCGGCCGAATCCTGCTGGCACACGGCACGGCAATATGTGCTGGATCGCAAGCAGTTCGACCGGCCACTCGCGGCCAACCAGCTGGTGCAGAAAAAACTGGCCGACATGCAGACCGAGATCGCGCTGGCGCTGCAAGGCTGCCTGCGACTCGGCCGGATGAAAGACGAGGGCACGGCGGCGGTCGAGATCACCAGCATCATGAAGCGCAATTCGTGCGGCAAGGCGCTCGACATCGCTCGCGTTGCTCGCGACATGCTCGGCGGCAATGGCATCAGCGACGAATTCGGCGTCGTGCGCCACATGCTGAACCTCGAAGTCGTCAATACCTACGAAGGCACGCACGACATCCATGCGCTGATCCTCGGCCGCGCGCAGACCGGAATCCAGGCGTTCTTCTGAGTTCCGCAAGGTGACTCTGGACTGGCCGTCACTGCATCGTTGGCAGGCAGCGCCAGTGTTGCTAGGCTCGTATACCGCGGCTCTAGATCGCGGCAGCCGAAAGGAGTGACACATGGATGCACTACTGAAACGGGCGTGGTGGGCGCTGCTGATCGGCGGAGTGGCCTCGGTGATCTTCGGTGTGCTGGCGTTCGTCTGGCCCGGACTGACACTGCTGATCCTGGCGCTTTTTTTCGCGGCCTCGGTCCTCGTCGACGGGGTCGCGATGCTGGTCGGCGCATTCAAAAACCGGGGCAGCGCCAGCCACTCGTGGTTGTGGATTCTGGTCGGGGTGCTCGGCATCGTCGCCGGTGGCATCGGGCTGCTTTCTCCGACCACTGCCGCCGGAGCTTTGCTGCTGCTGATTTCCGCCTATGCGATCGTCGCTGGCGTGCTGATGATCTGGGCCGGCTTCAAGCTGCGCGAGCAGATTGAACGGGAATGGCTGCTGTGGCTGCTGGGCGGGCTGTCGGTGCTGTTCGGCGTGCTGATGGTGGCGCAGCCCGCCGCCGGCGTACTTGGCCTCGTCTGGGCGATCGCATCGTGGGCGATCGTCAACGGTGTCCTCAAGATCATGCTGGCGTTCAAGGCCCGCAGCTTCGGGTCGCGCCTGCAGACTCCGGGACCGGCCGCGACCTGACCGCACTGGCATGTCGATCGCCTGGGCGGAGGTCGCCGGCGAGCGGCTCGAGGTCTTGCGCATCAGGCCGGAGCGTGATCGCGCGTGCCTCGTGTTCCTGCACGAGGGACTCGGATCCGTGGCCGGCTGGCGTGATTTCCCGCGCACGCTATGCGATCTGCTTGGTGCGCCAGGGCTCGTCTATTCGCGCCGCGGCTATGGCCGTTCGACGCCGCTCGGACGGCCGCGCGGCACCGACTACCTGCATCGCGAGGCGTGGACGGTGCTGCCGGCGCTGCTCGACGATCTCGCGATCGCTGCGCCCGTGCTGGTCGGCCACAGCGACGGAGGCTCGATCGCGCTGCTGTACGCGGCGCGTCACCAGCCGCGTGCGATCGCCATCATGGCGCCGCACGTCTTCGTCGAGGAGATCACGATCGAAGGCATTCGCGACGCCCGCGCGGCCTGGCAAGGCGGCAAGCTGCAGGCGCCACTCGCGCGACTACACGACGATCCCGACGGCGCGTTCTTCGGGTGGAACGACGGCTGGCTCGATCCGGCCTTCCGTGACTGGAACATCGAAGCGGAGTTGCCGAAGATCCGTTGCCCAGTCCTGGCGATCCAGGGCGTCGACGACCAGTACGCGACGATGGCGCAGCTCGACCGAATCGCGGCCGGTTTGCGCTCGCCCTGTCGCCTGCTGAAACTTGCCAGCTGCGGCCACACGCCGCAGCGCGACCAGCCCGCGGCGGTCGCAGCCGCCATCGCCCAACTCTACGACGACGCAGCGAGCCTCGCCTGAAACGAAAGGCGGCGCCGCAGGCGCCGCCTTTGCGCATCGATACCCGCAATGTCAGTGGACGCCGATCGCGGTGAGCGCGGTCGACGCCATCAAGGCGCCGGTGCCCGCGGTCGGATGGAACGGATCCCAGAACAGGTAGGTGTTCTGGATCGCGGGATCCGGCGAACACAGACTCGCCGGAGTGGCTCCGCCGGGCGGCACAAAGCAGGCCATGGTCGCGTTGGCAAAGCCGTATGCGCCCGGGTTGGCCTGCACCTGCGTCAGCAGCGCGAACAGATCGAGCGTCGAAATCACGAGGCCCGGCGATACCGCTCGCAGGTTGTTCATCTGCTGCGCCAGCGCGCCGTTGTACTGCGCGGACATCGTCGTTGCCGTCGCGATCGCTGTCGGACTGCCCGAGCCTTGCAACAGCGGCGTCTTGCCGATGTCGGGCACGGTGACCAGCAGGATGTTGCGCGCTCCCGCGGCATACAGCCGGTTCACGATGCCGACGATATCGGTGACCCCGGCGGTGATCGCGTTGGTCACGATCGTCTGCGCGTTGGCGGGGTTGGCGCCGGCCAGCGTCAGCGCGTCATTGATATTGTTGCCGAATGCCGACGCGTCGACGACGACGAGATTCTGCGGAATGACCAGGAAGCCGTTGCGCGTCAGCATCGAATCGACCTGCTGAACCATGTTCGGCACGCCCTGGGCCGTTGTCACGCCCGGCACGGCGCCCGTTCGCGCGCCGGCGTAGGCGAAATCGTTGCCGCCGAGCCGCGATGGCGTGACCGAGGCGCCGTAGGCCGCGGCAACCCTTGTCACCCACAGCGTTCCATTCGAGTAGACGCCGGGTGCGTACGGCGGCGACGGCGGGCAGTTCGAAGCCGACAGGTTGCAGGCGTTGCCGTTATCCGAGAGGCTGGCTCCAACAACATAAGTCGTCTTGCCGAAAGGTGGCGGTGCCGGCGTCTCGTCGCTGCTGCCGCCGCATGAAATCAGGAACAGCGTCGCGGCCGCGGCCGCGAAATAGCGTGCCGCGTTGCGGCTGAAGTCGCGCATCTTGAATACCCCCTGGTCGGATCGCACTGGGCGCGCTCGTCTCCTCGAGCGGAAGGCGATCATACGCCGCGCAATGCGTCCGATCTCATGCTGCACTGCCCGCTGACGCGCGCGTAAGACGGTCCCGGACTGCCTCCCAGTCCGGCCCGTCCGGCGGTGTCGCGACGATCAGGCGGACGGCGCCGCTCGCGTCGAGACACCGCAGCTCTTCGTAGAGCCGGCGCGCATAGTCGGACGGATCCTCCGCGGCCGCGAGGTGCAGCACGAGGTTCGGTGCGGCGGGCACGGCCCAGGCCGGTGCGAGCACAGCGACGGTCGAGGGGCGCAGCGCTGCGACGCGTTGCGCGATCTCCGCGGGTGGAACCACTTCCAGCGAAGTGCGCGGCGCATAGTGCTTTTCGAGACGTCCGGGCGCGCGCGGAGCCGCGCCCTGCGGTGCGGCCACAGGTAAACCGAGCACGGCCTGTAACTGTTCGCGAGTAATGGAGCCCGGTCGCAGCAGCTGCGGCTGCGGGCTTGAGAGGTCGACGATCGTCGACTCGATACCGACCGGACACGGCCCGCCGTCGAGCACCATGTCGACGGCGCCAGCAGGCTTCAGACCGAGTTCATCGATGACGTGCTGCGCCGTCGTCGGGCTGATGCGGCCAAAGCGGTTGGCGCTCGGCGCCGCGACCGCGCCGCCAAAGCGTTGCAGCAGCGCGCGGGCCCACGGATGCGCCGGCGAGCGCAGGCCGACGGTGTCCTGTCCGCCGGTGATGAGGTCGGGGACGCGCGGGTCGCGCTTCAGCACGAGCGTTAGTGGCCCTGGCCAGAACGCTGCGGCGAGTTCGCGTGCCGCTGCCGGCACCTCGGCCGCCCAAGCGCCGATCGAGTCAACATCGGCCACGTGCACGATCACCGGATGATCTGCTGGCCGTCCCTTGGCCGAAAAAACCGCGCGCACCGCATCAGGATTGGCGGCGTCGGCCGCGAGTCCGTAGACAGTTTCGGTCGGCATCGCGACGAGCCCGCCGCGCCGCAGGACCTCCGCCGCGCGCGAGATCGCGTCCCAGTCGACTGGCCGCGGCTGCATGCTGATCAGCCCGGCACTGCGATGCCCAGCACACTGGCCACCCGACGAGCGCGCGCGAGCGCTTCCTGCTGGGTGGCGGCGATGCAGGTGACGTGCCCCATCTTGCGACCGCGGCGCGCTTCACTCTTGCCGTACAGGTGCAGCTTCGCCCCCGGCACCGCCAGCACCTCGTGCCACGGCGGCTCGCGCAGGTGTTCGTCGGCGAACCAGACGTCGCCAAGAACGTTCAGCATCACCGCCGGCGCCATGAGTCCAGTGTCGCCGAGCGGCTGCCCCGCGAGCACGCGCGCCTGCTGGTCGAACTGGCTGCTGACACAAGCGTCGATCGTGTAGTGCCCGCTGTTGTGTGGCCGCGGAGCGATCTCGTTCGCGAGCAGACGCCCGTCGACGACGAAGAATTCGACGCAAAGCACGCCGACATAATTCATCGCTGTCGCCACGGCAACCGCGGCCTGCTGCGCGCGCTGCGCAAGATCGCTATCGATCCGCGCCGGGACGATCGACATCGCGAGGATGCCGCCGCGGTGCTCATTCTCCGCCACTGGGAAGGTCAGCACTGCACCATCGCGCGTGCGCGCAACGACGACCGACAACTCGACCTCGAGAGTCAGCAGACGTTCGAGCACGCATGGCACTGCACCCATCGCCGCAAACGCCGCACAGGCCTCGTCGACGCTCGCGACGCGCGCCTGACCCTTGCCGTCGTAGCCCAGGCGTGCCGACTTCAGGATGCCGGGCAGCAGCGAAGCGTCGACCTGGTCGAGATCAGCCGCGCTTGAGATCACCGCGTGCGGCGCGACCTCGACAGCGCTCGCGGCGAGAAAGCGCTTCTCGGCGATTCGATCCTGGGCGATCGCGACGCTCGCCGCGTCTGGGCTCACGCTGCAGCGCTGCGCCAGGAACTCCAGCGCCGCGGCCGGTACGTTCTCGAACTCTGTCGTCGCCGCGCGGCAACGGCGTGCGAGTTCGGTCAGCGCACTTTGATCCAAGTAGTCTGCGCGCAGATGGTCGTCCGCAACCGCACCAGCCGGGCTGTCGTGGCCTGGATCGAGCACGCACACCTTATAGCCCAGCGACTGCGCCGCCATGCAGAACATGCGGCCAAGCTGGCCTCCGCCGAGCAGGCCCAGCCAGGCGCCGGGCGCAATCGGTGCAGCAGTCGACGTCGAAGAAGTCACAGGGCAGGGCGCGCTGGCGCGCGCAGGCCGCTAAAGTGGCAGCGTCATGTTGCGCGCCATCTCGGTCTGGGTCGCGCGGTACTGAGCCAGCTTCATCGCCAGCGCCGAATCCTCCGTGGCCAGCATCGCGACTGCGAACAGCCCCGCGTTGGCTGCGCCTGCCTCGCCGATCGCAAAGGTGGCGACCGGAACGCCGCGCGGCATCTGCACGATCGACAGCAGCGAATCCTCGCCGCGCAGGTACTTCGACGGGATCGGCACTCCAAGCACCGGGATCACTGTCTTCGAGGCGATCATGCCCGGCAGGTGCGCCGCGCCGCCGGCTCCAGCGATGATGGCGCGCAGGCCGCGCGCGCGCGCCTCGTCGGCGTAGGCAAACATATCGTCGGGTGTGCGATGCGCCGACACCACGCGCGCTTCGAAGCGCACGCCGAATTCCTTCAGCACGTCGCACGCGTGCTGCATCACGTCCCAGTCGGAGTTGGAACCCATCACCACGCCGATCAGCGGCGTGCTCTGCGAAGGTGCGTTCATGGCTGTCGGCGGCGCGGACCGCAGTCGGCCGCAGCGGCGGCAAAGGCGCGATTGTAGAGACTCAAGCGAGCGTCTTTCCGGTCAGCCGCAGCAGCGCGTCGCGGTACTTGGCGGCGGTGCCGGCGACGATCTCAGCCGGCAGATCGGGCGGCGGCGGCGCCTTATTCCAGCGCTGCGCCTCGAGCCAGTCGCGCACGAACTGCTTGTCGAATGACGGCGGCGAAGTGCCCTCCTCGTATTCGTCCGCCGGCCAAAAGCGCGAGGAGTCCGCCGTCAGCACCTCGTCCATCAGTCGCAGGCCGCCATCGCTGTCGATGCCGAACTCGAACTTGGTGTCGGCGATGATGATCCCGCGACTCAATGCGTATTCGGCCGCGTTCTGGTAGAGCGCAAGTGAGACCGTCCGCACCTTGAACGCCAGTTCCGCGCCGATTACAGCCTTGGCCTGATCGAAGGTGATGTTCTCGTCGTGCGCTCCGCGCTCGGCCTTGGTCGCCGGCGTGAAGATCGGTTCGGGCAAGCGGCTCGCCATCTGCAGGCCACCGGGCAGTTCGATGCCGCAGACCGCGCCGGTGCGCTGATAGTCCTTCCAGCCGGAACCGATCAGGTAACCGCGCACGACCGCTTCGACCGGTATCGGCGTCAGGCGCAATGCGACCACGGCGCGGCCGCGCACCTGTTCGCGTTCATCGGGAGTGACGACGCCTTCGGGATCGATCCCGGTCAGGTGGTTCGGTACGACGTGGGCGAGCTTCTCGAACCAGAAATTCGACATCGCATTGAGCACCCGTCCCTTGTCTGGGATCGGCTGGTTCATCACCACGTCGAATGCCGATAGTCGGTCGGTGGTGATCAGCAGAAGCCTGTCATCACCCAGTGCATAGCTGTCGCGGACCTTGCCGCGATAGACCAGAGGCAGTGAGGCAATGCTCGAATTGAACAGACCGGCACTCATTGATAGGCCTTCATCCCGCGCGCAAGTTTAAGGCCCGACGGCGGTGCCGCGCGCGGGGCGCTTACAGAAAGCGCGCGCCGATGATCGCGATCCAGGTGCCACCGGCCAGCAGCAATGAGAACATGACTGCAGCGCTGCCGAAGTCCTTCGCTCGCTTGCCAAGCGGATTGATCTCGAAGCTGTCGCGGTCGACCGCGGCCTCGATGCCGGTGTTCAGCAGTTCGACGATCAGCACCAGCACCACGACACCGATCAGCAGGATTTTTTCCACCAGAGCGACCGGCAGCAGCACAGCGATCGGAACCAGCAGCGCCGCGAGCATCACCTCCTGCCGAAACGCGTCCTCGTGGGCCCATGCGGCGCGCAGGCCATCAAGTGAATATCCGGTCGCATTTAACACGCGCCGCAGCCCGCGCCGCCCCTTCAAAGTGCGGCTATCGGTCACTTTGGGCGCGCCCAGTGGTGGCTCATCCCTGCTCATCGGCGCGGATGATACGTCGCAGAAGTGCGACCCGCGGCAACCGCCGCGTATCATCGCGCACGCTTCGGACCCCTGCCGCCGCCACCATGCCCGTTATCGACTACTCGCGCTTCTATCGCTATGACGACCTGATGGCTCTGCTGCGCGCTTTCGTGGCCGAGCACCCGCAATATGTGGCGCTGGAAACCATTGGCACGAGCCACGAAGGGCGTGCGATCCCGCTGCTGACGGTCACGAACACCGCCACCGGCGCTGCGTCAGACAAGCCGGCGTACTGGGTCGACGGCAACATCCACTCGGTGGAGCTCTCGGCGTCGAGCGCGTGCTTGTACTTCGTCGACTGGCTGATGAAGGGCAAGGATGCGGACGCCGAGATCAGGCGTGCGCTCGACACGCGAACGATCTACGTCTGCCCGCGCATCAATCCCGACGGTGCCGAATGGGCGATGGCCGACCGGCCGAAGTACGTGCGCTCGTCGACGCGGCGCTACCCATATGACGAGGAGCCGGTCGAAGGCCTGATCGCCGAAGACATGGACGGCGACGGCCGCATCCTGCAGATGCGAGTGGCCGACCCCAATGGCGCGTGGAAGAAGCATCCGCAGCAGCCACTGCTGCTGGTGCGGCGCGACCCGACGGATGCGCCGGGTGGCGAGTACTACCGACTGCTCCCCGAGGGCCGGATCGAAAACTACGACGGCAGCTCGATCGGCATCGCCGGCGTCACCGGCAATGCGCAGGGACTGGACCTAAACCGCAACTTTCCATCGAGCTGGCGCCAGGAGTTCGAGCAGCTCGGCGCGGGCCCATACCCGACGTCCGAGCCTGAGGTGCGCGCCGTGGTCGACTTTTTCACCACGCACCCGAATATCTGCGGCGGCACCAGCATCCACACGTTCTCAGGCGTGCTGCTGCGCCCTTTCGGTCACGCGCCCGACGACAAGCTGCCGGCGGAGGACCTGTGGACGTACCAGGCTGTCGGCAAGAAAGGCGAAGAGCTGACCGGCTATCCGGCGATTTCGATCTGGCACGAGTTCCAGTACTACCCGGGCGAGTTCATCAGCGGCGCGTTCGACTGGATCTACGAACACCTCGGCATGTACATCTGGACGATCGAGATCTGGAACCCGAAAAAAGAAGCGGGCATCGACAGCAAGGAATGGATCCACTGGTTCCGCGATCATCCGATCGAGGACGATCTCAAGGTCTACGACTGGGCGCAGCGCGTCGCCCCGGGCGAGGGCCATGTCGCGTGGAAGCCGTTCGATCATCCGCAACTGGGCAAAGTCGAGATCGGCGGCTGGAACCGTATGGCGATCTTCACGAACCCGCCCCCCGCTCTGCGAGAAAAGGAGATTGCCCGTTTCCCGAAGTGGCTGCTTTGGCAGACGCTGATCTCGCCGAGGCTCGAAGTGCGCGAAGTGCAGGTCATGTCCGCCGGCAACGAGGCCTGGCGCGTCCGGCTAATACTGCAGAACACCGGCTGGCTGCCGAGCTACGTCAGCAAGATGGCGACCAAGCGCAACCTGCTGCGCGGCGTGCTGGCCGAGATCGACCTGCCTGATGGAGCCCGGCTGCTGTCCGGCAAAGCGCGCGAGGAACTCGGCGAGCTCGAGGGCTGGGCCTACCTGCACACCGGCATTTCTTTCTGGCCGACGAAGAACGTCACTGCCGATCGAGCTCATGTCGATTGGGTAGTGCAAGGCAAGGCCGGCAGCACAGTCCGACTGAAAGCCTGGCATGAGCGCGCTGGGCTCGTCGAGGCGACGGCCCGCCTGGGCTGATCCGCCGCGAAGTGTGGTCCGGCGCGGCGCCAATACCTATACTCGGCCGCATAAGAACTTCGGGGGACAACGATGGACCGCCGCACCGTGGTGTTGGCCGGCAGTGCCGCATTCGTGCTGCCATATCGTGCGTCGCGCGCGCAGGCGTTTCCTTCGCATCCGATCACGCTGTATTGCGCCTTCCCTGCAGGCGGGCCAACTGACCAGGTGATGCGCGCCTTTGCCGACGTGGCGGCGCGCGAGCTGAAGCAGTCGGTCGTCGTTGAGAACAAGCCGGGCGCTGGCGGCACGCTCGCGCCTATTGCCCTGAAGTCCGCCAAGCCCGACGGCTACACGCTGTCGCAAATCCCGCTCGGCGTTTTCCGCATCCCGCACATGCAGAAGACGCCGCAGCTCGATCCGCTGAAAGACTTCACCTACATCGTCAACCTCACCGGCTACACCTTCGGTCTCGTGGTCCCGGCAAGCGCGCCGTGGAAAACGCTGAAGGACTACGTCGACGACGCGAAGAAGAACCCGGGCAAGATCGACTACGGCTCAACTGGCACCGGTACCACGCCGCACCTGGCGATGGAGGAGTTCGCGCAGAAGGTCGGAATCCAGTTGACGCACGTCCCTTACAAGGGCAGCGCGGAGCTGATGGCCGCGATCCTCGGCGGGCATCTGATGTCGGTCAGCGACTCGACCGGCTGGGCCCCGCAGGTAGAAGCCGGCAAGCTGCGATTGCTCGCCACGTTCGGATCCAAGCGAACCCGACGCTGGCCCGATGTGCCGACTCTGAATGAACTCGGCTATGACACCGTGTCCGACTCGCCATTCGGTATCGCCGGGCCTGCCGGCATGGACCCCGCGACGGTAAAAGTGCTGCACGACGCGTTCAAGAAGTCGCTCGACGACCCGAAAGTCCTCGGCCTGCTCGAGCGCTACGACCAGCCCGTGATCTATATGAGCGCTGATGAATACGCCAAGTTCGCGCGTCAGACCTACGACGTCGAGCGGGGCACGATCGATCGCCTGGGGCTGCGCGGAAGCATGTAGCGCTTCGCGCACGCGACGCTGCGGGTCGCACGCGCAACCGATAACGCGATCACGTCGAGCAAGAAAGCGCCGCCACGCAACAGGCGCAAATACTCGTGATGGTGAATCCTAGGCTGCCGCTAGCTGCGCCGCCTTGAACGCGTGGGCCAGCGCGGCTGGCGTGTGGGTCTTCAGCTCCTTCAGCGAGTGCAACTGATCGCGGCCGCAACGGCCACAATGGCTGACCGGCAGTGTCAGATCAACGCCGAACCTCGGCAACTCGGGCAGTTCGACATCAACGTGGAAGGTGTGCGAGCGGTCCTCGTGGGTGACGAGTTCACCGCCGCAACTGGAACAGCTGTAGTGCTTGAACACCATAGCCTTGGCTTGGCTGACTTGAAGGCGCGGCTCCTCCTGTTCCAGCAGGTGATCGAGCAGCAACAGCGGGAAATCCGCCAGCGCGAACAGACGA
>DATEZE010000038.1:0-5813 GCA_035255845.1 Burkholderiaceae bacterium | reverse complement strand
GGGCAGAAGTTCGAGCCGACCGTGCAGGTCGGCGGACAGACGCTGACACTGAATGGCGTCGGGCTGCGCAAACGTGCGATCTTCAAGGTCTATTTGAACGGTCTATACGTGCCGCAGAAAAGCACCGATGCCGCGACCCTGATCAACGAAAAGGGCGCGCGCCGAGCATCGCTGCGGATGCTGCGTGACGTCGATGCGGATAGCTTCGTCAGTGCGTTCACGGACGGTTTGAAGAACAATCTCAGTGAGGCGCAGCTGGCGGCGCTTAAGCCGCAGATCGATGCATTCACCGCGACGATGAAGAGCGTCGGCGAGGCGAAGAAGGGCGACGTGATCAACTTCGACTACGCGCCCGACGGTGGCACACGCATCACCGTTAACGGCCAGCCGCGCGGCAATCCGATACCCGGTCACGACTTCTATGCCGCGGTCATGCGCATCTGGCTTGGCGACAAGCCGGTCGATGAGGGACTGAAGAAGGGAATGCTCGGAGGATGACGATGGCGGCTGACGCCGCATTGCAAAGCCGGGTCGCAGCTGCGGTCGCCGCTCCATTCGGCGGCATCGAGATCGAGTCGGACGGTGAATCAATCACCGGGTTGCGATTCGTGCCACGGGTGCGTGCGATCGAGCCAGCGCATGAGCTGGCCGCGCGCGCAGCCATGCAACTCGCGGCCTACCTCTCCGACCCGCATGCGATCTTCGACCTGCCATTGAAGGTGCGCGGCACGGAATTCCAGCGCCAGGTATGGCAGGCGATCGCCGAGATCCCCTGCGGCGCGACGCGCAGCTATGGCGAGATCGCGTCCGAGCTACAGATTCCGGCGCGTGCTATCGGTCAGGCTTGCGGCGACAATCGCCTACCCGTCGTAATTCCGTGCCACCGCGTCATCGGCGCGGACAGCCTCGGTGGCTTCGCTCACTCAAAGGGCGGCTTCGAGCTTACGGTAAAGCGCTGGCTGCTCGAGCACGAAAACGCGCTGCGCGGACCGCTGCTCTAGCGATTTCGCATGGATCCACTGCTCGACCAGTTTGTCGATGCGCTCTGGCTCGAGGACGGACTGGCGCGGAACACACTTACGGCCTATCGCCGCGACCTTGCGGCGCTCGGCCGCTGGCTGGCAGCCCGCGGCGCCTCGCTCGAGTCAGCCAGTGAGGCCGATCTCGCGGCCTACATGGCGAGCGAACACGCGACCACGCGCGCGACAACGGCGAACCGACGGATGGCGGTGCTGCGCCGGTTCTACCGTTGGGCGCAACGAGAACGCATCGCGGCCGCGGACCCGACCGTCCGCCTGCGCAGCGCCCGGCGCCCGGCGCGGTTCCCGCAGTCGATCAGCGAGACTCAGGTGGAGTCGTTGCTCGCCGCGCCCGACGACACCGCCACGCTCGGACTGCGCGATCGGGCGATGTTCGAGCTGCTTTACGCGACTGGATTGCGAGTCACCGAACTGGTCGGACTGAAGCTCAATGAGCTCTCGCTGTCAGAGGGCCTCGTGCGGGTCGTCGGCAAGGGATCGAAGGAGCGCATCGTGCCGATCGGCGAGACCGCCCGGTTGTGGCTCGAACGTTACCTGCAGAGCGCGCGGCGGGCATTGCTCGCCGATCGGACCTCCGACGCGGTGTTCGTCACACGGCGAGGCGAGGCGATGACGCGACAGATGTTCTGGGTTCTGGTGAAGCGCTATGCCGCCCGCGCCGGAATTCATGCGCCGCTGTCGCCACATGGCCTGCGCCACGCGTTCGCCACTCATCTGCTGAACCATGGCGCCGACCTGCGCGTCGTGCAGATGCTGCTGGGTCACGCCGACATCTCGACGACGCAGATCTATACGCACGTCGCCAGGGCACGCCTGCGCGAGCTGCACGCGACCCATCACCCGCGCGGATAGTCAGGAGGCCATGAAAGGGCCGCTTACACTGCGCCGCGATGGCGAAACCGCGTCATGAAACCGCGCCACGTGTCGGAGACCGCCGCGACGCGCCTGTTGCGCGAACACAGTGTGACGTTCAACGAACACACCTACGACTACGTCGAGCGCGGCGGTACCGCGGAGTCGGCGCGGCAGCTTGCGGAGCCCGAGCACCAGATCGTCAAGACGCTGGTGATGCAAGACGATTCCGGTGAGCCGCTGATCGTGCTGATGCATGGGGATTGCACGGTTTCGACCAAAAACCTCGCGCGACAACTGGGGCGCAAACGCATCGAGCCTTGCCGTCCCGACGTGGCACAGCGTCATACCGGCTATGTGATGGGCGGAACCTCGCCCTTCGGCACGCGTCGCGCGCTGCCCGTCTATGTCGAGCGCACGATCCTGGAACTGCCGCAGATCCTGATCAACGGCGGCCGCCGCGGCTATCTGCTGGAGATCGAGCCCGCGGTTCTGGTCGACCTACTCGCTGCCACCGCGGTGGACTGTGCGCTGAAGGAAGGATGATGCCTATCGTCTGGTCCGTCGCGGCCTGCATCGCCGCCTATTTGCTCGGCTCGGTGTCTTTTGCCGTCATCGTCAGCCGCGCGTTTGGGCTGGCAGATCCGCGCACGTACGGGTCGAAGAATCCGGGCGCGACCAATGTGCTGCGCTCCGGCAGCAAGGCCGCAGCCGTGCTGACGCTGCTCGGCGATGCGGCCAAGGGCTGGTTTGCGGTCTGGTTCGCGCGGCGCTACGGCGCGCTGATCGGCATCGACGCCTGGGCCGTCGCTCTGGTCGGCGTCTGTGTCTTCCTCGGCCACCTGTACCCGGTGTTCTTCCGGTTCAAAGGCGGCAAGGGCGTTGCCACGGCCGCCGGCGTAGTGCTGGCCTTCAATCCGTGGCTGGCGCTCGCGACCGGCCTCACGTGGCTGATCGTCGCCTTTTTCTTCCACTATTCGTCACTCGCGTCGCTGGTTGCCGCGGTGTTTGCTGCGTTTTACTCGGCGTTTGTCTGGGGGTTCGACGCCCAGTTCGTCGCCATTGTCGTGATCGCGGCCTTTGTCATCGCGCGCCATCAGAACAACATTCGAAGCCTGCTCGCGGGCAGGGAGCGGCGGATTGGGCAGAAGACGAGCGACGTGCTGCCGCGGGCAGAAGGCCGCGGCCGCTAGGCCGTCGCTTCGGCCAGCGTCCAGCGCGGTCGAACGCCAAAGCTCAGCGCCGCCGCAGCTGGTCGCGCGCCCGAACGACGCAGCGCTGCTAGTCCGGCGAGCGCAATCATCGCGCCGTTGTCCGTGCACAGTTCAACCGGAGGAAAGTGGACTGTGATGCCGGATCGCTGTGCATCCGCGAGCAGCCGCGCACGCAACTGTGCATTCGCGCCGACACCGCCGGCGACCACCAGGCGCTTGAGGCCGGTCGCCTCGAGCGCACGCTGTGCTTTGGTCGCAAGCACGTCAACGATCACATCCACGAATGCACGTGCGATGTCGGCCCGCCCCTGCTCACACAGATTGTGCTGCTGGCGCGCGGCCGTCAGTACCGCGGTCTTCAGGCCGCTGAAGCTGAAATCCAAGTTGGGGCTGGCGATCATTGGTCGTGGCAGCCTGACGGCACCCACGACACCGAAATCCGCGAGTCGCGACACTGCGGGTCCGCCCGGATAACCGAGTCCGAGCAGTTGCGCAGTCTTGTCGAAAGCTTCGCCGGCGGCGTCGTCGAGCGTTTCTCCGAGCAGTGCGTAGCGGCCCCAGTCGTCGACGCGCATCAGCTGAGTGTGGCCGCCTGACACGAGCAGCGCCACAAAAGGAAACTCCGGCGGCGGCCGGGACAGAAGCGGAGAAAGCAGGTGGCCTTCGAGGTGGTGGACCTGCACAACCGGACGACCGAGCGCATAGCCAATCGCATGGGCGATGCTGGCGCCGACCAGCAAGGCGCCGGCGAGACCTGGGCCCGCAGTAACGGCGAGCGCGTCAATGTCCGCGCGTTCACGCCCGGCCTGCAGCAGCACGTGATCAAGCAGTGGCAGGACACGTCGAATGTGATCCCGCGAGGCGAGTTCCGGCACAACCCCGCCATAGGCCTCGTGCAGGTCGACCTGCGAGTGCAGTGCCTGGCCGAGCAAGCCGGCGTCGCTGTCCAGCAGCGCCACGCCGCTTTCGTCGCAGGAGGTCTCGATGCCGACAATCAGCATGCGGCCAGTGTACGAGACGTCGCGTCACTGGCCGGCGCAAATGCAGCTCGCACCGAGTCGGGCGACCGGCGTAAGCCATTGACTTGGCGCCGGAAATCATCCTCGGCTATACTCTCATGCTTTTCCGGCCGCCCGCTGTTGATATGCGCGCGCCCACGATGCCCGTCCCCGATTTCTGTGACTGACTACTGATGCCGACAATCCGCGTAAAGGAAAACGAACCGTTCGAAGTGGCACTGCGCCGCTTCAAGCGAACGATCGAAAAGAGCGGTCTGCTGACCGAACTGCGCGCACGCGAGTTCTACGAGAAACCGACCGCCGAGCGCAAGCGCAAGAAGTCGGCAGCGATCAAGCGGCACTTCAAGCGTCTGCGCAGTCAGATGCTGCCGAAAAAGATGTACTGATCGCGCGCGGCCGGGTACACCGGCCGTCCAAGCATGCAGTGTGAAGCGCGCCATTGGCGCGCTTTGACTTTTTGGAGGTGCAATGGAAGCGCCAGCGTCCCTGAGAGAGCGGATCAACGAGGACATGAAGGCTGCGATGCGCGCCAAGGACGCCCCGCGGCTTTCAGCCATCCGGTTGCTTCAAGCAGCGATCAAGCAGAAGGAAGTAGACGAACGGATCACCGTTGATGACACCGGCGTGCTCGGGATTGTCGAGAAACTGATCAAGCAAAGGAAAGACTCGATCGAACAGTTTGGCAAGGCCGGTCGCACCGATCTCGTTGCCAAGGAAAAGGCAGAACTCGACCTGCTGTCGATGTATCTGCCGCAGCAGATGTCCGAACCCGAACTCTTGGCCGCTGTCGACGCGGCCATCGCAGAAGCCGGCGTCGCAGGTCCGCAGGCCATCGGCAAGGTCATGGCGCTGCTCAAGCCCAGGATTGCGGGCCGCGCGGACATGAGCCAAGCCTCGGCGCTGGTCAAACAAAGGCTGTCGTGACGCGCTGACGCGCCGCCCGACCAAAGGGGGGCCGTGCGTCCGCCTGCTGCCGCTGCGCCCACGTCTCGCACGGCGGGCACATGCGGCGGCGAAGCTGATGCGTAAACTTTCGTCGCAGCCATGATTCCGCAGAGCTTCATTCAAGACCTGCTCGCCCGCGTCGACATCGTCGATGTCGTCGGCCGCTCTGTGCAACTCAAAAAAGCCGGCCAGAATTTTCTTGGCCTCTGTCCGTTCCACGGCGAAAAGTCCCCGTCGTTCACCGTAAGCCCGAGCAAGCAGTTCTATCACTGCTTCGGCTGCGGTGCGCACGGCAGCGCGATCGGTTTTCTGATGGAGCAGCGCGGCTTCGGCTACGTCGATGCGATCCGCGAACTCGCGCAGCAGGTGGGAATGCAGGTCCCGGAGAGCCGCGATCGGGCTGGCGACGGCGGTGGAAAGGTGGCCGCGCTGTCGGAAGTGCTGAAGGCGGCCGCGGATTTTTACCGCACGCAGCTCAAGGACAGTCCTGCGGCGATCGAATACCTGAAGGCCCGTGGGCTCACCGGCCAAACTGCTGCGCGCTTCGGCCTCGGATTCGCGCCGGATGCCTGGCAGCCCCTTCGCGCGGCATTCGAGCGCTATGACGAGGCGGAACTTGTCGAAGCCGGCCTCGTGATCGCCGATGAGGGCAAGCGCTATGACCGGTTCCGCGGACGGATCATGTTTCCGATCCGCAATGCCCGTGGCAATGTGATCGGATTCGGTGCCCGCATCCTTGGAGC
>DATEZE010000037.1:0-13078 GCA_035255845.1 Burkholderiaceae bacterium | reverse complement strand
GCCCGCGGGCGCCGTTTTTTCATTTCGAACGCACGACTCAGGCCATGAATCCGAGACCGAGCTGCGGGAAGTTCGCGGAGTTCGGCAGCACGTCGGGCATCTGCGTCGCGGAGATTCCGAACCACGTTGCAAGCGTCGCTGCATATTGCACCACCGACGTGGTCGGCAGCAGATTGCCGCGGCCGACATCGTTCGCGCCGCGCAGTACCGTATCGGGCCACGTGCCGTACAGGTCGCCACCCTTGACGGAACCGCCAACGATGAAGTGATGCCCGCCCCAGCCGTGGTCAGAGCCTTCACCGTTGGAATCCAGTGTGCGGCCGAAATCGGACGCGGTGAATGCCGTCACGCTGTCTGCCACACCGAGCGCCATGGTCGCTTGATAGAACGCTGCTAGCGCATCGGCGAGTTCCGTCATACGGCCACCATGGCCATTGATCAGTCCCGAATGCTGGTCGAAGCCACCGATCGCGACATGAAATACCTGCCGGTGCGAACCCAGCGCCTGGCGTGCGGCGATCATTCGAGCGACGTTGCGCAACTGGTTGCCGAGCCCGGTGTTGGGAAAGGTCGAAAACGGCGCGGCCGTTGCAGGGAACCCGGTCAATGCGGAATTGAGGGTCTGCGCGGCCTCGGCTGAGCGCTTGACGATCGCGTTGTAGTCCTTCTCGAGGAGATTTCCACGGTCCTCGGTCATCAGGCGTCGCGCGGTGGCCGGGCCGGACGATGAGCCAAACAGCGTCGTGCCGGTCAACGCGGTGATCGCCAGCCCGCCGCTATTGCCAATCTGCATCTGGACGGTGCTCTGTCCAGACAGAAATACGGCGGTGCCAGAAGCCGACACGCAGGTGAAGTTCGGGTATTGGTTCGACGCGGCCAGCAGATCGCCGGCGCGGCCACCCCAACCCACACGCGCGCCCTCGCGGCGGCCGTCGTAGGTCTGCCAGACCGATTGCTGGTCGTTGTGTGAAAACAGGCTCGGCGGCAGAGGCACGCTGCGAGCGCGATATTGGGTCATGTTGGTCGGTACGACCAATGTGCCGACATTGGCGAGCACGGCCGCCTTGCCGGCGTCGTAGATCGTCTTCAGCGGCTGCAGTTCGCTCCGCAGCGACACCTGCCTGCCGCTCATCGATGCATTGTTCGGCGTTGTCAGTGGCAGTAGCGCAGTCTGCGGCAGCGTCAGGTTGGTGCGCGACTGTGCATAGAGCTGATAGCTCGCATTGTCATAAGGCACAACGGTGTTCGCGTGATCGTTGCCGCCGTACATGAAGATGCACACCAGTGCCTTGTAGTCGGACGGCGCCGTCTGCGCCGCGGCCGCACCGAGCGTGGCGAGGTTTACCGCCCACGGGGTCGCGACGCCGGCGAGCGAGAGCCGGGATGCGGCGCGCAGCAGTTCGCGGCGGGATGCGTTGATCGTCATCGGCTCGGTGCCTATTTCTGCACGAGAAACTCGGGCGATGTCATCGTCAGGTAGATCGCCAGCTGTGTGCGGTTCTGAAGCGCATTGTTCGAGTCCAGCGGGATCGCACTGACAGCGTCGCGGATCGACGCGACGGTCGCGCTCGAAAGCGAGTTCGCGGCAAGCCAGAGGTGGACTCGCGCCACCAGCAGTTCCGGGTTGTCCGCGATGGCGTTGTAGCTCGTGTAGTCGGCGCGCACGTCGCTGCCGGTGCCGATGCCGTTCTGGATCACGCCCTGCATGAAGTTCGCGTACGCCGCCACCGAGATTTCGTGCGTGATCTGGAATTCCGGGGCAACGAGGTCGGCCGCGGCGAGGCTCGTATTCGGCGGCACATAGCCCGGCCGGAAGAAGTTGAACACGCTCGGAGCGCGCATCGGTGTCTGGCCGAGTTGGTTGTCCAGCACACCGATACGGAAGTTGCCGCTCTGTGAGGTCGCATTGAAGGCACGCATCCAGGCGGCGAACCTCAGCGTCGGCTCGCGCAGCTTGCCGCCATTCGGCCCGCTGGCGGGCGTGACCGCCTCGGCATCGAACAGCACCGCGCGCACAGTCGCCTTCAGGTCGCCGCGCACGCCGCTGCCGTTGTTGTTGAACACCGCCGCCACCCGGCCAACGTACGCCGGGCTCGGATTGCTGGTCACCATGTGCTGTATCAGACGCGTCGCAATGAACGGCCCGACGTTCGGATGGCTGGCCAGCGTATCCAGCGCCGCCTTCAGGGCCTGCGGCCCGGCGGTGCCCGCTGGGACGGTCATTCCAAGAAACTGCTTTTCCAGCGGAGAGTGATATTGCGCGTAGAACTGCATCGGGATCACGCGGCGCATCGGGTCTTCCGGGTTGCTGCCGGCGAACCTGCCATTGGCAGGATCCGGCGTTCCGGTGTTGCCCCAGCCCCAGCCGGTGAACACACGCGCCAGCCCGCGGATGTCGTCCATGCCGTAGGTGTCGACCGGATTGCCGTTGACCAGCTTGAGCGTGCCGTCCGTGTTGAGTTCGATCAGGCCGATCGAAAACAGCTGCATCACCTCGCGCGCAAAGTTCTCATCGGGCACGCGACCGTTGTCACCGCGGTTCGCTAGCGAGGTCAGGTACTGGCCCATGGCCGGATGCTTCGCCACCGCTTCCAGCAGATCCCGATAGTTGCCGAAGGCATGGGTCGACAGCGTGTCCAGATACGACGCCAGCGTATGCGGCGCGCTCTGCAATGCGGCGTCCGCTGCCGAGGTCACGAAGATCTCTGACAGCGCATACGTCACGCGCTGACGCAGTGCATCGGGCGCCGTGATCGCCTGCTTCCAGAACGTCTGGTAGAGCGGATCGATCGTGACAATGACGCCGTCCGGTGTTGGGATCGGATAGACCGCGAGCACGAAATCCAGATGCGAGGTTCGCGCGATCCGGAACTGCTGCTCGATCCAATCGCTGTAGCCGAGGCGCTGCAGCCGAGCAACTTCAGCGGTCGTCGCGCCGAAGGTCGACTGCGCCAGGAAACGTACCGACTCGACATCGTTCGGCACTCCGCTCGGCGCCGCTGTCGGTCCGGATGCCGGAAATCCTCCGGGCGGCGGCTCCGGAAGCGGGTTGGCTGGAGTCGGCGACGAGGGGGACGGCGCGGGCGCCGGCGTTGTAGTCCCGCCTCCGCCGCAGGCGGCCAGGTAAAGCGCAATGGCGGAGGCAACCAGTAAGCTTCGCAGCGAGGGCGAGGGTGTGCGTGTCATCAAATGGCTTCGGCAGCGGTGCAGCCTGCGTGCAGGCCGGCGCACATCGGCGGTGGATCAGGCTACGCAGCGCACCCTGATCGGTCCATCGGGCGAACGAACTAGCTGCCACCAGACGAGAGAATGTCAGTGACTTCAATGGCTATTCGCCGCTTTGCCTGCCTAGTCGCGATGTTCGCGGCGTGTGTCAGTCCGCCGGCGTACCCGCAGAGAGCATCGACGCAACTTCCGGACTCGGTCGCGGCGGCGCTTAAGACAGCAGCCGTGCCCACGAGCGCGGTTGGAATCAGCGTCGTGCCCTTGCAGGGTTCGGGCGTCGCCCTGTCGATCAACGACACGGTCCCGATGAACCCGGCATCGACGATGAAACTCGTTACGACGCTGGCGGGTCTCGAGATTCTCGGACCTCAATACGTATGGCGCACCGAAGCGCTCGCCGTCGCGCCGTTGAACCAGGGCGTGCTCGAGGGCGATCTTTACCTGCGCGGCAACGGCGATCCACGGCTGGTCGTCGAGCACCTGTGGTTGCTGGTGCAACGACTGCGTGGCGTCGGCGTTCGCGAAATCCGTGGCGACCTGATGCTGGACAGGAGTGCCTTCGAGCCCGCGACCCACGATCCAAGCGCCTTCGACGGCGAATCGCTGCGACCCTACAACGCCGGCCCCGATGCTCTGCTGCTCAACTACAAGAGCGTCAGCTTTCACTTTGTGCCGGACGCCGACGGCCGACAAGTGCGTGTGTATGCCGTTCCAGCGCTCGCCGGCATGACGGTGCCGGCAACAGTGCGGGCCGTGGACGGTCCTTGCAATGACTGGCGCGCCCGTCTCGGCGGCGACTTCAGCGATGCCATGAAACCGGCATTTCGCGGCGCCTTTCCGGTGTCCTGTGGCGACCGGGTCTGGCACGTCAGCATGCTGTCGCACACGCAGTATGCCGAAGGGATATTCCGCTCGCTGTGGACGGCGAGCGGCGGCACGCTGCGCGGCAAGGGCCGCGAAGGCGCCGCTCCGGCCGATGCGCGACGCCTGGCCCAGCACGAGTCGGACTCGCTCGCGGAGGTCATCCGCGCGATCAACAAGTACAGCAACAACGTGATGGCGCGGCAGCTTTTCCTCACGATCGGCGCCGAAGTTTCGCGACAACCGGCGAATGCCGAACGCGCGCAACACGCCGTAGGCGACTGGCTGATCGGAAAAGGACTGGAACGGCGCGAGTTCGTGCTCGAAAACGGCGCAGGCCTTTCGCGCGTCGAGCGCCTCAGCGCGTCCGGCCTGTCACGCCTGCTCGTCGGTGCCTTTGCCGGCCCGCTGATGCCCGAGTTCGTCTCGTCGCTGCCGCTGGTCGGCGTCGACGGAACGATGCGCAAGCGCGCCGGGGCGGCGGGCTCCGCCCACATCAAGACCGGCCTGCTGGCAGACACGCGGGCGATTGCGGGGTACGTGCTGGCCGCCAGCGGACGGCGCTACGCCGTCGTCGCATTCGTCAACCATCCGAATGCCAACGCCACGCAGGGGGCGCTCGACGAGCTGCTCAACTGGATCTATGTCAGCGGATAGAGCAAGCTTCGGGATTCGATCTACACCATGTCGCGGCCATGATCGCGGTCTGCGCTGACTCATGGTCCGCGACAAGCGAAGGAGAGACGATGGAGCAGACGACAAAGGAGGGGCTGATGGCTGAAGTCAACACCGTACTCGCGGACGCCGAAGGACTGCTGCGCCAGGCGGCTCAGGCGAGCGGCGAGCATGCAGCCGACTTGCGGCGCAAGGCGCAGTCGGCCATTTCGAGTGCGAAACGCCGGCTGGTGGATGCCGAAGAGCGCGTCGTCGATCAGGCGAAGACGGCGGCGCGTGCGACCGATGGCTGGGTGCACGATCACCCGTGGACCGCTGTCGGCATCGCCGCTGGAATCGGCATGCTGATCGGTCTCGTCATCAACCGCAGATGATCGCCGTCGACCGGCGTGCCGGTCGACGGATGACATGAGCGCGCAGGCTCCCTCGCCGGGCCTGGTGGCTTCACTGCGCCGCCTGCTGGCCCACGTGGCCGTGCTGCTCGCAACGCGCGCCGAACTCGCGGCGCTCGAGCTGCAGCAGTTGCGCGCGCGCGTTGCACTGGGCGGTGCTGATCGTGCTCGCGGCGGTCCTGGTTCTCGCGGCCTTGATGACCGTTTCTGTCTGGGTAGCAGCGGTCTTCTGGGACGGTCCGCGCGGCTGGGTGCTGGGCCTGCTGGCGCTCGCCTACCTGGCGAGCGCGGCCGCCCTGCTGCTGGCGCTGCAGCGCTCGGTGCAGCGCAGCCCACCACTGTTGAGCCTCACGCGAGACGAACTGCTGAAAGATCTTGACGCGCTGCGTGGCCGTGTCAGTGCACCCGAGGAAGCTCCCACCAATGACGTCATCGGCTGATCAGGAACTGGGCGCACTGCGCATCGAGTTGCTGCAGGCCCGCGCCGAGGTCGAGCGGATGCAGCTGCTGCAGCAGCTGGACTCGATCGGCGGCCGCACCCGCGGGGTTCGCGGCGTTGCCAGTGCCATTCTCGGTCGGCACCGACTATCGAATCGTGTCCTGAACCTGGCCGCTGCCGCGATCGGATTCGCGCGACGTCAGGCATGGCTTCTGCCAGTGGTGGCAAGCGTCTCAACCCGCCTGCTTCGAAGCCGCGCGTTGCGCTGGCTGCTTTTCGCCGGCGCGGCGGGCGCGACTCTCTGGTGGCTTGCGCGACGAGCTTCCGCGACCGGGGTCACCGTGGCTGAGTGCGACTCGGCTGACGACACCCCGAACGAAACCGACGAGACCGATACTTCGCACCCGGCGACCGCTGAGGCTGCGCGCCTTTACGGGTAAGGCACGCCGCCCCGGCTGTCCCGCGTCTTTGCGTAAGATTCGCGCCGGAGTCTTCACTTGAGTACTCGGGCAAGCTTCATCGATCGGCTCGCGCGGCGCTGGGAGCAGGCCGGTTCGCTGCTCTGCGTCGGACTCGATCCCGATCCGGCGCGTCTGCCCGCGACAATGCGTGATTCGTCAGACGCGATCTACGCCTTCTGCCGCGAGATCGCCGACGCGACCGCCGACCTCGTCTGCGCCTTCAAGCCGCAGTTCGCGTATTTCGCTTCGGCGCGCGCTGAGGCGCAACTCGAACGCCTGCTGGCGCACCTGCGCGAACGACACCCCGACGTCCCGGTAATCCTCGACGTCAAGCGCGGCGATATCGGCGCGACTGCGGAACACTACGCACGCGAAGCCTTCGAGCGTTATGGTGCCGACGCCGTCACCCTCTCGCCCTACATGGGCCGCGATTCGATCGAGCCCTTTCTTGCCTACGCCGACCGCGGCGCGTTTCTGCTGTGCCGGACCAGCAATGCCGGCGGCGCGGATCTGCAGATGCTCGACGTCGGCGGCGAGCCGTTGTATCACCGCGTGGCGCGGCTGGCCTGCGGCGACTGGAATCGTGGCGGCCAGCTCGGACTCGTCGTCGGAGCGACCTACCCGGCCGAACTGGCCGCGGTAAGGGCGCTCGTCGGCGATATGCCGTTGCTCGTGCCGGGCATCGGCGCGCAGGGCGGGGACATCGCAGCCAGCGTTAGCGCGGGTCAGACGTCCGGTGGCACGGGCATGGTCATCAATTCGTCGCGCGCGATCCTGTATGCCGGCGATGGACTGGATTTCACCGAGGAGGCGCGCGCCGTGGCACGTGCGACGCGCGACGAAATCAATCGTCACCGCCGCGGCACCTCCGGCGCGCACTAGTCGCCGGCTGGCTCTTCCGCTTCGCGCGGACCCATGTAGCTGGCGAGCACCTTGTCGATCCGGTGCTTGTCCATGTCGACAATCTCGAAGCGCCAGCCGTGCCACTCGACGATGTCGCCGGTCGCCGGGACGCGTCCCAGCAGCAGCATCACCATGCCGGAGAGTGTGTTGTAGCGGCCGAGTTCTTCTTCGGGCGCCGCGCGGAAGTTCAGGCGGTCCTTGAGTTCAGGGATCGGAATCAACCCGTCGAGCAGCCAGGAGCCGTCGGCGCGCTGTACCGCCCATGCGTCTTCGGTGCGCTGCGGCTTGAACTCGCCGGCGATCGCCTCGAACAGATCCTGCGCGGTAACGAGGCCCTGAATCTCGCCATATTCGTCGACGACCAGAGCCATGTGGCCCGAACTCGCGCGGAAGTTCTCGAGCAGTTCCATGCCGGTCAGAGACTCCGGCACATATACGACCGGCTCGGCGGCGCGCTCGAGGTCGAGCTTGTCACCGCGAATCGCCTGCTGGAGCAGTCGGCGTGCGCTTGCCACGCCGATGACATCGCGCAGACCGTCGCGGCACACGGGAAAGCGCGAATGTTCGATGTCCAGCACGCGCTTCAGGTTTTCCTGCAGATCGTCGGCGACGTCGAGATAGACGATCTCGGATCGCGGCGTCATCAGCGAGGCGATCTGCCGGTCGTCCAGCCGGAACACGTTACGGACCATCGCGCGTTCCTGCTCGTCGATTACGCCGGTTTCCGAGCCCTCCTTGATCAGTGCGTGGATCTCTTCTTCGGTCACCACACTGCTGCTGCCGGAACGCGCACCGATCAACCGCAACATCAGGTCGGTCGAAGCCGACAGCAGACGTACGAAAGGCTTCGCGGCCAGCGACAGCCAGCCGATCGGTCGTGCGACCCGGCGCGCGATCGCTTCGGCGGAGATCTGTCCGAGCCGCTTCGGCACCAGCTCGCCCAGAACGATCGAAAAATAGGTGACGACGACGACGACCAATGCCGTGGCGCCGATGCGGGCCGCATTGGGCTCGGTTCCCAGTGACGCCAGCCAATGCGACAGCGGTTCGGCGAACGCAGCCTCGCCGACGATGCCGCTCAGGATGCCGATCGATGTGATACCCACCTGAATCGTCGACAGAAAGCGCGTTGGATCGTCGTTGAGCGCAATCGCCGCGGCCGCACCGCTATCGCCCTGCTCAACCAGTGCCTGAAGCCGGGCACGGCGCGCCGTCACCAGCGCGATTTCGGACATCGCGAAGACCCCGTTTATCAGGATCAGCACGAACAACAGCAGGACTTCGGTAGGCATGGCGGTCCGTGGGTCGGTAGGCGATTCAGATTTGCATCGGCACCAGCCCCGACTGCGAAAACGTCGAGGCTGCTGCGTTAGGAAAGATGTTTGAAGAAATGCGGTTCGGGCAACCCGCCGCGTCTTCGAGCGCGCGCATTGTCAGGACATATTCTTTGTGCGGTCGCGGGTTGCCCATTACGTCCGCTTGAAAAGGGCCAGCGCCTCGGCCGCCAGTACGTCGGGCAACTCTTCAGCGATATAGTGGCCGCATCGGAGCGCACGCCCGGTGACTACGTCTGCTGCCTTGATCTGCCAGTCGGCCAGCGGAGCAAACAGACGTTCGATCACGCCGCGTTCGCCCCACAGTATGTGCAGCGGACAGGCGATACGTCTCGCCTGGTCGGCGCGATCATGCTCGAGGTCGATGCCGGCCGATGCTCGATAGTCCTCGCACATCGCGTGGATCGCGGCCGGCGTGAAGCAGCGCTGATACTCTGCCAGTGCGCGGGCGTCGAAATGGTCGGTACCGCTCGAACCCCAGGCCCCGAGCTTGGTACGCAGGTAAAACGATGGGTCAGCACCGATCAGCGTCTCGGGCAGCGGCTCGGGCTGGATCAGGAAGAACCAGTGGTAATAAAGCCGCGCGAATTCCATCGTCGTGCGCTCGTACATTGTCAGTGTCGGCGAGATGTCGATCAGCAGAAGGCGCAGCACATCTCCTGCGTGATCCAGCGCCAGGCGATGCGCGACGCGACCGCCACGGTCGTGGCCGCAGACCAAGTATTGCCGGTGGCCGAGCGACCGCATCAGAGAGCTGACGTCGGCGGCCATCGCGCGCTTGCTGTACGGCTCGTGGTCAGGGCGGGACGCGGGTCGGGCCGAATCGCCGTAGCCACGCAGGTCAGGCATTACGAGTTCGAAATGCGGGGCAAGCAGCGGAGCGACGCGATGCCACATCGCGTGCGTCTGCGGGAATCCGTGCAGCAGAAGCAGCGGCGGACCCTCGCCGACGCGCCGATACACGATGCGCACCCCCTCGTTGTCGAAGGACTCGAGTTGGACACCGGGGAAGAGTTCGGACACGGCGCTGGCCTTTAGGTCACCTGCGCGTCCTGCCGGGAATTCAGCAAGTCGATCAGAGTCTCGATGGCGCAAACGATGCTCTGCGTCCGCACAGCAGCTCGGTCGCCTTCGAAGTGTCGGGTGTCGGTTTTTACCCACGCGGCTAGCGTCGGATCGCGGCGCAGCGCCCAAGCCAGGCAGACCGTCCCGACGCGTTTGGTCGGCGTTTCTCCACTCGGCCCCGCGATCCCGGTGACCGCAACCGAAACCTGCGCCGTGCTGTGCGACAGCGCGCCCTGCGCCATCGCGCGTGCCACCGGCTCGCTGACCGCGCCGAAGTCGCGCAGGTACGCTGGCGCGACGCCAAGCATCTGCATCTTGGCCTCGTTGGTATACGTGATGAAGCCGCGATCGAACCACTCGCTCGAGCCGGGGATCAGCGTGACCGCATAGGCGATTCCGCCGGCGGTGCACGATTCCGCAGTCGTCAACACGAGATGCTGCCGCAGCAGCGCCTGACCGAGCGCAGTGGCCAGCACCAGTAGCCGCTGACCCGCATCGTCGCTCATTGGCTTGGCCTCATCCCAGCACGCGCACCAGCACGGCCGCCGCAAGCAGCGCATAGAACGCGGCCACCAGATCGTCTGCCATCACGCCAAAGCCGTTCTTGAAGCGGCGGTCGACGAATCCGATCGGCGGCGGCTTGACGATGTCGAAGGCGCGAAAGGCTAGGACGCCGAGCGACTGCGCCAGCAGAGTCGGCGGCAGCAGCAGCAGGACCACCCAGATCGCGACGATCTCGTCGATCACCATCGCGCCGTGGTCGGCGCGGCCAAGGTCCGCGCCGGTACGTTGCGCGCAGAGCGCGCCCAGGACGAAGGTTAACGGCAGCACGACCAGCCAGGCGGCCGGAGTTAGCCAACCGTCCAGCACGACAAACGCCGCCCATCCGGCCAGCGTTCCCCAGGTTCCGGGCGCCGGCCGCAGCAAACCGCTGCCAAAGCCAAGCGCGACCCCATGGGCCGGATGGGCCAGCAGGAATGCCCAGTTCGGCGCGCTGGGCGCAGGCGCAGGAACATTGACCAGCGCCGGCGGCGGCGGCTCGCTCATGGTCGGAAATGATCGAACGCGCGCGCTTCGATGTCCATCGGAAGGCCATGCGCATCGATCACGGTCAATCCGCCGCTGCCCGCCGCGATTGACCCGATGCGACTGACGGCGACTTGAGCGTTCCGGCCCGCGGACTGCACCGCAGCGCGCTTTGCCGGCGTCGCGGTGAACAGCAATTCGTAATCGTCGCCGCCTTCGAACACGCAACGCCGCTGGAAAGCGAGCGGCATCCGCGCGAGTGCCGCGGAAATCGGGATCGCCCCCCAGTCCAGCATCGCCGCGACACCCGACCGCTGCAATATGTGACCGAGGTCGCCGGCCAGACCGTCCGAGATGTCGATTGCACTCGACGCAATTCCACGCAGCGCCACTCCGAGTTCGATCCTGGGGATTGGCCGCTCGAGCTTATCGATCAACGCCACCCGCTCGCTTGCGTCAATCGTGAGGCCGTCACGGCGCAGTGCGAGGCCGAGCGCCCCGTCACCAACACGGCCTGAGACCCAGACGTCGTCTCCCACCTGCGCGCCGGAGCGCAGCAGCGCCTGTCCGGGTGGCACTTCGCCAACAGCCGCGATCGAAATGGTCACGCCTGCGGCCGAACGCGTCGTGTCGCCGCCGGCCAATGTGCAGCCAAAGCGATCACTGACGGCAAACAGGCCCCCGGTGAATGCGCCGAGCCAGGCCTCGTCGACGCGCGGCAGCGCAATTGCCATGAAGAAGCAGCGCGGCTGCACCCCGCAGGCCGCGAGGTCGGAGAGGTTCACCGCGAGCGCCTTGTGTCCGAGCGCTTCGGGCGTCGTTTCCGGCAGAAAATGTACCCCCTCCACCAGCATGTCAGTCGTCACGGCCCAGCTCCGATCGGGCCCGCCATCGATCAGCGCACAGTCGTCACCGATGCCGAGCTCGACACCGTCGCTGTGCTGGGACCGGTTGAAGTACCGCGCGATCAGGTCAAACTCGCCGGGAGGCCGTGACATCGGCACCTGCGCAGGGAGTTGTGAATCAGCTGCGAGCCGCGACTTCAGCGGGACGCAGTTGTGCAGCGACCCGGTCGAGCACGCCGTTCACGTACTTGAAACCCTCGGTGCCCCCAAAGCTCTTCGCCAATTCCACGGCCTCATTGATGATGACGCGATACGGAATCTCGGCGCGGTGCTTTAGCTCGTAAGTGGCCAGCAGCAGGATGCAATGCTCGACCGGCGACAGCGCATCGACGCTGCGATCGAGGTGCGGCGCGAATCCGGCGCGCAGATCATCGGCACCCTCGATCGAGCCGCTCAGCAGTTCACGGTAGTGCGCCATGTCCGCCCGCGCGGCAAGCTCATCCAGTCCGTCGCGCCCGCGAGTTTCCGCCAGATGTCCCTCGATCGCAGCGACGTCCTGTCCGCCGACGAGCCACTGGTACAGCCCCTGCACGGCCAGCTCGCGCGCCCTGCGGCGGGCACTGCGACTCGAGCCGCGGACTGCGGTGGCCGGCTCACTCGGAAGCTTCGGTACCATCCTCATCCAGAGCCAACAGCAGATTCGCCATCTCGACCGCAACTCGGGCGGCGTCGCGGCCCTTTTCGCCGACTCGAGCTCGCGCCTGCTCGTCGTTCTCCGTCGTGATGATCCCGTTGGCGACTGGCACGCCGTACGTCAGCGCTACCCGCGCCGCGCCACGCGCCGATTCGTTGGCGACGACCTCGAAGTGGTAGGTCTCGCCACGGATGACGCAGCCCAGTGCGATCAGCGCATCGAAGCCCTCGCTCGCAGCCAGCTTGGCCAGCGTGACCGGGATTTCCAGCGCACCGGGCACCGAAACATGCGTGATGTCGTCCTCGTCGACCCCGAGCACGGCGAGTTCGGCGACGCAGGCTTCGAACAGCGCTCGTCCGGCCCATTCGTTGAAGCGGGCCTGCACGATGCCGACGCGCAGATCGGCGCCGTCGAAGTCCGGCGCCAGATAGTCAATCGCCATGTCGTCTCCTGCGGGCCAGTGTACGCGAGCGGCTCTCGCGTCCCGACGCGGCGGGGCCGACTCAGGCCTCGACAAAACCTGTCGTGTGCAGCCCGAATCCGGCCATCGACGGCATCTTGCGCGGGCGAGCCAGCAGCTTCATCTGGCCGACGCCGAGGTCACGCAGGATCTGTGCACCGATGCCGTAAGTGCGCAGATCCATGCGCGACCGTCGGGCGAGATCTTCGCCCGCGTCTCGCGCAGTCTGCGTTTCGAACTTCGCGAACAGTCGGCCTGCGGGCTCAGCGCAGTTGAGTAGCACCAGCACGCCGGCGGGAGCCGCGGCTATGGCAGCAAGCGCGCGTGGTATCGGCCACGAATGCACAGTTGTGCCGACGTCAAGGAAGTCGAGTACCGAGACCGGCTCGTGCACTCGGACAAGGGTCTCGCGATCGGGGCCGATGTCGCCCTTGACGAGGGCAAGATGTGGGGAGGCGCTTGGCTTATCGCGGTAGACGACGAGCTCGAACTCGCCTGCCGGCAGGCGCACGCGTCGGCTGCCGACGCGCTCGATGATCGACTCGTTGGCGGCGCGGTACTGAATCAGGTCCGCGATCGTGCCGACCTTCAGACCGTGCTGCTGCGCGAACGGAATCAGATCGGGCAGTCGGGCCATGGTGCCGTCGTCATTCATGATCTCGCAGATGACTGCAGCAGGTGTCAGCCCGGCGAGTTGC
>DATEZE010000036.1:0-7600 GCA_035255845.1 Burkholderiaceae bacterium | reverse complement strand
AAGCGGCCCGCCGCGTACGCCGTCCGCCGGTGCGTTGTGGCGCAACCCCGACTCTTCGAAATAACCCTAGCGCCAGTGTCGACTCGCCTTACACGCGGCGCCGCGGCAGGGTTGCGCGCTCGACTTAACTTCTTTCGAATCAATGCCTTGGATGTCTTGGCACAGCTTCTGCATCCCCTGTTTACGGGACCGGCAACGTTGACTTTGGAAACGAGATGAACGCATTTTTTACGCATTCCATCGCGGCGACGGTCCTGCTCGCGGCGGCGACTTCTGTTGGGGCCGCCGAGTTCTGGACCCACGTCCCAGGCAACGGCCAGCTGACGGTCAACAACCCCGGAGGCGGCACCGGCTTCGCATCGGTCAATGTCACCGGCTATAACGGTTCAGGCGGTCAGTTCAACGGCAACTTCTGGGATTCAGGCGCCAAGCCCGCGGACTCGTTCTTCCGGTTCTTTTGCATCGAGCTCACCGAGCATGCGAATGCCGGCCCGAATCCGTACTCGTCGGGTCTCCTTGCCAATGATCAGTTGCGAAAACTCTACGACGTTGCGTATCCGAACAAAACGGCCGGGGATTTCTGGAACGGTGGCCAGACGTCATTCGGGGTATTTGCCGATGCGACCAGCGCGGCCGCCTTCCAGGTCGCTGTGTGGAACCTGTTCTTCGACGGCGACCTGTCGCTGTCCGGCGGTTCGTTCCAATGGACTGGCGCGACCACTGCGGTAAGCAGTGCTGCGCAGAGCCTGCTTGACGAGGTGGCTGCATACAGCGGTACGGGTTACACGCACTGGACGCTGTACCGCTTCGTGAGCCCCGTCCCTAATACCGATCAGCGCAGCGGTTTTCAGAACTACGTTTCCGCAACATTCACGGTGCCCGAGCCGGGTTCGCTGCTACTGCTGGGCATTGCGCTGGCTGGCTTGGGGGCGGCGGGGCGGCGTCGAAGCGGCTAAGACCGTGACGGCGACCTGCAAGAGGCCCGCGTCCGCGGGCCTCTTGTTTTCTATCGCGTGTTCGCTGGAAGTTAGGATCGCAGCATTCGCTTGAGCCACTGCAGTGCAGGCGTAGGCACCCTGCGCACCACATTTTCCTGCGCGACTCTCCTGAACGCAGTTCGCCGGAGCAACGTCGGACTGCTGAACTCGACCTCGACCAGGCGAAGTCCGCGCGATGCCGCGGCCGCTCGCAGAGCTGCGGTGCCGTCATTCGCGACCGAAAAGTAGCCGCATCCGATCGCCTGCGCCAGAATTGCGAAATCCGGATTCAGCAATGTTGTCGCGTGCTCGTGGCCGAAAGTCGTCAACTGCTGTCGCCGGATCAGACCATAGGCGCCATCGTTGAAGACGATGACGATGAGATCGACGCCCTCGCGCGCCGCGGTGAGCAGATCGCCGAGTGAGAGCATCAGGGCGCCATCGCCGACGCAGGCAACCACCGTAGCCGCCGGTCGCGCCAGCGCGGCGCCGATAGCGCCCGGCAGACCGAAACCCATCGACTGAAAATCGCTCGGGCAGAGCAGGCCGCGAGCGCCGGTGACATGCACGTAACGTCGCACGAGCGACTGATGCAGACCTGCATCTGTCGTGTACACGACGTCATGCCCGAGCGCGCCCGCCATCGCGTCGAAGAGCGAATGCGTATCAGAAGTGTCGGGGGCAATGATCGTCGGTTCGTGCTCGAGCGGGCCGGCTCGCTCTTGGACCGAGAGGTCCCGCAGCTTCGCGATTTCGCTTGGCGTCCACTCAGTTACGCCGAGGTCGGTCGTCATGACGCTCGCGATGAAATCCTCGGTGCGCGCGCGCAGGCCGAACTGCGCGGGGTAATTGGCTGCCAGCACCTCCGCCGACGCGTCGACCCGCACGAGCTTGTCGATCGGCAGATGCAGCCGCCCGCCGGCGCTGCCGTTGTGCGTGAACTTGCATCCGAGCACGAGCAAGAGGTCGGCGCTCTCGATCGCTCGGCCTACCCAGGCGGGAACGCCGAAGGAAAAATCGGCGACGATCGCGTGTGGATCGTCGTCCGGCACGACACCGCGGCCGCTGCAGGTCGAAAACACCGGGACGCGCCAGCGGTGCACGAAAGCGCGCAGCGCGTTCGACGCACCCTGGGCACCCTGCCCGACCCACAGCAGTGGGCGTCGTGCGCGGCGCAGCCGATCCAGCAATTCCGGCGTTAGACCTGGAACATCGGTCTCGTCGGCCGGCACCTCGCTCAAGGGTGCGTCCCGGGCAAGAAGTGCGGTGTCGATTTCAACAAGCACCGGCCCAGGCTCTCCGGACATGGCTTGCCGCCACGCCAGATGCAACACCGGCGCCAAGTCCTCGGGCCGCGCGACGAAATGACAGTGCTTGACGAGGCTGCGCGCCACGCCCACCTGATCGATCCGCTGCAGTGGAAAGGCCTGTGAATCCGGCGGTTGCCGCAGCGTCAGCCACAGCAGCGGCGCGGAATCGTCACGCGCCTCGGCGATCGCCGGCAGCGCATAGAGGAAGCCGGGCCCAGGAATCGTCGTGAGAACGCCAACCTGCCCCGAGGCCCTCGCGTAGCCGCCAGCCATGAACGCTGCCGCACCTTCATCGGACGCAGTCACGCTGCGCAAGCCGGAGCGTCGCAGCGATTCGTACAACACGACATTTTGCGAACCAGGCAATCCGAACACGACAGTTGTGCCGAGATCGACAAGAGTTGCGCAAATGCGCTCGGCACCGTTCACCCGGTCTCCACGGCTTCAGGCAGCGTCGAGCGCGCCCGTTTCGCGCGCCAGTCGTTCAGGGCTGACGCGGCCCGCCAGCGCAGAGACGACGTCCGCGATACCGACCATGTCGCTGTCAGCTTTGCGCCAAGTTGGCTCTTGAACCGCGAGACCGGATTCAGCGCAGCGTCGGTCAGGTCATTCGCCCGATAACCGCTTGCGGCCAGAGCCAGGCAAGCGTGCCAACGCAGAAACGCACTCGCCCCCATGCGCAGGTACGCCTCGTCGGCACCGGCACAGACCGTGTGCGCGACCGGATGCGGACCCGTCAGCATCAGCTGCGAAGCGATCACCTTGCCTTCAAAAACTGCATGCGCCAGCCGCGCGAGTCCCTGCTCGGCGAGGTCACTGAAGTAGTGGGCAAACCGCTCACGCGGAAGGTACTGTGGCGCGCCCTTGCGCTGCCGTGTGGCGTCATGCAGCCGAAACAGCACGTCGAAGTCGTCGTCCTCGCGATAGCTAACGCCATCACGCTCGCAACGCGTGACCAGCCGTCTGAGGTTTGGGTCAACGCTGCACCAATGCGTGTCGGGATCCGTCAGCGGGACGACGTAGGTGTACGACGGCTGCGCCTGCCATCGCCGAGCCAAGAATGGCCGCAGGTCCTGCGCAGTTGAACGATGGTGCAGATGGATATGGGCATAGCCGCTGCGCTCTAGTTCGAGCGCGAGTGCGTTCTGGACTTTCAGCTCCTGTGCGGTTGCATCCGACGGGAATTTTCTTTCCGGCAATCTCAGCACGACGCCGTTGTAGTAGAGCAGCGATCGATTGGCGACATAGGGGCCCCAGCGGGACTGGCGCTCGTAGAGCGCAATGCCACCTACCAGCCTTCCGTCGAGGAATGCGCCCACGACACGGAAGGTCGCATCGGTAGCCCGGCACAGCGCCGCGAGGTAGTTCGGCAGCGCGTAGACGCTGCCGTCGGCCGACTCAGATACAAGCTCCGCCCATTGCTCGTACTCGGACGGCGCGAGATCGCGCGTGCCCACCCGATCGGGAGGGTCGGACCGCGAGCTCACCTATCGCCCGACGAGTGAAGGCCGCTGCAGTCGATTCCTCACCGCCGACTTGAGGATGCGCGAGAAAGCTATCGTCGCTGGTAGCGGATCGTCCCAGCAGGCGACCGGCTGCAGGCTCACCGCGATCTCGTGGGCCCAGCGCCGCCATGACATGCGTCCGTCGGCAAGCATCGGCTGCACCGCGAAGAAGTCGTAGTAGGGGAAGACGCACGTCGCCCCGACCTTGTACTCGTTCACAGCCGTGATCGACAGCCCCTGCGCGTCGTCGTAAGCCATGCGGCACACATCGACGCCGCAGCGCACGGCGAAGTCGATGAACCACCACGGCCGGGTGTTGATCTCGAGCAGCTTGAAGCGTCCGTCGCGCGGATCGCGCTTGAACTCGCCCGAGAAGATACCGTGGTACCCGACCGCGCGCAGCACCGTGCGCAAGCTGTCGACGGCCTGCTGCACCTCGTCGAGCGGGATGCTGACCATTGCGGTGCTGTTGCCAAAGTCGGGCGGGTAGATTCGCAGCCGGCGTCGAGCGAAAAGTGCCTTCACGCGGCCTGCACGGTCGACATAGCCATCGACAAAATGGTGTTCGCTGCACGGTCCCGGGATGTATTCCTGCAGGACCACGCTCATGCCGGCCGCGATGATCTCGCGCAGCCGCCGGCGCGCCTCTTCGATCGTCGGCACGCGCATGCCCTTGGCGCCGAAGTGCGCGAGAAAGAGCTGCGAGTCGGTTGGTTTCAGGAAGTAAAAGGTATCTGTCGACTGCGGCAGATGCGACAGATCCGATTCGTCTTCGATCAGCCGCGTCGCTGGCATCGGTACGCCAAGTTCCTGCAGCAGCTCGGCGAGCCGGCCTTTGTCCTGCAGCCGATCCAGCGCCACCGGAGTCGGCACAACGCTCAGGAACCGATGACCCGCGAGTTCGGAAAGATCCGCGACTGCTCGGGTCCAGTCATCACTGCATGCGCACAGGAAAGCGTACTCGAGGCCCGAACGTTCGAGCGCCTCGCGCAGCGCCGAAACACTGCGCGACTCAGCCGATGATCGCGGCAGATCACCCGGCAACGGCTGGTACCAGCGTGAATGGCGAACGTACTCACTCGTATCCGGATGCACATAGGTTGTGACGCCACGGCGGCCGAACGCGCGCATCACACCGAGCGCGGTCACGCCACCGGCGAGAATGACGACTGGCGGACGCGATCGGTCGGCAAGCGCCTCTTCGCCGGCGCCGTGAAGTGCCCGCTCGGCCGGTGCGACGACCAACCCCCGGGAGTCCGGTTCGAAACGCGACGATTCCATCGTACTCAGTTGAAGCGGCGGTACACCGACTTCACACTCGGCCCGACCAAATGACGCTCGACGCCTTCGTCGAGTGCCCGTCGGTAAATTTCGAGTGCACCTGCCACCGACTCTATCGTCCGGTCGATCGTCGCGTCATCGTGCGAATAGCTGACCATGAACGACGGCGCCAGCACGCCTCGCTGGATCAGTTCCTGCAGGAAAAGCGTTCTGAACTGTGCCGAAGGCTGACCGTTCGCATCGCACGTGCCATAGAGCATTGCGCAAGGTCGTCCGGCGAGCGTGAAGTGACGCTCGAGCGCGTGGTGCGCGATAGCCTGCCGGATGCCGCGTTCGAGACGGTGGCCCTGGCGATCAAGCGCGCCGACAACGTCCTCGCGCCGATAGATCTCGATCACTTTCGCAGCCGCCGCCAGCGCGTGCGTCTCGGCGCCGTGCGTCGTTGACAGCAGGAACACGCGCTCGCGCGCATGCTGCAAGCCACCGAGTTCCATGAATTCGCGGCGACCGGTCAGTGCCGAAACCGCAAAGCCGTTGCCCAGTGCCTTGCCAAACGCGGCAAGGTCCGGCTGCACGTCGTAGACCTCCTGCCCACCACCCAAGGCCCAACGGAATCCAGCGACGGTCTCGTCGAGGATGAACAGCGCGCCGTGGCGATGGGCGAGATCGCGCAGTCGATGCAGAAATCCGTCGACGGGCTCGTCGGTGCGGGCGGGCTCGAGCACGACGCAGGCTATGTCGTTCGCGTGTTCGGCGAAGACCTTTTCGGCACCGGCGAGGTCGTTGTAACGGAAACTCACCGTCTCTTGGGCCGCTTCCGCAGGGATACCCCCAGGCATTCCTGTCGTCACCATGAACCAGTCGTTGTACGAGAAGAACGGATGGTCCGTGCAGATCGCGACCTTGACGCGACCGGTATGGGCTCGTGCGAGCTTCACCGCGGCCGAAACTACCGTCGAGCCGTCTTTCGCGAACTTCACCATCTGCGCATGGGGCAGCACACCGAGCAGCGCCTCGGCACACTCCACCTCGATCGGCGCCGGCCGGTTGAAATTCGTCCCGAGCTGCATCTGGCGCACCGCGGCATCGACGACCGGCGCGTAGGCATGACCTAGCGTCACCGTACGCAAGCCCATCGCATATTCGATGAACTCGCGTCCGTCGGTGTCCCACACCCGGCAGCCACTGCCGCGGGCGATGAACGCCGGAGCATTGGCCGGATACTGATCGTCGCCCTTGGCGTAGGTGTGGCAGCCGCCCGGGATGAGCCGATGCGCAGTCGCGCGCAGCGACTCGGCATTCGCCGAGACTGATGGGTCTTCCTGGGGTGGCGCCGGAAGCTCTCCTTCGTCTGCGAGTGGGCTGTCGCTCATCGTCACTGCGGCCGGGCGCCGGGCGGCTGGAAGATGGCATCACCCGCCCCGACCGTCCCATCGTCGTGCAGTGCCACGAGGTGCTCGGGAATGCGCTCGAGGCTCGAGCACTGCACGTAATCGCGCATCGTCGTGCCGGTACACGCCTCGTCGCATCTCGGCGCACCGCGCTTCATACGCACATCATCGATGTGCACGGTTCTGAAGTCGATGCTGAAGCGGGTCCTACCGGAGGTGTTCGGAACGCTCGAGTGCATCTGGGCACCGGAAAAGACAACGAGTCCGCCGACCGGACACAGTAGTCTGATCTGGGGTTCGACGATGATCGATTCGGTCGCGCGGGGCAGTGGGCGCGGATCGTCCTTGATCATCTGCGCGACTGCGGAGCCCCGATGCAGTTTGTTCCATGCGTAGTAGTTGTAACCCGCCGAGTCGTTCGTCACCGCCCGGTTCCAGTAGGTGGGATGAAACGCCATCGCGTTGTTGGACGAAAGCTCGAACACCGGAAGCCACCAGTTGATCTGGCACGCCGGAGCGGAATACCAGGTGTCTCGATGCGGGTGCCACGCATACGCGATTCCGCTCGTCAGATAGCCGTTGCTGGTCGACGAACGAAGCCGCGGCACGTCGAAGTAGGTTTGCTGCGGGTCGCAGCCAAGCTCTTCGAGAATCGCGCGAACATAGCGCTTCGACTCGCGATGATGGATGAACGCAGGCTTCAGACGGCCGAGAAGGTCAGCGTACTGCTCGACCGGCATCTCGAATTGCGCCGTTTCCGGATCCAGGGGTGCAAACGCGGCCCGGATCGTTTCCCGCGCGAACTCGACAAAATCCGATACGGCCCGACGCCGTGTGTAGACGAATAGCTGTCCCGAGTAGAGCAGTGCACGCCGCTCGTCGTCGCTCGCTGCTGCGTCGATGAAAACAGTGCTTGCCTCCGTCGGACTCACCGGCAATCCTCTAGATCGTGAGCTTGCGCAGATGAAAGGCTTCGGCAAACCCGCCCTCGGCGTTGCATTCGAGGCCACGCAGGCGCATCAGCGCCATGAAGGTTTCCGTCGAGAACCAGCGCTTGGCGCGCTGGCTGCCGTAGGCCGCAAGCAGGTGCGCGATCTTGCGTGCGGCCACGACCGGCTTGATCGGCACGTAGAGGT
>DATEZE010000035.1:0-5200 GCA_035255845.1 Burkholderiaceae bacterium | reverse complement strand
CTGGTGTTTTTCTTCGACGAGGCACATCTTCTTTTCGCCGAAGCGCCGCCGGCGCTGCTCGAGAAGGTCGAGCAGGTGGTGCGGCTGATCCGCTCGAAGGGTGTCGGCGTGTACTTCGTCACGCAGAATCCGCTCGATATTCCCGAAAAGGTGCTGGGTCAGCTCGGCAACCGCGTGCAACACGCGTTGCGTGCCTTCACGCCGCGCGACCAGAATGCCGTCAAGACGGCGGCCGAGACTATGCGGCCGAACCCGAAGCTCGATGCCGCCAAAGCGATCACCGAACTGGGCGTCGGTGAGGCGCTGGTATCGCTGCTCGATGCGAAGGGCACGCCCGGCGTGACCGAACGCGCCTGGATGCTCGCGCCCGGCTCGCAGATCGGGCCGATCACGCCGGAGGAGCGCAAGACACTAATCGCCGGATCGGTCGTCGCCGGGACCTACGAGAAGGGGATTGATCGCGAATCGGCCTACGAAAAGCTGAAGGCGAGAGCCGACGGCAACACTTTGCCGACCGGCGAGGCGGCTGCAGGCAAGCCGACCGCGGGCGCATCCGGTGGCGGCATCATGGACAGCCTGAGTGACATCCTGTTTGGCTCAACCGGGCCGCGTGGCGGCCGACACGAAGGCATGGTCGAAGTCGCCGCGAAGAGCGCGGCACGCTCGGTCGGGTCGTCGCTGGCGCGCGAGATCACGCGCGGCATGCTGGGCGGCATCCTCGGCGGAACGAGTCGCCGCCGGCGCTGAAGCTCTCGCTGTCGCAACCGGACCGCACAGTGCGGATCACCGGCGTTCAGAACCTCATGCCAGCGACGTCGCCCGCGCGTCCTGCACGACGATGTGCACGACGTGCAGTTTGGACACCACCGGCCGCGACATCACGGCAACGCGCTGTCCCTGACGCAAGAAACTATGACCCGGACGTGCCCTTGTCCCTATCCTCGAGGCCGCGTCGCGCTGCCATGCTGTGACCGATCGCAGTCCAATCGGCTTCGCGCAGAAAGCGCCGCAGCGCAGGCAGCAGCACGGTCTCCTCGGCATCGATATGCCGGTCATACATCGCGGCGAACTGCGCGACTGCATCTTCATCGAGCGCGACGTCGGTGCCCGCGCCAATCCGTGCCAGCGCGGCGTCGAGGCCGCGCCAGATGGCCGCCATTTCGAGGTGTTCGCGCTCGACGCGATCCAGCGCCTCGAGCGCAGCGCCGTCGTCACTGCCGCAGCGCTCGCGCAACAAAGGGAACATGTCCACTTCCTCGTCCTCGTGGTGACGCGGCGCGGCCTCGTTGAATATGGCCAGGTCGATTGTCGCGCTGACGGATGCGCTGCGCGATGTGGCGAGCGGCGTGCGCCGCGAAATGCGGTGGCACCGTCAAGGTGCACATCAAGCACCAGCTGAAGAAACTCAGACTCCGGTCGAGCGTCGGCGCCGCCGTCTGGGTGCGGAGCAGGGCCTGCGTTGGGCATCGTAGTTCGCCGCGCCGCGGCTCGAATTAGCGGGTTAGATCAGGGAATTAGCACTCTCGCAGCGCGAGTGCTTTGCTTTTTTCGCACGGAGGGTCAGAATTTCTGGCAAGGGACTTGCTTATCGGGAGATCAATTGATCATTGAACCGCGCTACAACTGCGACGGAGGAAGCGTGATTGCCGACTGGAGGTTCCGATGAGCCTGCCTGCCACCTTGCCGTCACCGATCTCGATCGCGGGGTTCAAGGATGTTTACGAGATCCCGCGCGTCGAAGAGGCGCTGTCGGACCTGCAGGAACTCGGCAACGGCGGCAATGAAGCCTTGCGGGCGACCTATCTGCGGATGATCCGCACTGGCGGCCAGCGCTTCGTCATCAAGCCCTCGGCGCTACCTGACATCGACGGCCTGATCCAGGAACTGCCGAACTTTGAAGAGCCGCTCGAGGACATCCGCAAGCAGTTGGCGCTGTGCCTCTCATCGGACGATCCACTCGAACTCGAACCGATTCTTCTGCTCGGTGACCCGGGCATCGGCAAGACGCATTTCGCACGCCGGCTGTCCAAGCTGCTCGGCACCGGCTACAACTTCATCGGGATGAGTTCACTGACCGCCGGTTGGATCCTGTCCGGGGCCTCGGCGCAGTGGAAGAACGCGAAGCCGGGCAAGGTTTTCGATTCGCTGGTCAACGGCGACTACGCCAATCCGGTGATCGTCGTCGACGAGATCGACAAGGCGAGCGGCGAGAGTCAATACGATCCGCTCGGCAGCTTGTACACGCTGCTCGAGCACGACACCGCGTGCGACTTCGTCGACGAGTTCGCCGAGGTTCCGATCGATGCCTCCGACGTCGTATGGATCGCAACGGCCAATGACGCGCGCGGCATCCCTGAGCCGATCCTGAACCGGATGAACGTCTACTCGATCGAAGCCCCCGATCTCGACGCTTCGCGCCGGATCGCGCAGAGCATCTACGACGAGCTGCGCCGTGAACACGCCTGGGGCCGTGCATTTCCCCCAACGCTGAGCAGCGACAGTCTCGATCGGCTGGCGCGGCTGAAGCCGCGCGAGATGCGACGCGTTCTGCTCGCGGCGTTCGGCAATGCCAGGCTCGGCGACCGCAGCGAGATCCGCCCCGACGATATCGTCGAGGACCGCGCTGCCAGGAAGGCGCGGATCGGCTTCTAATTCTCCCGGGCTCGGCCCGGGGGAACTCGCCTCTGGGCGCAGCGGACTCCCTTCCGCGGAATCGACTGCGCCTTACCTGCTCCGAAAAATAGCGCGGCTGCGCGGTGCCCCCTGTGCGCAGGCTGCGCTACTGTGTTCGCGGCGCTGCCGATGAATCGCAGCAACGATGATCGCGTTCGCGGCTACGCCCCCGGGGATCTCACCGATGACCGCGAAGAGTTCCGAAGCCATCGCGACTGCGCGTCCGGCTCGCGGAATCGTTTTCCCGCCGGGGCCGGATGGAAGTCCCAGCTCGCGACAGGCGGGAACGCGAATCGTCGCGGCTGCGCTCGCTGCGGTTGATGCCAGCCACGCCGATGACGCGCTCAGCGAGCGGCGCTGGCGACACGCCTATCCGCACCATTTTCGTCGCCTTGTTTCCGACGGCATGCGCTCGTCGCAGGCTGCGCTGTCGAGCGCCCGTGCCGGCCTGGAAATGGCGTGGGAATCACTGCAATGGCATGGCGAGGGCGGCACCGGTTCGTTGCGCGAGGCACTCGATTCGAGCGCGCCGCCGCTGCATTCGGCAACATTGCACGGGCGCGGCGCAGCTCGACCCGCAGCGTGGCAGGTCCCTTATCGCGGCGGAGTGCTGAAGGGCTTAGCGCTAGCAGCACAGATCGACGATTGGCTCGCGCGCGGCATCATCGAATCGAGCGCGGCTGTGGCGTTGCACCGTTGCCTGAAGAATCCCGAATGGTTCGATCTCTCGGATCGCACGATGGTGCTGCTCGGTGCAGGCAGCGAGGCCGGACCGTTGCGCTGGCTGGCAAGCTGGCGCGCCCGCATCGTCGCGGTGGATATTCCGGACGAGTCCGTCTGGCGACGCATCGTTGCGATCGTCACAGATGGCAACGGCACTCTCATAGCTCCGGTACGCCGAACGACTCGGGCATCGGATGACGAAGCAGTATGGCTGGCCGACGCCGGCGTCGACCTGCTGACCGAGACACCTCAGGCGGCAGCATGGGTCTGCGCGCAGGACGGCCCGGTCGACGTCGCGGCGCTGGGCTACCTGGATGGCGAGCGACATGTCCGGTTGTCACTGGCGATGGACATGATGCAGGTTGCCACCGCGCGCGACCCGCGCACATCGATGGCCTGGATGGCCACGCCGACCGACGTCTTTGCCGTGCCGGCAGGCACCGCGCGGCGTGCACAGGAAGCGTTCGCGCAGCGGCCGACGATGCAGCGCGCGTGGCAAGCGCCGGTGCGGCTCGCGTCGGGCGATCGTCTGTTCCAACCGAATGTAGGTGAGGTCGAGCAGTCGGCCGAGGGACTCTCGTACGGCCTGATCGACAGCCTGATTGTCGAGCAGGGCCCGAACTATGCGTTGGCGAAGCGCTTGCAGCAGTGGCGCGCACTGCTGGCGCGCGAAGCGGGACATCGCGTGTGCCTCAACATTGCGCCTTCGACAAGCACAGCTTCCGTGCTGAAGAACCCTGCGTTCGCAGCCGGATTTGCCGGCGCCGATACGTTCGGCATCGAGGTCTTCGAGCCGGCGACGACGACGGCGATCATGGCGGCGCTCTGGGTCCACGATCTGCGCGCCGATGAAACGGCCGCAAACCCGGCGCGTCCACTCATGCACCCGTTCGAACTATTCATGGACAACGCCTGCCACGGCGGGTTGTGGACCAGCGCCTACCGTGCGCGTTCGGCGCTGCCAATGGCCGCTCTCGTCGGATGGCTGCGACGCCCGAAGCCGGCGTCGGTGCCGGCTGCGACGGATTGAGACCCTTCGAAATTGTCGCGTCGAGCAGTCGACGAGCTACTTTGTCGCTGCCGCTTTGGACGGCTGCTCGGCGGCGACGCGCTTGTACACCGGGCCCCAGAGTGGGTGACCGACTTCAGCGTCGGTCAGCTTGAAGCCCGCGTCAGCAGAGAACGCCGCGCGGAATGCCTGCTCGCAGTCGCTTGGCCGGTTGTATGCGCAGGCGATGAAGGCGAGATGCTTCTGCGCGACTGCGATGTCATGCTTGTCCTGCAGTCCGTCGGTGATCGCGCGCTTCAGCAAGGCCTCGGCGCGCTCGTACTGGCCCTCTTCGTAAAAGCGCAGTCCGTTGACGAAGGCTCGCTCGGCAGGCTGTTCGTACAGGCGCGCGATGCTGATCGTCGGCGGTGGCGGCGGGGGCGGCGGCGGCGGTGCGAAAAGCGAGCAGCCGCCGAGCGAGACCGCGACCAGCGCACTGGTACTTCTCCACGCTGGCGGATGGCTGCGCAACTTCACTGGAAGCGATGGCGGATCTGTTGTGGGCGCTCCGGCGTGACGTCTACCTGCGCTACATAAGGCGCCTGCTCGCCGTTGCGGATTTCGATCGTATACCGTCCGGCCGGCAGCATCAGTTGCGTCAGCGGCGGCGTAGTGCCGCGTGCGTCGCCGTTGACATACACCGATCCCCATGGGGCGACCGCGAGCGCGACGATTCCCTGGGCTGCCACTGGCACTGTCGGTCGTGCCGCTGAATCGTGCCGAACGACGTGCGCGGCCGGCGCGACGCCGACTTCG
>DATEZE010000034.1:0-2584 GCA_035255845.1 Burkholderiaceae bacterium | reverse complement strand
CCGTCGGCGTGGGCGCCCGCAGGTCCGCGACGAAGTCGGCAATCGTCACGTCGCTGTCGTGGCCGACGCCGACGACGACCGGCAACGTCGCCGCGCGAATCGCGCGCGCCACCACTTCCTCGTTGAACGCCCACAGGTCCTCGATCGAACCACCGCCGCGAACCAGCAGCAGGACGTCAACCTCGTCCCTTGCCGCGGCGCGCTCGAGCATCGCCGCGATCTCACCACCCGCAGCGGCGCCCTGAACCGGAACCGGATAGATGACGACACGCAGGTACGGCGCCCGCCGCTGCAATACGCTGAGCACGTCGCTCAGTGCCGCCGCCTGCAGCGAGGTCACGACGCCCACCGACCGTGGCATCCGCGGCAGCGGCCGGCGCGGCCAGTCGAAGAGTCCCTCGGAGGCGAGCCTCTGCTTGAGCTTCAGAAACTCCTCGTAGAGTCGCCCCAATCCGGCACGTCGAAGGAATTCGACGGTCAACTGGAACTCGCCCCGCGCCTCGTACAGCGAAACGATGGCAGTCGCCTCGACGTCGTCGCCATCCCGCGGCCGCCAGTCCAGCAGACTGTTGCGGCCGCGAAACATCACGCAGCGCACCTGCGCGTTGTCGTCCTTCAAACCGAAGTACCAATGCCCGCTCGCAGCGCGCGTTAGGTTGCAGATCTCCCCCTGCACCCGCACTAGCGGGAAACTGCGCTCGAGCAGTCCCGCAACGGCGCGGTTTAGCGCGGAAACCGTCAGTGCAGGCCGCGTGGTTACTGGATCCGCCGGATCAAACTCAAGCGCCATGCGGGTTTCCGGGCAAAAGCTGTCCACAAACCGCAAGCTTCCATCGCGCGGCCATCGCACATGGCTGCAGCGCAATGGCAAATTCTGTCAAGTGTTTGATTTTGCGCACGTTTTTCAGCTTAATGTGCGATGGGTGCGCCGATCGACACTCGATGCGACAAGGACTTAGCGCGTCCGGCCAGAAGTTCTTCACATACTTGTCCACAGGAAAGCTGCCAACTTGCAGCGGCCAGTGGCCCCCACTACGCTTCGCGCTTTTCGCGCGCCGCGCCGGAGACGACGCCTTTGCTTTCCATCATCATCGAACTGGGCTGGCCGGTATGGCCCCTGATCCTGGCCTCAGTGCTCGCGCTGGCGCTGATCATCGAGCGTGCCGTCGCACTGCGCCGCGTCCGCATCTTACCGAGCGGTCTGCTCGACGATGTCCTCGGCCTCGTGCGGAAACAGCCGGTCAGCCGCGAGATCGTCACCAAGCTGGAGGCGAACTCTCCGCTGGGCCGCGTGTTGGCCGCCGCGCTGCGTAACGACCGAACGATGCGCGAAGGCGCGATCCAGCAGGTCGAAGCCGCCGGTGCAACCGTGGCCAACCGGCTGACCAAGAACCTGACGCTACTCGGCTCGATCGGTTCGATCGCCCCACTGCTCGGACTCTTCGGCACCGTGATCGGCATGATCCACATCTTCGCCTCGCAGCAGGCGGGCTCGAGCCCGCAGGAACTGGCGCGCGGCATCTCAATCGCGTTGTACTGCACCGCGTTCGGCATCATCGTCGCGGTGCCGGCGGTGCTGGCGCACCGCTACTTCCGCCGGCTGGTGGAGGACTACCTGGTCGACATGGAGGAGCAGGCCGAGCGCCTGCTTGAGGTCGTTTACGGCGACCGGAAAAGTTAGATGCGCTTCAGACGACCGTACGAGGAAGAGCCGGAAGTCAACCTGATTCCGCTCATCGACGTCCTGTTGATCGTGCTGATCTTTCTTGCAGTCAGCACGACCTACTCGCGCTTCGCCGAACTGAAAATTCAGCTGCCGTCGGCCGAAGCGACAACGCCGCCAACACCGCCGGCGATGGTCAACGTCGCGGTCACGGTGGATGGGCGCTATGCGATCGACAAGACCACGCTGGCGGCGACCGATGACGCGAGCCTGGCCGAGGCCCTGAGGCGGGCGGTGGGCGGACGCGACGACGTGTTGCTGGTCATCAACGCTGACGCGCAAGCACCGCACCAGTCCGTCATCACGGTGATGGAGGCGGCACGCTTGGCGGGCATCGTGCGCATCAGCTTCGCGACGCAACGTACATCCGGCCGCCGCTGACCGCGAGTGGCGCTGCGCACTTCGCTTGAGGCCCGGATTGCGGCCGCTTGGCAGCGACGCGGCGTGCTGCCATGGCTGCTGCTGCCTCTCGCGCTGGTCTATCGAGCGGTGCTCGCACTGCGCAGCGCCGCCTACTCTGCAGGCCTACGGCGCACCTCGCACGCCGGCGTGCCGGTGGTGGTCGTCGGCAACCTCTACGTCGGCGGCACCGGCAAGACACCACTGACGATCGAACTCGTTCGCTCGCTGCAGCAGCGGGGCTGGCATCCCGGCGTCGTGTCGCGCGGTTACGGCGCGCGCAGCGCTGCGGCGCCGCGGCTGGTCGACGCTGGCGCGTCAGTCGACGCCGTTGGTGACGAGCCGCTGCTGATCGCCCGGGCGACGCAAGCGCCGGTCAGCGTGGGCGCGGATCGCGTCGCGGCGGCTGCAGCCTTGCTCGCTGCCGTGCCGGGGTGCGACGTGATCGTCGCAGACGATGGC
>DATEZE010000033.1:0-16746 GCA_035255845.1 Burkholderiaceae bacterium | reverse complement strand
GTTCGAGGACAGCGCCGACATGCACGCGAAGGTCGAGGATGAAACGCTCGACGTGCGTCCTGACGACATCCTGGTGCTCAAGAACTGCGGCCCGCGCGGCTATCCCGGCATGGCCGAGGTCGGCAACATGCCGATCCCGGCTAAGCTGGTCAAGCAGGGCGTGACCGACATGGTGCGCATCTCCGACGCACGCATGAGCGGGACCGCCTACGGCACAGTCGTGCTGCACGCTTCGCCCGAGGCCGCGGCCGGCGGTAACTTGGCTCTGGTCGAGAGCGGCGACATGATCGAGCTCGACGTCGAGCGGCGGCGCCTGCACCTCGAGGTTGACGATGCGGAGTTGGCACGCCGTCGTACCCGCTGGACTCCGCCGGAGGCGCCGATGAGCCGCGGCTATGTGAAACTCTATTTCGACCATGTGCAGCAGGCCAACCGCGGTGCGGACCTCGACTTTCTCGTCGGCAGCAGCGGTCCCGGTGTCCCGAAAGACAATCACTGATGAAGTCGCCGCTCCTCGCATACGCGACGACGTGACGCCGATGCCGGAATTGCGCACGACGGCGCCATCGCCACGAAAGCGCGTAAAGCGCTGCGGCTGGGCCGGCGACGATCCGCTGATGGTGGCCTATCACGACGAGGAATGGGGCGTGCCATCGCACGACGACCGACATCTCTTCGAGATGCTCGTGCTCGAAGGCGCCCAGGCCGGGCTGTCGTGGGCCACGATCCTGCGTAAGCGTGAAGGCTATCGCGAGGCGTTCGAGGGCTTCGACGTCGACCGTGTGGCACGAATGACGCCGGCCCGCGTCGAGCGCCTGCTGAAGAACCCCGCGATCGTGCGCAACCGCGCCAAGGTCGAGTCCACGCTCATCAATGCCCGCGCGCTGCGCGCAGTCCGCGAAGAGTCCGGGTCGCTCGACCGCTTTCTCTGGTCGTTCACCGGTGGCCGCCCGATCGTCAACCAGTGGGACGACTACCGCCAGGCGCCAGCGACGAGCCGCGAGTCAGACGCGATGAGCAAGGCGCTGAAGGCGCGCGGCTGCAAGTTCGTCGGATCGACCATCTGCTATGCCTTCATGCAGGCCACCGGGATGGTGAATGATCATCAGCGCGACTGCTGGCGCAAAAAGGCCACGCGATGAAGGCGCTGATCACCGACTTCGACTATCCGGACCTCAAGCTGGAACAGCAGCTCTTTGCTTCCGCCGGCGTCGAGCTCCAGCACGCGCAGTGCCGCACCGAAGACCAGCTGATCGATGCCGCTCGCGACTGCGATGCACTGCTCGTGCAGTACGCGCCGGTCACCGACCGCGTGTTGAGCGCCCTGCCCCGCGTCGGCATCATCAGCCGCTACGGCGCAGGCTTCGACACCGTCGACACTGCGGCGTGTGCGCGGCATGGCGTCTGGGTCGCCAACTCACCCGACTACGGCGTCGGTGAAGTCGCGACGCACGCGCTCGCGATGACGCTGGCGTTGGTGCGGCATCTCGCCCTCTACGACCGCGATGTGCGCGCAGGCCACTGGAGTTACCTTTCGCCGGGGACGATCCGGCGCGCCAGTGACCTGACGGTCGGCATCCTCGGACTTGGGCGCATCGGCAAGCGCTTTGCGCACCTGGCGCGCAACTGCTTCGCGCGGGTGCTCGCCTGTGACCCGTACATCATCGACGGGGACTTTCCCGCGTACGTCGAACGCGTGTCGCTCGACGACCTGTTCGAGCGCAGCGACACCGTGTCGCTGCACGTGCCGCTGAACGACGAGACACGCGGCATGGTCGGCGCGCGCCTGCTCGCGCGGATGCAGTCCGGCAGCCTGCTGGTCAACACGGCGCGCGGTGCGGTCGTCGACGTCGACGCGCTGCTGGCGCGACTCGACGACGGCACGCTCGACGGTGCCGCGCTCGACGTGTTGCCGGTCGAACCGCTGTTGCCGACGCACCCGCTGGCGCGTCACCCGCGCGTGCTGCTGACACCGCATGCAGCGTTTTATTCGACCGCTGCCGAGGCGGAGTTGCGACGCAAGGCGGCGCTGAACATCGTGCAGTGGGCGACCACGGGGCGCCCCATGTATCCTGTAATTCAAGGGACAAAGATCCCGGCGTAAACAGCGCGCGGCACCTCCGGCTGCGCGAGGAGACAGAACAGCATGGCGCAAGTCGCAATTCGCGGCGTTGGCAAGCGCTTCGGCGGCACGACGGTCATCCACGGTGTCGACATCGACATCGAGGACGGTGATTTCGCGGTGCTGGTCGGACCCAGTGGGTGCGGCAAGACGACGCTGCTGCGGATGATCGCGGGGCTGGAGGAGATCAGCGAGGGCGAGATCCTGATCGGCGGCCGCGTCGTCAATCGCATGGCGCCGAAGGAGCGCGACATCGCGATGGTGTTCCAGAACTACGCGCTGTATCCGCACATGAGCGTGCGCGACAACATGTCATTCAGCCTGCGGCTCGCCAACGCGGATAAGGCAGAGATCGATCGGCGAGTGGCGCGGGCAGCCGACATCCTCGGGCTCGGCAAGCTGCTCGACCGCTATCCGCGGCAACTCTCCGGCGGACAGCGCCAGCGCGTTGCGATGGGGCGGGCGATCGTGCGCGACCCGCAGGTGTTCCTGTTCGACGAGCCACTGTCCAACCTCGACGCCAAGCTGCGCGTGCAGATGCGCACCGAGATCAAGGAACTGCACCAGCGCCTGAAGACGACCTCGGTTTATGTGACGCACGACCAGATCGAGGCGATGACGATGGCCGACAGGATCGTCGTGATGCGCGATGGGATCGTCGAGCAGACCGGCGGGCCACTCGACCTGTACGACCATCCGGTCAACACCTTCGTGGCCGGCTTCATCGGCTCGCCGGCGATGAACATGCTGCCCGGCAAGGCGCAGCGCAACGACAGCGGAGTCGACGTCGTATTTGCGAATGGTGAGCGCCTGGCGGCTCGCAATGGCGTGGCGCTGGCTGACGGGCAACCGGTGCTCTACGGCATCCGGCCGGAGCACTTCGCCGTGGGCAGCGGCGGTCTGCCGGTCGAAGTCGTCGTGGTTGAGCCCACCGGCGCCGACACGCAGATCTACTGCCGCTTCGTCGACCAGGAAGTGACGGCGACGATCCGCGACCGCACCAACGTGCGCCCAGGCGATCGCATCACGCTCGTTCCAGACGCGGCACGCGCCCACCTCTTCGACGCCGCGAACGGAAAATGCGTCACGGCGTAAATCAAATCAACGCGGCTTGAAACATCGAGCCAACCACCCAAGGAGGCAGCATGAAGCAGCTGAAACGACGGGAGTTTCTCAAGACCACTGCCGGGGTCGCCGCCGGCGCCACCGTCGGCCCGATGATCTGGGTCAAGGACGCCCAGGCGCAGTGGAGCAACACGCCGGAAAAGGGCGCGCAGTTGCGCGTGCTGCGCTGGAAGCGTTTCGTGCAGGGCGATGACGAAGTGTATCTGGCCAACGTGAAGAAGTTCACGGAGAAGACCGGCATCGAAGTGCGCGTCGACGCCGAGGGATGGGAGGACGTGCGTCCGAAAGCAGCCGTCGCCGCCAACACGGGGGCGGGCCCTGACATCATCCTGGGGACCAACGACGATGCCAATCTGTATCCGGAGAAGCTGGCCGACGTGTCAGACGTCTGCGCATATCTGGGCAAGAAATACGGCGGCTTTTACCCTGTATGCGATCCGTACCTGAGGCCGAACGGCAAGACCTGGATCGGCGTGCCGCTCGGAGTGGCCGGCGTCTGCATGGTCTACCGGGAGAGCCACATCAAAGCCGCCGGATTCGACAAGTTTCCGCGCGACACCGACGGTTTTCTCAAGCTGTGCAAGGCGCTGAAGGACAAGGGCACACCGCCTGGATTTGCGCTCGGCAACGCGACCGGCGACGGCAACACCTGGTGCCAGTGGCTGGTTTGGTCATTCGGCGGCAAGCTGGTCGATGCCAGCAACAAGGTCGTGATCGACAGCCCCGAGACTCTCAAGGCGCTGGAGTACGCCAAGGAAATGTACGCCACGTTCGTGCCCGGCACGCTGTCATGGCTCGACCCGAACAACAACAAGGCGTTCCTCGACGAGCAGATCTCGCTGACCAACAACGGCATTTCGATCTACTACGCCGCCAAGACCTCGAAGGATCCGAAGGTCGCCGCACTGGCGGCCGACATCTACCACGCGAACATGCCGATCGGGCCGATCGGCAAGCCGAGCGAGTTCCAGCTGTTCTTCAACCAGATGATCTTCAAGTACACCAAGTATCCGAAGGCGGCCAAGGAGTTCCTGCGCTTCATGATGGAAGAGGAGCAGATGAACCCCTGGATCCAGGCCAGCATCGGCTACGTGACGCCCGCGCTGACGGCCTACGAGAAGAATCCGATCTGGACTTCGGATCCGAAGCACACGCCGTATCGCGACTCGATGAAGAACATGTGGCCAAGCGGGTATTCCGGCAAGATGGGCTATGCCTCGGCCGGTGCATTGGCCGACTTCATCGTCGTCAACATGGTGGCCGAGGCGGCATCGGGATCGAAGACGCCGAAGGAAGCGGCCGAGCGCGCGCAGAAGCGCGCTGAGCGGTACTACAAGGTCTGATATTCCGGGCCGGCGCGCGTCGGAATACCTCGCGACGTTCAGCGGCGCGTGCGCAGGCACGCGTCCGCTTGACGTGGCGCGCGGCGATAGCTGGCAAAGGGATTTGCAGTCGTGAACAAGCTGCTCGACAACCGCCACTTTCTGGGGCTCATCTTCATGCTCCCGGCAGCGGCCGTATTGCTGCTGTTTCTGACCTATCCGCTCGGCCTCGGCACCTGGCTTGGATTTACCGATACCAAGATCGGCCGTGACGGTGAATGGATCGGTTTGGAGAACTTCGAGTTTCTGTGGGGCGACGCGGTCACCCGGCTCGCTGTCTTCAACACGATGTTTTATACGGTCGTCGCCAGCGTCATCAAGTTCGTGCTCGGCCTCTGGCTGGCGCTGCTGCTGAACAAGCATCTGCCATTTAAGGCGTTCATACGCGCGATCGTGCTGCTGCCATTTATCGTGCCGACGGCGCTTTCGGCCATTGCGTTTTGGTGGATCTACGACGCCCAGTTTTCGATCATCAGCTGGGTGCTGGTCAAGCTCGGCCTGATCACCCGGTACATCGACTTCCTCGGCGAGCCCTGGCTTGCGCGGTTGTCTGTCATCGCGGCAAACATCTGGCGCGGCGTGCCGTTCGTGGCGATCAGCCTGCTGGCCGGGCTGCAGACGATCTCGCCGTCGTTCTACGAGGCGGCGAGCCTCGATGGCGCCAGCGACTGGCAGCAGTTCCGCTACGTCACGCTGCCGCTGCTGACGCCAATCATCGCAGTCGTGATGACGTTTTCGGTACTGTTCACGTTCACGGATTTCCAGCTGATCTACGTGCTGACACGGGGCGGCCCGCTCAATGCCACGCACTTAATGGCGACCCTGAGTTTCCAGCGGGCGATCCCGGGCGGCTCGCTCGGCGAAGGCGCCGCGCTCGCCACCGCGATGGTGCCGTTCCTTCTCGCAGCAATCCTCTTCAGCTACTTCGGACTGCAGCGGCGGGCATGGCAGCAGGGTGGGCAGGACAAATGAGCTCAATCGAATCACGCGAGGTCCCGGCAACGCCCGAGACTACCGACTCGCAGGGGATGAAATACCTCGAGTCGTCGCGCCGACGCATCGTCACGCTGTACCTGCCGCTCGCGGCGTTTCTCTTCGTGCTGCTGTTTCCTTTCTACTGGATGGCGATCACCACCTTCAAGCCGAATGAGGAACTGCTGTCGCACCAAGGCAATCCATTCTGGGTCGTCAACCCGACGTTGGCGCACATCAAGAAGCTGCTGTTCGACACCGCGTATCCGGACTGGCTGTGGAACACGATGCTGGTGTCAGTCGTGTCGACCACGTTGTCGCTCTTCTGCAGCGTGCTGGCGGCCTACGCGATCGAGCGGCTGCGCTTCCGCGGGTCGCGCTATGTCGGCATGAGCATTTTCCTGGCTTACCTGGTACCGCCGTCGATCCTCTTCATTCCGCTGGCGGCGATCGTCTACAAGTTCCAGTTGTTCGACACGCGGCTCGCGCTGATCCTCACATACCCAACGTTCCTGATCCCGTTCTGCACCTGGCTGCTGATGGGCTACTTCCGCTCGATTCCGTTCGAGCTCGAAGAGTGCGCGCTGATCGACGGCGCCAGCCGCCTGCAGATCCTCGTGAAAATCATCCTGCCGCTGGCCGTACCCGGCCTGATCTCGGCCGGCATCTTCGCTTTCACGCTGTCATGGAACGAATTCATCTACGCGCTGACCTTCATATCCTCGAGTGAAGTCAAGACGGTGCCGGTTGGCGTAATCACGGAACTGGTCGAAGGCGACGTCTACCACTGGGGCGCGCTGATGGCCGGCGCACTGTTCGGGTCGCTGCCGGTGGCGATCCTGTATTCGTTCTTCGTTGAGCACTACGTGTCCGGCATGACCGGAGCCGTGAAGGAGTAGTCCGCGCGCACGCGGCGTGGATCGCGCGCGTCACATTTGCCGGAACAGGTGCAGGTAGCTGCGACTGACCGGTAGCACCTCGGGGCGCCCTTTCAGGTGGATGTCGGCGGTCTCGTTGAGACCACGCGTCACATGACTGACCGCACCCAGGTTCACGACCACCGAGCGATGCACCTGCGCGAACTGCACCGGATCGAGTTGCGGCACCAGCTCTTTCAGCGGAGTGCGAATCAGCGCCTCGCCGGGCTTGCCCTGGTCACCGCGCCATGCGATCAGCGTGTACTTCTCGTCGGAGCGCAGGAAATCGATCTCATCCACCGCGATCAGGCGGACCGACTGGCCCACGGTCGCCCGGATCCAGCGCAGCGGCACCGGAGCGGTGTCCTCCTTGAGCTTGACCGCGAGCTGCTGTAGCAGCGCTTCGGTGTTCGACGCCGGCTGTTCAGAGTTCAGTCGCTGCTGCAGTCGACCCACCGTATCGGCGAGGCGCTCCGGCTCGACCGGTTTGACCAGGTAGTCGAGCGCACCCTGTGCGAAGGCCTGCACTGCATACTGATCGAACGCAGTGACGAACACCAGGTGCGAACGCCGTCCGATCAGGTGTGCTGCCTGCACGCCGGACAGTCCCGGCATGTGGACATCGAGAAAGCAGACGTCTGGCTTCTGCGCTTCGAACATCTCCACCGCCTCGCGTCCGTTGCGCGCGAGCGCGACGACCTCGAGTTCAGGCCACGCCTGCGCCAGCAGGCGCGCGAGCTTCTCGCGCAGCAGCGGCTCGTCATCGGCGATAAGAGCGGTCGGGCGGGTCATCAGTGGGCCGGTCCGCCAGCATCGTTCCTGCGTATCGGAAAGTCCAGCTCGACACACGCGCCGTGCGGCTCGCGCGCCACCAGTCGTAATTCCACATCGTGGCCGAAGAAGATTCTCAGCCGCTCGCGCAGGTTCGCGAGGCCCGTACCGAGGCCGTTGCCGACGCGCTTCAGGCCGACGCCGGTATCGGTGACGCGAACGCTGCAGCGGTCACCGCGCAACTGCACGTCGACGTCGATGCGCCCGCCCTCCTCGCTCGGGTCGATGCCGTGGCGCACCGCGTTTTCGACCAGAGTCAGTAGCGTCATCGGCGGGCAGCGTGCCGCCAGGGCGTCGGAGTCCGCCTGCAGTGTGTACTGGAGCCGATCGGGCATGCGCATCTGCATCAGTTCGAGGTACGCGCGCACGAGTTCGAGCTCCTGCTTCAGCGTCGTCGCCGGCTCGTTCAGGCGCGGCACTGCCGCACGCAGGTAGGCGATCAGACTGTCGAGCACGCACGAGGCTTGCGGCGAGCCGGTCTCGACCAGAGCTTGAACGTTGGCCAGCGTGTTGAACAGAAAGTGCGGCTGCACCTGCGCCTGCAGCAGCTGCATGCGCGCATCGAGCGCCTGGCGCGCCAGTTCGCTGCGTTCGAGCTCGAACGCCAGCGCCTGGTCGCGCGCCAGCGCCTCGCGACTGCGCACCATCGCACCGAGCGCGATCCAGAGCGCGATCATGCCCCCGAGTACGGTCAGGCTCAGATACCCGTTGAGGCGCGCCGGGTTCTGGCTGAATTGCGGGTCGCCACCGAGAGTGATCCAGTAGGCGACCAGCGCGCCGACCGGCACTGCGATAACGACGGCGATCAGCTGCAGCACCCAGCGCTGGATCCGCTCCGGCAACCGCGCCGGCCACTGTTCGAACACACCGTAGGCCAGCATCGCGAACACGCCCACCAGCAGTCCACGCGCAACCACCACAACGGTGGGCGACAGCGACGACAGGCCGAGCAGCAGGCCGAACGGCAAGACGACCGCGAGCGTGAAGAGCACACGGCGACGCGGAAAGAGCTTTGCGAAGCTGAAGGCGGGCGGAGCGGGCGTCGACATGGCGCCACGATAGCGAGATCCGCCGCGCCGGTGACGGAACCGGGGCAGCGGTGCGATGGACCACGATTTCAGGGCGCCGGACTGCGATCTGCGCGGCCAAGCGGGGCCCGCGCCCATTGATGGCACAGCCGGCGCAGCTGCTCGACACCGTCGGTGAGCGCAGCCGGCCCCGGCTGCAGGATGTCGCAAGACTTGATCTCGTGCAGCGCCGCGTTCAGTACGGCGGGCACTTGAGCCCACCCCGGCCGCGCCGCAACCTTGTCCGCTCTGAACTTCTTTCCGCACCACGAGCCGACGATCAGGTCCGGTGCGCGCCGCACCGGCTCCTGCGGGTCGGCGATAACACGGTCGCGCCCCATCTTCTGCATTGCGAGTTCCGGGAACACGTCATCGCCGCCGGCAATAGTGATCAGTTCCGAGACCCAGCGGATCGCACTGATCATCGGCTCGTCCCATTCCTCGAAGTAGACGCGTGGGCGGCGCGGCCAAGAGGATGCGGTCGCGGCCATTTCGCGATGGCTTTTTTTGCAGGCTGTGATCCACGCTTCGGCCCGGTCGCTGACACCGACCATCGATGCAACCAGCCGCATGATCGCCACGATCTCCTCGACGCTGCGCTGGTTCGTGACGAGGACATCGAGCCCTGCGCGGATCAGCTTGTTCGCCAGTTCGGCCTGCATGTCCGAGAAACCGATCACGAGATCAGGCTGCAGATCGACGATGCGATCGACGCGGCCATCGAGGAACGCGCTGACCCGCGGCTTCTCCTGGCGCGCGCGCGGCGGACGCACCGTGTAGCCGCTGATGCCGACGATGCGGTGTTGCTCACCGAGCAGATACAGCCACTCGGTCGTTTCTTCAGTCAGGCAGACGATGCGCTGCGGTCCCATTTGCACATTCTCCGGCAGCAGTGCTGCGACCAGACGCACGCACGCTCTCGGAGGAGCGATCCTGCGGCATGCCTTTTGCGCGGCCGGTCCACGGCGTGTGGACCCCAGCTGTCTACTGTCGGACTCCTTTACAAGTGAACGCTCAGTTCGGCCGTTCGGCTGACGCAAATTCTTGTTTCCTTTTAGGTAATCCGATTGGCTTGGTTCTTGCTCAAACCACGGCAGGCTCCCGGCGCGCCTTAACAAGAACAACCGCGCATCCCGGGAAATACGCGGAGGGCATCATGAGTGCAAGCAGCGGAGAAAAACGCCGGCGCCGGCGAGCACGCCGATTCATCGAGCAGCACGACACGTTTTCTATGCGCGCGTCGATGCTGGCCGTCGTCGCCACCGGCGCGTTCTTCGTACTGCAGGTTGCCCGGTCATTCCTGCCGGTGTAGCGAGCGTTCGCAACTAGCTGCAAGCTTCCGACGTGCCGCGCCACGGTCGTGGCACGCGGTGATGCTGCGTAATTCTTAGGCTGCACCCGAGGTGCTCGACCGACAACTGCAGCCGGAGTCGCGCACGCTTCGGCGCGCGACTCCGGCATAGTGCAACTTCAAACCACGCTGCCGGAGCTGTTGCCGGGCAGCCACACACGACTTTATTGAGTCGGCCCCTCGAGTTCGATCGTTACGCCCTCGACGGCGGCTTTGAGTTGTACTCCCTTACTCGTTGAGGCCATGCGAACGATCACGCCCTGGTCGTTCTTCATCACCGCTCCGACACCGCCAGCCGCGAGCGCGGCACCCGCCGATGCGGCGCCGTATGTCCCCGCAAAGTCGCTGGCGCGCTGCAAGTTGTAAACGTCGCCCGTGGCGGTGATCTTGGTTATGCCGACATCGGCGACGTCGATGCCGCGGATGCGGAACGGGTAGTCCTTACCTTGGAATGTGAGCGTTCCATGACCCCACGACACGCCGACGCCAGCCGCGGCGGTGGCGCCGGTGTAACGGAACGTCGCATCCGGCGCCTTGTCCTGCGTGAGGCCGGCAGTCGACAACATCGTCATCGCCGCGATCAGCATCGCAGCCGCGAAAGGCTTATTCCAAATAGCTTTCATTACTGCACCTCGCTTTCGAATACGGCGTCGGTTGGTGTTGCGACGCGTCCGCCTGCTAGACGCCGAGGGCTCGCAGGTCGTCGGGCCTGTCGGCACTGCTCCGCGCTTTGTCGGAGCGGCCGAACATGCCGTGGCCACCACCGGCGTGTACCGCCGGCTTCTTAGCCCGGTTCGTCGCCGGGTTTTGCGGCTTACTTACACGGGCAATGGACATGCCTTCGAGCAGCTCGGAACGGCGGTCAGCGTGGCCTCTTACCGTGATGGGGAAGCGCCGGTTACTCGATCCCTTTCAATCTGTCGCGCGTCGAAAACCTCTCCAAACAAGCTGCTTTTCTCGCCAATCAGTCTTGAGCCTTCCGTGATAGTTGAGCTTCTGCTACGCCGGTGGAGAGCGTGAACGCAATCGTCCCAGCAAGGGACGGAAACCGAGGGCTCGCCGACCGACATGCCGGGTAATACATGGTGATCCATCGACGGAGAGTTTGAGGTGGGGATTTTTGACAGGCGAGAAAGAACGAAGGAACGGAGCTGCACGAATAGCACCTTCGAAGCGGACCTGTTCGCAATTGTTGCGAAGAAAGTCCCAAAAGCGGACGCAGCAGGGTTGCGAGCGGAACCTGAAAGTATGTTGCTTGTCGCCGCGGCAGCCTACGCGGTCAGCTCCGTGGAAACGTGTGTGAAATCTGGGAGAAAGTTTCACTCCCGGCAAGATCTGGTTGCCGTGACACATTGCGCGCTAGCCGCGCTCGCCACGTCTCGGGACCTCCTTGGTCTACCCACCCAAGAACACCTCGACATGAGGAATCGCATCTATGGTGTCGTCATGCCGACGGCGAGGTGGCTCTACGGAGACCGTGCCTCAGACGATCTGATCTGGAAGGTTTGCGACGTCGCCATAAAAGGCGCGCAGGCGGGCGGCGCAAACATGCGCAAAGTCAACACCGCTTTCAGCGAAGACTTCCAAGATTACGTCAGAACAAGAGGGCGAATGGGAACAGCTTTCCTAGCTAAATACCTCCGACTTCTCGATCAAGCCTATGCACGGACAGTGCGACACGGAAATTTTCCGTAGATGTAGTCGATCTCATCTCGGCGTGCAGTTGGGAGGCCGGGTATCAGGAATACGCGAACCCAAAGAGCGCTGACGACTGCGACTGGATTTCTACCCCCGCGCAAGTACCTTCACAAGGCGACTGCGGTATGTTCAGCCTCCGGCCCGAGGCCGAATCCGCCGCGTGGCGTCGCAAGACCGCATGAAGACCGGCCTTTGGTTGCTTGTCTTGCCTGTCATCGTGGCCGCCTTTGTTGTCGTTATGCCTGAACTCCACGCACAGACACCCACCGCCGCCCAAGCAGCGCAGCGCCTGATCGAGGTCACCGCGCCGGCGCAGCGCGGAGAGTTGTTGCTGCGTTTACTGACGTGGTCCGCAGCGACTGGCACTACATACCGCGTCGGCGCGACGGCTTGCCCTGGAAAGCGATGTCGACTGCGCAACGCGAGGCGACTACGGCGTTGCTACGCACGGCGCTGAATGAGCGCGGCCTGGACAAGGTGCGCGCCGTGATGGCGCTGGAGATCACGCTGCGGCAGCTGGAGACCTTCGGCCTTTCGCGCGACCCCGAGAACTACGCGCTCGTCATTTATGGCGAGCCGGGCGTCGGCGGCTGGGGCTGGCGCATCGAGGGTCACCACCTCTCACTGCACTTCAGCCTCGAGGGCAACCGCTACGTGTCGACGCTGCCTCAGTTTTTCGGTGCGAACCCGGCCGTGGTGCCGCGCGACGTGGGTGGCGGCGCACCGCGCGAGGGCTTTCGGCTGCTCGGAAGCGAGGAGGACCTGGCGCGTCAGTGGCTCGCTAGCCTCACTCCGCCGCAGCGGGCGCGCGCGATCTTCGACACGCGACCCTTTGGTGACATCGTCAGCCGCAACGCTCCCCGTGCACGGCCGCTGGATGCCGTGGGGCTGCCTTTCGCGGAGATGGACGCCGCCCAACAGGCGCAAGTGCTGAAACTGATCGGCGCGTTCGCCGATCACCTACAGCCTGAGCTCACCGAGGCGCGACTCGCGCGTGTGCGCGCGGCACCACTCGATTCGATCCAAGTCGGCTGGGCGGGATCGGATCGGCCGCGTCAGCCGCATTACTTTCGCATCCAGGGCGCGAACTTCCTCATCGAGTTCGACAACTCGGGTGGCAACCACATTCATTCGGCGTGGCGCGACTTCGAAGGTGATTTCGGCCGCGACGTGTTGCTTGACCACTACCGCGGCGCTGAGGGCACCGCGCATCGGCATGGCAACCGCTGAGCGAATGCGCCCCAACTGATCTTTGCCATCGATCCAACCCCCCGACGTCCGCTTTCAGCTCATCGTCGTAGCGAGGACAAAGGTCCGCTCTTGGGCCGATGCGCGCCATGGTGCGCATCACAGCGACCCACAGCCGCCATTGCAGATCGCCAAGAGCGGACGCGACAGGCGGGACTTGGCGGCACCCCGTGGACACCGGGTATCGCCTTAAAACGCTCGAGTACCTCAACTCAAAGCAGTACCGAACAACGCGCCGACGCCAGCAGTGACGGCCATCGCCAATGCGCCCCAGAACATCACGCGCCAGGCACCGACGGTGGTCGATGCGCCCCCGGTTCGCGCGGCGAGCGCCCCAAGTGCGCCGAGAAACAGCAGCGAGCTCACTGCGACCGACAGCGCCAGCGCACTGCGCGGCACCATCAACACCACCAGGAGCGGCAGCGCTGCGCCGGCCGTGAAGCTTGCCGCCGAGGCAAGCGCCGCCTGCACCGGGCGCGCGCTTAGGGTTTGGGAAATGCCGAGCTCATCGCGCGCGTGCGCCCCGATCGCGTCGTGGGCCATCAACTGTGCAGCCACCTCGTCGGCCAGCTCCGCGTCGAGACCCCGCTGGACGTAGATCCCGGACAGTTCCCGATGCTCCGCATCGACGTCGGCTGCGAGTTCCCTGCGCTCGCGCGCAAGATCGGCCGCTTCGGTATCGGCCTGCGACTTCACTGACACATACTCGCCGGCTGCCATCGACATGGCGCCCGCAACCAAACCGGCGACGCCCGCAATCAGGACCTCCGCAGGCGCCGCATTCGCTGCGGCGACACCCAGGACGAGACTTGCGGTGGAGACGATGCCGTCATTGGCTCCAAGAACCGCGGCACGCAGCCAGCCGATGCGGTCGGTGCGATGACGTTCACGATGCGAACGAGGCATGAGATGAGGCCTTTGCGCGTAAGCAATGGTTCAGAAACGGCCCTGGAACGTCGGGGCAGGCTGGGATCGTCAAACTCGTGAGGCTACCTGAGACCCATGCACGGATGGCGCACTGCAACCTGCAGCTGAATCGGGGCCGGCTGAACACCAATTGGGGCTCTCGTCGTCGCTACGCACAGGTTCGGCTATAGAATTTTTTGGGATGGTTCAACGCCTTTCAGTCGGCGCCGACGACGGCAACGCTGTTTGGATCTAGGAAGGAGCCGCACCGATGAATGAGCTGGCCATGTTTCCATCGGACGAAGTTCGTTCCGGCAGTGCGGTGAAGGTCCGCCAGTTTCGACAGATCCTGTTGTGGCCCTTACAGCTAATGCCGCTGGTCGAGGGTGTTCAGATTCATCGGCATTGGGAATTCATCGCGAATCCGGGTCCAGACAACCCATGGCGCGAAGTCGCCGACGAGTTCACTGGCGATCCGCATGATTTCCAGGAGCGCCATTACGCAGAGTTCGTCAATTTCCTGCCGTACGTGCAGCGCGTGCTCTACGGGTCCGGCAAGGGCGTGACCGACGGCCAGGGGCAGGCCAGCGAGTCGGCGATCCGCGTGTTCCGGCGCTGCGACGTGCGAGCGGTCAGGATCACTCTCTACCGCGACAGCGCGCCGGTCGAGTTGCGGATCGCGCATGTGGACCTGTATTTCTTCTTCGACCTCGACATCGTGATTCCGGTCGTCGAGGTCTATGGCGCCGAGCTTGACCTGGCGACGGCCCAAGACATCCTGTTTCGCTTCGGTCGTGCCTATCCGCCCTACTGGGAGTCCGACGGCCGGGGTGGCCACTGCCCGTGGCTCGTCGAGTGGCTCGGGGCGAACGGCGAGGTGCTCGCGCATTCCGACTACGAACGACGCGAGAAGTATCTGGCGTTCGTCTGCGAGCATCGTTCACCGGGGATCGCTGCGCACTGGGAGTGGCTGCTGCGCCCGATGGTTCAGCACCATTCGAGCGAGGTGGGTCCCGTGCGCTACCGCCAGCTCGAATATCACCGGCTGCCGACCATGGCCTATCTTGCGCTGGACGAGATCGACGCGCTGACCCGCGCCGACTGGGTGCGCCTGGCTCTCGTGACCCCCGCGGGTGACTCGGGGCACTTGCCGTACTCCGAACAGCATCTGAAGGATTTCGAAACTCGTTATTGCTTCGACCGCTATTTCCAGCCGGGCTGCGGCGAACGGTGGATGAACACCCGCCTCATGTGCAGCGGCCATTCGTTCGTGATGGTGGGGCGGTCTGCGGAAGAACGCTTCACGGACCTGGAAACCGGATTGCAGGGTCAGTTCCGCCATCAGTACTTCCTGGTGTTCCTGATGGCGCATTTCCAGCAGGCGGGGCTACTGATGCTGTCCGATCGGCTGATCGTCGCGCTGTCTCGCCTCGACATCCAGAGGATTGAGACCGTCAAGGAGTTCAAGCGCAGCATCCGCCACACGAAGGAGATCTTTCTCCGCTTCAATCACCGCTACTGGTTCCACGAGATATCGAATCAGGTGCAGTTGCGTGATTTGTACAAGATGCTGTCGGGGCACCTGCATTCCGACGCCCTGTTCACAGAAGTACGGGACGAGGTGAAGGACATGAGCGACTACCTGGAAAGCGATACGCTGCGCCGGCAGGCCAATACGGTCGTGAGGCTGACCGTCGTGACGGTCTTCGGGCTGATCGGCACCGTGCTCACTGGCGTCTTCGGGATGAACCTGTTCGACTTTCCGGGGATGCCGGTGGCGCTGCATGTCGTGCTGTTCGTAGCCATGGGGGTACTCGTGACCGCGCTGCTCTTTTACACGCTGGCGAAGTCCAAGCCGCTCGCAGATTTTCTCGATTCGGTTTCCGATACCGAGCTGTCAGCGCGTGAAAAGCTCCGAGCCTTCCTCGACGTCTGGAAGAGCAATGATTCGCCGAGATCGCGTAGGCCCGAGCGCGCGCCGACCGAATAAATCTCCGCATGCTCGTCAACTGTGTCGCCTACGAGCACGGCCATCGTGCGCGCGACCTTCAGCTTTCGGAGGTCCGCGACTGGCTCGACCACAACTCTGGATTCGTGTGGGTCGCGCTGCGCGACCCGGACGAAGACGAGATTGCGCGCGCCAAGGCGGCATTCCAGCTTCAGGACGATGCGATCGCCGAAGCCCGGCGCCTTTCGCGGCGCCCGATCATCGCCGAGTACGACGACGACATCGTCTTTGCCGTCCTGAAGCTCGTCGACTACACGGACCACGAGCTGAAGGTCGGAGAACTCGACGTCTTCGTCGGTCCGCGCTTCGTCCTGACGATGCGCACGCGCAGCGAGCGCGGTTTTCTCGGCGTGCGCCAGCAACTCGAGCGCGAGCCCGAGCTGCTCAACCTCGGTCCGGGGATCGTGCTCTACGCAGTGCTCGAAAACGTCACCGAACGGTTCTTTCCGGTGATCGACAAGCTGGAACAGGAGCTGGACGACATCGAACCGCTGATCTTCGGGTCCGGGTCGCAGCGCAGGGCACTCGAACAGCTCTATGCGCTCAAGCAGCGGGTGACCGAGATGCGCCATGCTGTGGCGCCCCTCTACGATGCCGCCGGCAAGCTGCACGGCGGTCGTGTACCTCGCGTGGTGACGGGCATGAGCGACTACTTCCGCGACGTGTGCGACTACATGTTCCGCGCGATGCGTGCGTTGGAAGGCCTGCGCGACTCGATCGGCACCGCTATGACCGTCAACCTTTCGATGGTCACGATGGAGCAGACCGACATCTCGAAGCGGCTGGCCGCCTGGGCCGCAATCTTTGCGGCAGTGACCGCGCTGGCGGGCATCTGGGGCATGAACTTCGAGGTCATGCCTGAGCTCAAGGAGCCCTGGGGCTATCCCGCCGCGCTCGGACTGATGGTGGGTACCGCCGCCTTCCTCGCGTGGCGTTTTCGCAAGTCAGGATGGCTCTGATCCAATTGTCGCCGTACAGTCGCCGGGGTCCACCCTTTTCAGGGCAGGAATGGGGCAGTATTGATGCGAATCCCTGCGACCGCCCACCATGAGCTCCCCGTCAGGTTGGCCAGGCAATTTCCATAGCTGAGATAGCCTTCTAGTCGGCTCGGGATGAAGG
>DATEZE010000032.1:0-23068 GCA_035255845.1 Burkholderiaceae bacterium | reverse complement strand
AGTTGACGTGACCAATGCGCTGACGGCGGCCGACATCGCCGGCATCGAAGCGTTTCGGCGCCGAGGCGGGGGGCTTCTCTTGACGCGCGATCACTTCGACCTCGGGAGCGGTCTCTCGAAGCTCTCCGGCATCGGTGCCGCTCATCATTTCCACAACGTCAACCCAGAAACAGAGCCCGAACGCCGTACGCGTGATGATCCGTTCACGCCGCAAATCGATTGGCCAAACTATCACTCAGGCGCAAACGGCGACTATCAGGAGATCGAAGCGATCACGCCGGCCCATCCGTTGCTGCGCCGGGCGGACGGCGGAGCGATTCGTTACTTACCAGCGCATCCTCACGAAGGCGCAGTGAGCGCGCCGACGGCCTTGGGAAACGTTGCGCGGGTGATTGCCCGGGGTAGGAGTCGCGTGACGGGGCGACCCTTCAATCTGATGGTGGCGATCGATCGCTCTCGGCACGATGGGGCAGATCTCGGCCGTGCGGTCGCCGAGGCGACTTTCCATCGCTTCGCGGACTACAACTGGAATACAGCCGCAGGCTGCCCGAGTTTCGTCAATGAGCCGCCCGGCGACGGGTTGCAGCGCGAGCCTAGGGCGCTAAACGACACGCGCGACTATGCACGCAACATCGCGAAGTGGCTCAGTCGTTCGTAGTCTCTGCGAGTCCGTCGCCGCTTAGGACCGATCAAGCCCCAATCCATGGCTTGCCCGACAAGGCGGTGCGATTTGGAACTAGGAAACCGTAGGTAGGCGCGAAGTAATCGCGCAGGAGGCGCGGGGCGCCTTTATCGCTGAACCAGACGTCAGCCGTTATTCAAGGAACCGCTCAAACGGACTCGAGAAGCAACTCGGTATCAAGTCGATCTAGACAAAGCGCACGTCCGCACCTAGGCGTGGGGATCGTCCGCTCTCGGGAAGTCAGGATGTCCGCTTGGGGTCGATAACAGCCGTGGCAATGGCGAGCGCGTCCCAAGCGAGAGGAAGGAATTCGCGATGATTGCACGCCATTGGCGCGGCCTCGCTCACGCGGCGCGCGCCGACGAGTATGTCCAACACCTTCGTTCTGATACTTTGCCAAAGCTTTCGAAGATTCCTGGTTTCATCGGCGCGTCGATCCTCAGGCGCAATATGACTCAGGGCGTTGAGTTTTTGGTTGTGACAAATTGGGTATCGATCGGAGCGATTGAGCAGTTTTCTGGAACCGACCCAGAGCTGGCCGTCGTACCGACCGAAGTGCACGAGATGATGCTCGACTACGATCGCCGGGTTCGTCACTACGAGGTCTTGCCCCTAGCATCGGAAAAGTGACGCCGGCTGCTGCCGTCACTTCGAGGGCGGCCAAGACGGACCGAGGAGGACAGCGACAAAGTTGCGGTTTGCCAGTCTCAGGGTAGAAGAAGAGAATCCCGTGTGCGGAGTCGCTCTCACTCTCGAAAGCGCATGAAATCCTTGTCCGTCGCCCTGCTTGTTGCGTTCGCCACAGGACCGATCGCTGCCAAAGCCGGCGACGAACCGACGCCGCTGCCGCAAACAACAGACAGACTCAACACTCCGTCATTGGTGCTTACACCGCAAGGTGTTCGGCGCCAGGTGCCAACACCGATCAGCGATCCCGGCCCGCCGAAGCCTGAAGCGGGTCGACCGGCCTGGTCGCCTGCGCGGACCACGCTGATGGACCTCGCCACCTCGATTGCCTGTACATCAATGTTCGCATCGCGACCGGAAACCCTCGGTACTGACCCGGCCGCCTCCGCCGGGCGGTGAGCCCTGGCGCATCTAGGGCTGCAAGTCTTCCGACTCCGTGTTCACGCTGAAGCAAGCCTCACCCTGGACCCGATCCGAGCCGGGCTTCGCGTTTGCTGCGATATTGCTCATACCTGCTCAATGAAGGTGGCACCCATGAGAAAGGCACTGCTGACATTGCCGGAACTTGCGCTGATTGCCGGCACGCGCGGCATGCTCGGTGCGGGGATTGGATTGCTGGTCGCACCTCGGCTCAATCAGGATCGACGCAAGGCGGCTGGCTGGACACTGCTGCTGGTCGGGGCCATCAGCACGATTCCATTAGCCTTGCAGGTGCTTGGCAAAAGGGACTAGCGAAGGCCGCATAGCAGCGCGGGAAGTCCGATACACGGCTCAGAGGTCCGTGTAGACGTCGAGCCCCGCGGTTTCCTTGAATCCGAGTCGCGAGTAGAGGCGAGCCGCGGCCTCGCTGTCGGGGTTCAGGTGCGCCAGCGTCGCACCGGCTGCGAACGCGCGGTCGACAAGCCAACTGGTGATTGCGCTGCCGATGCCGCGGCCGCGCGCCGGTCCAGTGACCGCCACGCCGAAGATGCCGACACACGGGCCCGCGCGCCCGTCAGTGCGGATCGCAGTTGCGATCCCCACCGGCGTGTCGTTTCGAACAGCGAGCGCTACGGTGAATCGTGGCGCGCCCAGTTGCGGTTCGATCCACGAACGCGCCTGCTCGATCGGCGTCTCGAACGCTTCCGCGTCGATGCGCGACACAATGCCGGCATCTTCTCGGCCTGCCACGCGAATTGCCACCCTGGAAGCTGAAGCGGAAGGGCGAAAGCGAGCCGCATCGAGTGCCATGCAACGTTTGCGGAAGAGTGGTCGTCCGTACCGGAAAGTCGTGCCCGCCGGCACGCGGACGCCCCAAGGCACGCCGCGGCCGTGGGCGCAGGACGCATACCAGGCCCGCACGTCATCCCAAGCCACCTCGTCGGGCTGCGTCACATCCCCGTTGTTCCACTGTGCATGTGGCAGCCCGGACGCCATCAGCCGGATACCCGGCATTTCGGCCGCGCCTCCGCCGCAGCCTTCGCGCAGCCGTCCCTGTGCCTGCCACGCGTCACCTTGTGCATCCCAGACTCGCCGGTCGAGGACGTCGGGCCGCCTTCGCGTCGCATCCATTAGGCGACCGAGATCACGACGTTGCCGATGACGCGGCCGGACTCAACGTCCTCGTGCGCCTGCGCGATCTCCGTGAGAGTTCGTCGCGCGCCGATGTTGTGTTGAAGCTGGCCCGCGTCGAGCAGGCCATTCAGGATCGCCTCCGCCCGTTCGCGGTCGCCGTCGGACAGGCTGTAGACGATGAAGAAGTGCAGCGTGAGGTTGCGCAGGATCAGCGGAAAGAATGGCAGGGCAAATTCTCGCGCACCGCTGCCGTAGACGACCGCCTCGCCGCCGGCCTTCAGCAGTTCGGCATCGAGTGCACCGTTGGCAGCGATATCGACCTCGATCACGCGATCGACGCCGAGGCCCTGTGTCAGCCACCGCACCCGTGCCACGAGGTCCTCGGTTCGATAGTCGATGGCCACGTCGGCGCCGGCCTGCCGCGCGATCTCGGCTTTTTCCGCGCCGCTGACCGTCGTAAGCACCTGGCGCGCGCCGAGCAGTCGCGCAAACTGCAGCGCGTAGTGGCCGACCGCACCAGCGCCGCCGGCCACCAGGACCGATCGCCCGAGCACGCCTCCATGAGCCTGTACAGCATGCAGCGCCGTCAGAGCAGGGATGCCGAGACAAGCGCCTGCGTCCAGCTCGACCGCATCGGGCAACGCCACCGCTTGCCGCGAAGGCAGCACGACGTACTCCGCCGCGGTGCCGTTCGGACGTCCCCAGGCCGCGTTCCACACCCACACGCGCTGGTTCAGGCGCGATCGATGCACGCCGTCGCCGATGCGGTCGATCACGCCGGCTCCGTCACTGTGCGGGACGATGCGGGGAAACGGCAGCGGGCCGCCACGAAGTCCGGCCCTAGACTTGACGTCGGACGGGTTTACGCCGGACCACCGCAGGCGAACGCGCACCTCGCCCGGGCCCGGCTCGGGATCGGGCAGGTCGCCGACGACAAGCACGTCGCGCGCAGGCCCGGTCCTTTCGTAGTACGCAGCCTTCATCCCTGTCTCCGTTCTCTCGAGCCGTCAGCGACGTGGACGGCAGACTTGTACAGGAGCCGATTCTCGTACGTGTTCGCTTCGAAGACATACGGCCGCGCGCCAATATCGCGGAAACCGAGGGCGCGATAAAAATCGAGAGCGCGTGTATTGCCTGCCCACGCAGTCAGCCAAAGGCCGAGGCCGGCGGACCGGGCCTGAGCCTCAGCGTCCGCAAGCAGCATGCGCCCCAGTCCGCGGCGCTGGTGTGCTGGATGGACATAGAGCTGAATCAGTTCGAGACCCGGCGCTAGGTCGCGGGACGCTGCCGCCGGCTGCAGGGCGAGATGTGCGAACCCAAGCAGCAAGCCATCGCACTCGGCAAGCGCGAGTCGCTGTTGCGGATCGGACAGCGCTGCCGCGAAGCTCGCAGCTGAGCACACTGCAAGGGCCTCGCGCGCCAGGTCGGCGCGCATGCCGTCGGCGGCATAAGTGTCGAGAAAGACGAGCAGCGCGAGGCCCGCCACGCACTCGGCATCCGCGAAGCTGCCGACACGCAGCCGGCAGCGGCGGATCCGCTCGACCGCGATGGAACTGGGCATCAGTCGACCAGCCGTTTGTACATCACGTGCGCGTCGACTTCACCAAGGCGCAGATGGCAGAAGGCCTTCGGCAGCGTGCCGACGATCGCAAAGCCAAGTCGCTGCCACAATTGCACCGCCCGCACGTTGGTCGAGACCACGAGATTGAACTGCATCGCGCGGAAGCCCAGCTCGCGCGCTTCGTGCTGCGAGTGTTCGCACATCGCGGTGGCGACGCCCTGGCCCTGCGCGGCGCGCGCGACGACGTATCCGCAGTTGCAGACGTGCGCACCGAGCCCGGGCTGGTTCGCCTTCAGGTAATACGTCCCGAGCAGCGTGCCATCCGGACCGCGTGCAACGTACGTGGCCAGTGGCGTCTCGATCCAAACCCGCCGGATTTCGGCCTCGGGACTGTCCGGCGCAAACGCATAGGTGTCGCCGTCGCGGAAGGTCTCGTGCAGCAACGCCCATACGGCGGGCCAGTCGCCCGCTTCATGGCGGCGTATCAGCATGTCGTGATGGCCATCGTTGCCTGCATCAAACGCTCGCTGCTTCTGGATGCACGCGCCCGGGCGCGTGCTGCGCGCGGGCGACTGCGCGAGATGCGCGCCAGCATACTGGGTCAGAAGGCTCGCGGTTGATTTCGGGGCCGGCGGCCTGATATGACCGGCATGAATTCCATCGACGCTCACGGAATAACCCCGCTTGCACTGGACGACGAATCCGTTCCTGTCGCCGCATCGACCCCGGCAGCCAACGACGGCGCGCTGCTCGACGCGTACTCGTCGACGATCGTGCACGCGGTCGAGCGCGTCGGCCCGGCGGTGGCGCTGGTCTCGGTGCACAAGCGCGTCCGTGGATCGCGCTCGGATCGCGGCGGGGCTGGCTCGGGCTTCGCGTTCACCCCTGACGGCTACCTGCTGACGAACAGCCACGTGGTACACGATGCCAGCGCGATCCGCGTGGCGTTCGCCAATGGACGCGAGTTCGAGGGTGACCTGATCGGGGAGGACAGCGAGACCGACGTTGCCATCGTGCGCATCGGCGCCGATCGCCTGCCTGTAGCCGAACTCGGCCGTTCCTCAACGCTTCGCGTAGGCCAGATCGCGATTGCGATCGGTAATCCACTCGGATTCCAGAACACCGTGACCGCAGGCGTCATCTCGGCACTCGGGCGCTCGCTGCGCGCTGCGAGCGGCCGCCTGATGGACGACATCATCCAGACTGACGTTGCGCTGAATCCGGGCAACTCCGGTGGCCCCCTCGTGGACTCTCGCGGCGACGTGATCGGACTGAATACGGCGATGATCGCCGGCGCCCAGGCGATCTGCTTTGCGACCGGCGTCGACACCGTGCGCTGGGTGATGGGCCAGCTGCTCGCGCATGGCCGGGTGCGCCGTGCCTTCATCGGCGTCAGCGGTGCCACGGTTGCGGTCGACCGTCGCCTGCAGCGTGCGTTCAATCTCGACGCGACGGGAGTGCGCGTGATCGAGGTCCAGCGCGGCTCGCCGGCGCAACGTGCCGGGGTTGAGGATGGCGATTTGCTGGTGACAGCAGAGGGTCGGCCACTCACCGGAATAGACGTCCTGCAGCGCATCCTCGATGCAGAGAGAATCGATGTGCCGGTGCGAGTGCGCGTGATTCGTCGCGGTCGCCTGCTGGACTTCACGATCACTCCGCGTGAATCGCAATCGGCCGCGTCCGCTCGATGAGGCGCAGCGCTGCGCTCGACCCGACCGATCTCTTTGCCTCGGAGGCGCTACCGGCCGGTCTCGTCTACCGCGCCGACTTCCTCTCATCGCAGGAAGAGACACGGCTTAGCGACAGGATCGCCGGCCTGACGCTGCGGCCGGCGCCATACAAGGACTATCTCGCGCGCCGTCGCGTCGCCAGCTTCGGCTCGGCCTACGACTTCGACTCTCAGCGCCTCAATGCGGCGCCACCCCTCCCGGACTTCCTCGAGCCGCTGCGCGCGCGCGTGGCCGGTGAACTCGGCGTCGAGCCTGAGCGTCTGCAGCACGTGCTCGTGACCGAATACGCACCGGGCACTCCGCTCGGCTGGCATCGCGACGCGCCGGAGTTCGATTGCATTGCCGGTGTATCGCTGGCGGGCCCATGCGAATTGCGCTGGCGTCGCTTTCCACCGGGAAGCGGTGATCCTGTCCTGCGCCTGGAAGTGGCGCCACGCTCGCTGTACTTGCTGAGCGGCGAGGCGCGCTGGGGCTGGCAGCACAGCGTTGCGCCGACGCGCAACCTGCGCTATTCAATCACGCTACGCACGTTGCACTCGAGAGCGGAGCCGCGCTGACTATGTGTCTGGCGCGGTGATGCATCGGCATGGCGCCTGCGCGACCGGGGTGCGAAGATCCGATGCAGGACGACGCGGAGTGGAGGCGGCCCGAGTGTTGAAACTGCTTTCGCTCCGCATAACGTGGGTCGCGATGCTGGCGCTTGTCTTTGCGCCAATATCCCGCGCCGCTGTGAACGAAACCGTCGAGGCGATTACGATCGACGGCAGTCGCGAGCGGACGCTCGTTGTGCATGACGATGCGTCGCCGGTGAGCGATGTGCTGATCGTCTTCACTGGCGGCGACGGACACCTTGGACTGACCGACGAGCCACCGCGGCCGGGCGCGGAGGCTGGCTACGTTGCGACGCTGAGGCGCGATCTGGTGCGGCCTGGAACTGTGCTGGTGCTGGTCGAGTCTCCGACGCGTCAACCGCGCATGTCGGTCGAGTATCGAGAGAGCGCCGAGTACCGTGCCTGGATCGAGGCATTGATCGCCGCACTGCGCGCCCGCTACGCGGGTGCCCGACTCGTTGCGGTCGGCTATAGCAACGGCGCTGTCTCAGCACTCGTCGCTGGCCGGCAACCCGGCGTCGGCGGCGTCGTGCTGATCAGCGGCATCTTTCGCCTATACGTCGACCTCTCGTCCTTCCGCGTTACTGTTCCGATCCTCGTGATCCATCACGAAGCCGATCGCTGCGTGCCGCCGGAATTCGACGAAGCCTTCCGTCGCGTGCTGAAGCCGACGATGGTTCGCTCGATCGCACAGCCTTATGAAGCATCGCCGTGCGGGCCAGTCAGCGCGCACCAGTTCTTCGGGCAGGAGACTGTCGTTGCCGAGGTCGTTCAGGGCTGGCTCGCAACCGGCCGGGCGCCGCTTCGCGCACGCTGACCGGTACCGTCCAGCGCCAGCGGACCGTCCGCATGACGGGCCGCCTCAACGGCCGTACCCGGCTTACCAACGGCCGGGTCGACGGCATGGTGATTGCCGTAGGGTTGCGGGCGCGCCGCGTGAGCCGGGCTGGGCGCGCAGCCACGAAATATGACCCGGGAAGCGAGGGCGTTCATGGTTGCGGAGAAAGTTAGACGCTGGCTTTCGGCCGACTCTGAAGCGCGTCTGGTCGACGCAGTAGCAGTGGAAACAGACGAAGAACTCGCGCGCCGCAACTCGCGTCGCCTCGAGCAGGCCAAGCAGACGCTCGGTCAACGTTATCTGCTGCATCCAAGCAACCGCGTGCACCGGCCCTCGTGGGTTTTGCTTTGAACGCTGCTGCGCGCCTGGCGCGCGCGCAGCAGCGTCGCGCCGGTCAGACTGCGGTGACCAGGCGCGGAGAACGCGCCGACTGAGTAGTTGGCGGCGTTACTGCAACGGCCGAGCGACCGGCGACTGGCTCACCTGATCCGCCGGCACGTCGAACGTGAAGACGACGCGTGCGCGCGAATTGGCATCGGTGGCGACCCGCTGTGACTTATGCATGCCGCGGTGCGTCGCTTCGATGTCATAGCGCCCCGGCAACAGATCCACCAGCAGGTACGGGGAATACAACTGCGTGTCGAGCACCGGCTGGCCGCGCGCATCCTGGATGGTCAAATGAGTGTCCGCGAGGTAGGCGCCCGTCGGCGAGGCGACGACGATCGTCAGCGGGAAGCTCGGGGCCATCGCCTTCAGCGGTTCAGATTCCTCCAGCCCGACACCTCCTGCTACGAAGCGTCGATCCTGCGCGGTACGACCTTCCATCAGGTTCTGAGCGAATGCTGTAGACAGAGTCGAGGCAAGGGCGGCGGCCATCCCGCTGAGAAGCAACTGACGGCGTAAGCAGTGTGTCATTTTGACCTCCTTGACGTAGCAAGGAACGAGCAGGGCGCGTACCCGGCGGAGGCCGATTTTGGTGCCGCCTTGAGCCTGGCGCACGTGGTCCCCCCGACCGCAACGCGACTTTTACCGCTTGCGCGAAGGCGGCCGCATGCGGACGCGGCGGTTGGATGGACCCCAATGAAAAAGGGCGACCGGAGTCGCCCTTCATGGTTCGCGTCGTAGGCCCGCTTTACTGGACCTTGGCGCCCTTCGTCAGGGCTGCAACGTAGGCCTGCACCTTCTGCTGTTGCAGGGCTTCGCGGATCTGTGGCGCGACCTGCTCGAGCGGCGGGAACTGCGTGTCGCGCACGTCATCGAGTCGGATGACGTGCCAGCCGAACTGCGTCTGGACCGGGACGTCGGTGGTCTCGCCCTTCTTCAGCTTCTGCAGCGCCTCCGAAAACGCCGGCACGTAGGCGTCAGGCGCGGCCCAGTCGAGATCGCCGCCGTTGGCGGCGGAGCCCGTGTCCTTCGACTTCTTCGCCAGTTCCTCGAACTTCGCGCCTTTCTTCAACTGATCGATGATCGCGACTGCGTCGGCCTGATTTTCGACCAGGATGTGGCGGGCGCGGAACTCCTTGCTGCCGACCGACGCCTTCTGCTTTTCGTATTCGGCCGCGATCTGCGCATCGGTGATCGGGTTCTTGGCCATCTCGTCGCGCAGCAGCGCCTGGATCAGCGTGTTCTGGCGCTGGATGTCGAGCATGAACTTGACTTCAGCCTGCTCGGGAATGCCGCGCTTCGTGGCTTCCTGCAGCAGGACTTCGTTCTGGATCAGGCGTTCCTTGACCATCTTGCGCAGTTCAGGCGTGTCGGCCTGGCCTTGCTTGGTCAATTCCTTGACCCAGGCGTCTTCCCTTGCCTTGGGGATCGGTTTGTTGTTGACGACGGCGACGTTCTGGGCGAGCGCGATTCCGCTGGCCAGCGCCAGGGCCGCGAACAGGGCGGATCGTTGCATGAAGATCAATGTCCGGAAGAGTGGGAAACGGGAGCCGATGACGACGGTGCCTCATCGGGCGCCAGAAGAGTCATCGCGAGCGCGTGGATCTCGCGCTGCATCAGATCGGCAAGCGCATCATACACAAGCCGATGACGCGCCACTCTCGGCTGACCCGCAAATGCGCCACTGACGAGGGTCATCCGGTAATGACCGCCGCCGCTGGCTGCGCCGGCGTGGCCGACATGCAGCGCGCTCTCGTCATAGATCCTCAGCTCGAGCGGGGCCAGTACCGCGAGTCGATCGCGCATCTCGCTGATCGTGCGCTCAGCCATCCGGCGCTTCCTTCATGTGCCGCGCGAGGTAGAAACCGATCGCGAGCGTGAACACCATCGTCAATCCGAACAGTCCGAAGAGTTTGAAATTGACCCAGGTGTCCGTCGGCACGGAGTACGCGACCACGAGATTGACGGCGCCCATTAACACGAAGAACACGATCCAGGCCCACAGCAGCCGCTGCCATACCGGCGCAGCAACCTCGAGCTGGGTGCCGAGGAGCGACCGCAGCAGGTTGCGCTTCCAGACCAGATGCCCGGCGAGCAGCGCAGCGCCGAACAGCCAGTACAGGATGCTCGGCTTCCACTTGATGAAGGTCTCGTCGTGAAACCAGATCGTCGCGCCGCCGAAGACGACGATCACCCCGAGGCTCACCCACAGCATCGCATCGACCTTGCGTCCGCGCACGAGCAGGGTGGCAACCTGCACCAGCGAGGCGATGATTGCAACGGCGGTGGCGAGCAGGATCGGCGCCTGGTCGGCGGGCACCGATCCGTCGCCGATCATCCAGCCGAGCGAGGAGCCGGCAAGTGCCAGCGACTGCTGTGGAAACGCGCCCGCAAGCTTGAAGGCCGCGAAGAACAGAATGACGGGAAGCAAGTCAAAAAGCAGCTTCATTCAGGATCCGGCTCGTTGGTCTGCGGCTCGAAGTTCAGCACTGCGGAGTTGATGCAGTAGCGCAGTCCGGTTGGCGGCGGTCCGTCCGGGAAGACATGACCGAGGTGTGAGTCGCAGACGTTGCACACAATCTCGGTGCGAGTCATTCCATGGCTCGTGTCGCGCTCCTCGCGCACGTTGGCCGGGTCGATCGCGCGGAAGTAGCTGGGCCAGCCGCAGCCCGAATCGAACTTGGTGTCCGAGGCGAACAGCGGTGTACCGCAGCCGACGCAGCGGTAGATGCCATGCTCATGATGGTCCCAGTAGTTTCCGCTGAAGGCGCGCTCGGTCGCCTTCTCGCGCGCTACCGAGTACGCCATCGGCGACAGCTGCTCGCGCCACTCGGCATCGGACTTGCGGACTTTCTTCATCGGCACTCCTCAGGAGGAACACGACAGGTTTAGCGACTGCGCCCACTCCGGGGGCTCAGCCGCGTAGGCCTCGTGCTCCGGCTGCTCGTCGTAGGGCCGCGAGAGTACCGCGAGCAGCCGTTCAATCTCGCCGAAGTCGCGCGGCCCGTCGTCGCCGCGTGCCCGGCGGATCGCCGTCTCCGCGAGATGGTTGCGCAGCACGTACTTCGGATTGACTCGGTTCATGCGCTCGGCGCGTTCGGCGTCGACGCTCGACTCCGCGACAAGACGAACGCGGTAGCGGCTCGCCCAGGCATCGAATGCGCTGCGGTCGACGACAAGATCGCGCACCGCGGCGTCCTGCTCCGGCGCCGAAGCATCTCTGCGCAGCGTTACCAGGCGACGCCAGAACAGTGTCCAGTCGGTATGGTGGGTATTGAGCAGGCTGATCAGATCGTTGACCAACGGCTCGTCGCCCTCCTGGTGTGTCGCAAGCCCAAGCTTTGCATGAAACACGCCATCGATCGCGCGCGCGTACTCGTCAAGATAGGTGTCGATGGCGGCCTTGGTCGCGTCGACGTCGTCGATCAGTGGGACCAGGGCCTGCCCCAGCGCATACAGGTTCCAGTGGCCGATCTGCGGCTGCATGTCGTAGGCATAGCGACCGTGCGTGTCGCTGTGATTGCAGATATGTCCGGCATCGAAGCCGTCGATGAAGCCGTAGGGTCCGTAGTCGATCGTCAGGCCAAGTATCGACATGTTGTCGGTATTGAGCACTCCATGGCAGAAGCCGACACCCTGCCACTGCGCGATGAGCCGCGCAGTGCGGCGGGCCACCTGCTCGAGCAGCGCGAGGTAGGGCTGCGGCGCCTCGCGCGCGGCAGGGTAGAAGCGGTCGATGACGAGATCTGCCAGATGTTTCAGGGCCTCGTGCTGTTCGGTCCAGTAGAAATATTCGAATGTGCCAAAACGCAGGAAGCTCGGCGCAAGGCGGGTGACGACTGCCGCGGTCTCAACCGTTTCGCGCATGACCGGATAATCGGATCCGGTCACCGCCAGCGCGCGTGTGGTCGGGATGCCGAGCGCATGCATCGCCTCCGAGGCGAGGAACTCGCGGACCGACGAGCGCAGCACCGCGCGTCCGTCACCCATGCGCGAGTAGGGAGTCTTGCCGGAACCCTTCAGCTGGACTTCCCAGCGCTCTCCGTCAGGTCCGATGGCCTCGCCGACCAGCAGCGCGCGGCCATCGCCAAGGCGCGGCACGTAGACACCGAACTGGTGGCCGGAATACACAGTGGCGAGCGGTTCGCTGCCGGCGAGAGGCCGGCTGCCGGTCAGGGCGGCGACGACGTCAGGGTCGGCAAAGCGCTCGGGCCGCAAACCGATCAGCGCTGCGGCGGACTGTGATTTGGCAACAAGATACGGGTCCGGCAGCGGGGTGGGCACGACTCGAGTAAAGAAAGCTCCCGGCATGCGCGCGAAGCGGTTGTCGAAGTGCACGCCCCATTCGACCGGCGATGCGACATCGCCGATGTCAGAGTCTGCAGCAGGCGGCAGTACGCGGGCGTCCAATGGGTTCTCCAGGCGGGAATTCTACGTGGGCATCCGCGACGCTCACGGCCGAGGCAGGCGCTACTTGACGCCATCCGCTCAACTCTTGAGCATGTGGGGCTCCCGCGCCGCTTCGCAAGCTGAAGCCGGGCACATTCATAAGACAGACCGAGTACCGCTCGAGACGGACCCGAAGGAGACTCCGCCATGCTGCAGGGCCTGATGATGCGCTCGCCGCTGCTGATTTCGTCGCTGATCACGCACGCGGACCGCCACCACGGCGACGTGGAAGTGGTTTCGCGCCGCGTCGAGGGCGACATCCATCGGACCACCTATCGGGAACTGCACCGGCGCTCGCGGCAGCTCGCCAACGCACTGGAAGGGCTGGGCCTGCGCAGCAGCGATCGAGTTGCGACGCTGGCATGGAATGGGTACCGCCACTTTGAACTGTATTTCGCGGTGTCCGGCTCGGGAGCGGTGCTGCACACGATCAACCCGCGCTTGCATCCAGAGCAGATCGCTTGGATCGTCAACCATGCCGAGGACCGCGCACTGTTCTTCGACGTCACTTTCCTGCCGCTGATCGAGGCGGTCGCGCCGCACTGCCGCGCCGTGCAGCACTGGGTGGCGATGGCCGACCGAGCGCACATGCCTACGGGCAGCAAGCTCGAGAACCTGCTGTGCTACGAAGAAGTGCTCGGCAGTCATTCGGATCACTACACGTGGCCCGAGTTCGACGAGAACTCCGCCTCGTCGATGTGCTACACGTCAGGCACCACCGGCAACCCGAAGGGCGTGCTGTACAGCCATCGCTCGACGGTGCTGCATTCGCTTGCGGCCGCGCTTCCCGACGCGCTTAACGTCTCGGCACGTGACGTGATCCTGCCGGTCGTGCCGATGTTCCACGTCAACGCCTGGGGGCTGCCCTATGTCGCGTCGATGGTGGGCTGCAAGATGGTGTTTCCCGGTCCCCACCTCGACGGCAAGTCCCTGTACGAACTGTTCGAAACAGAAAAGGTGACCTGTTCGGCAGGCGTGCCGACCGTCTGGCAGGGCCTTCTGACGTACATCGAAGGCCAGGGACTGCGTTTTTCGACGATGAATCGGACCGTCATCGGCGGCTCGGCCTGCCCGCCGGCGATGACGCGGCTGTTCGAGGAAAAATACGGCGTGCACGTGTTGCACGCCTGGGGCATGACCGAGATGAGCCCGCTCGGCACCGCTTGCACGTTCAAGCAAAAGCACCTCGGGCTGCCGGCAGAGGAACGGCTGAGGCTGCAACAGAAGCAGGGGCGGGTGCTCTTCGGCGTCGACATGAAGATCATCGGCGAGGACGGCGGCGATCTGCCGTGGGACGGCGCCTCATTCGGCGACCTGTTCGTGCGCGGTCCCTGGGTCGTGCGCGAGTACTACAAGTCGGACAGCGGCAACCCGCTGCAGACCGACGCGGCCGGGGTCAGCTGGTTCCCGACCGGCGACGTCGCGACGATCGATCCAGACGGTTTCATGCACATCACCGACCGCAGTAAGGACGTGATCAAATCGGGCGGCGAATGGATCAGTTCGATTGAGATCGAGAACGTCGCCGTATCCCACCCGGCGGTCGCGATGGCAGCCTGCATCGCGGTCCCGCATCCGAAGTGGGACGAACGGCCCCTTCTGGTGGTGGTGCGCAAGCCGAACGTGGAGGTCAGCAGAGAGGAACTGCTGGCGCACTATGACGGTCGGGTGGCCAAGTGGCAGGTGCCGGATGACGTGGCCTTCGTCGACAGCATTCCACTTGGTGCGACCGGCAAGATGCTCAAGACCCGGTTGCGCGAGCAGTTTTCGGGCTACAAACTGCCGACCGCATGAGCCTCGCGAAACCGATCGCACTGCGGCTTTACCATGTGCAGAGCCGCCAGTATTCTCGCGCCGGGATCGCCACATGAACGGCGACACCACAGGAGACGCAACATGATTCGACGTCAAGCGATTGCGTGGTTCGCTGCCGCCTCGATGGCGCTTGCCGCATCGAGCGCGCTTGCGCAGAACAAGGCTGCCCCGACCGCCCCGGCGGTCGCTGCACAAACCGTGAAGATCGCCTTCATCGATCCGCTGTCGGGCCCGTTTGCCGGCGTCGGTACGAACCAGCTGCGGCACTTTCAGTTCATGACCGAGATGGTCAACTCCCAGCAACTGGCAGGTCCAGGCATTCGGTTCGAGATGGTTCCGTTCGACAACAAGGCTTCGCCGCAGGAGTCGCTGACCGTGCTGAAGCAGGTGATCGACCAGGGAATCCGCTACGTGGTACAGGGCAACGGATCGGGGGCGGCGCTGGCGCTGAGCGACGCGATCGAGAAGCACAACGAGCGCAATCCGGCGCAGTCGATCGTCTACCTGAACTACGCGGCGGTCGATCCCGACCTCACCAACAGCAAGTGCAGCTTCTGGCACTTCCGCTTCGACGCCAACACCGACATGAAGATGGAAGCACTGACGGCCTACATCAAGAACCGGCCGGAGGTGAAGAGCGTCTACCTGATCAACCAGAACTATTCGCACGGCCAGCAGGTTTCGCGCGTGGCCAAGGAAATGCTCGCGCAGAAGCGCCCCGACATCAAGATCGTTGGCGACGACCTGCATCCGCTCGGTCAGGTGCGCGACTTTTCGCCCTATATCGCCAAGATGCGAGCCGCCAATGCGGACACGATCATCACCGGCAACTGGGGGCCCGACCTCGCGCTGCTCGTGCGCGCGGCGCGCGACGCCGGACTCAACGCGAATTTCTACACCTACTACGCGGGTGTCACCGGCACGCCGACCGCGATCGGCGCGGCCGGAGAAAATCACATTCGGCAGGTTTCGTATTGGCACCCGAACATCACGCCCGACTATCCATACGAGAAGATGATGCTGGAGTTCAAGAAGCGCTTTAACGAAGAGTGGTACACGGTCGCGTCGTTCACTTCTTTGACGCTGCTCGCCGAAGGCATCAAGCGCGCGAAATCAACCGATCCGCTGAAGGTGGCCTATGCGATGGAGGGCGTGAAACTCACGGTTCCTCACGGCGAAATCGAGATGCGAGGCACCGACCACCAGCTGCTGCAGCCACTGTGGATCGAATCGTGGACCAAGGTGGGCGGTCCCAATCGCAATGACATCGAGAAGACCGGCTACACGTGGAAGACGGAGATCGCCTACCCGACCTACGTGGCGTCGCAACCCACCAGCTGCCAGATGAAGCGGCCCTCGCGGGCGCAGTAAGCTTCCCCGGAAGGAAAGCGACCGGCCCGGCCTACCGGGCCGGTCTTTTTTTCACGACCCCTGATGTACGACGCAACCCTCAGCCAAGCGCTGTACGGCGTGAGCTACGGCCTGCTGCTGTTCATGCTGGCAGCAGGACTGACCCTGATCTTCTCGATGATGGGCGTGCTCAACTTCGCCCACGCCAGCTTCTACATGCTCGGCGCCTACTTCGCCTATCAACTCACCCTCTGGCTCGGCTTCTGGCCGGCGCTGGTGGCAGCCCCCGTGCTGCTGTTCATCATCGGCGCGCTGGTCGAGCGCTGGGGCCTGCGCCGCGTGCACAAGTGGGGGCACGTGCCCGAGCTGCTCTTTACCTTTGGACTCTCGTACATCATCGTCGAGCTGGTGCAGGTCATCTGGGGCCGCGCCGCGGTGGCCTATCGGGTGCCCGACGAACTCGACGGTCCGGTGGCCTGGTTGCAACAGATGGGCATTACCTTTCCTCAGTACCGCATGTTCATGATGGCGGTCGCCATCGGCATGCTGGCGTCGATCTGGCTGGTTCTGACGCGAACGCGCATCGGGCTCGTGATCCAGGCGGCGCTGACGCACCCGCAGCAGGTCGAGGCGCTCGGCCACAACGTGCCGCGCGTATTCATGCTGGTCTTTGGCGGCGGCTCGGCGCTCGCCGGCCTCGCTGGGGTCGTCGGCGGCAACGCCTTCGTCACGGAGCCGGGGATGGCCGGCACGGTCGGAGCGATCGTGTTCGTTGTCATCGTCGTCGGCGGAATGGGCTCGCTCGTTGGCGCCTTCATCGCGGCACTTCTGATCGGACTGCTGGAGAACTTCGGCAAGGCGTCGGACTACACCGGACTGAAGCTACTCCACGCCCTCGGTGTTGAACTGGCTCCCGACGCGACGCTGTACCCGGTGCTGAAACTTACGATGTCCCAGGTCGCGCCGGTGCTGCCTTACCTGCTGCTGGTCGTGATCCTGATCGTCCGGCCCAAGGGCCTGCTCGGCACGCGCGAGGACTGAGCGCTCGTGGAACTGCGCGAAATCCGCTTCCGCCCGCTCAATTTCGGCCGCTGGGTCGTCTGGGGCCTGACGGCGCTGCTGTTCGCACTGCTGCCGTTTGCTTTCGAGAAGGGTTTCGCGCTGACGCTGATGTCGCAGATGGGCATCATGATCATCTTCGCGCTGAGCTACAACATGCTGTTGGGGCAAAGCGGAATGCTGAGCTTCGGGCACGCGGTCTACTTCGGCCTCGGCGCATTTTTCGCGATCCACGCGATGAACTGGATCGCAGCCGGCCGCACGGGCTGGCCGGTTTCGCTGCTGCCGCTGATGGGCGGCGCGGCCGGCGCGTTCTTCGGCGTCATCTTCGGCTACCTGACGACGCGCCGCGCCGGAACGCCCTTCGCGATGATCACGCTCGGCATCGGCGAGATGATGTACGCCGCCTCGCTGATGTTTCCAGGATTTTTCGGCGGAGAAGGCGGGATCACCGGCAACCGGACGGCGGGGCCGCCGCTGTTCGGTATCCCTGCACTGAATTTCGGTCCGCAAGTCCAAGTCTATGCGCTAATCGCGGTCTGGTGCTTCGGCTGCATGGTGGCGATGTTCGCGCTGACGCAGACGCCGCTCGGACGGATTGCCAATGCGGTTCGCGACAACCCGGAGCGCGCGGAGTTCATCGGCTACAACACGCAGCGCGTGCGCTGGCTGATGCTGATCCTGTCAAGCTTCTTTGCCGGCATTGCCGGTGCGCTGACTGCGATCAATTTCGAAATTGTCGGCTCGGAGTTCTTCCACGCGGCCCGTTCCGGCGGCGTGCTGCTGGCCGCGTTCATGGGCGGCGTCGGCTTCTTCTTCGGCCCGATTCTCGGCGCGGTCGTCTTCACGTTCTTCGCAGTCGCGCTGTCGGAGTTCACCAAGGCATGGCAGCTCTATCTCGGCGCCTTTTTCGTGCTGCTCGTGATGTTCGCGCCGGGTGGGCTGTCGAGCCTGCTGCTGATGAACCTGCGTGTGATGAAGTTCCGCAAGTTCAGGCGGCTGCGCGACCCCTACATCGGACTGATCCTCACATCGCTGGTGCCTGCGCTCGGTTCCGTGCTGCTGATCGAGCTCACTTACCACATCACGCTAGACACCGGACAAGGACCGGTCACGCGGCTCTTCGGCATCCCGATGGATACCTCGACGCCCGGGCCGTGGGTGCTGGCTGCCTTCGTGCTGCTGTCGGGGATGATTGCTTTCCTGTACTACCGGCGTCGCTTTGCCGAGTGCTGGGACGAGATCCAGGTTGAAATCGAAGACTGGATTCGGGACAACCCGACATGAGTGCACACCCGCCGACGGTAGCCGCCCACAACATTGCCGCGACCGGGCCCGCACTCGAACTCGCCGGGGTGCGCAAGAGCTTCGGCCGTACCGAAATCATTCGCGGCATCGATCTGGCGGTCCCGCACGGCGAGCGCCACGCGATCATCGGACCCAACGGCGCCGGCAAGTCGACGCTGTTCAATCTGATCAGCGGCCGCTTCAGCGTATCAGCGGGGACGATCCGCCTCGACGGACACGACATCACCAACCGCAAGCCCTACGAGATCAACCGGCGCGGACTCGCACGCAGCTTCCAGATCACCAACATCTTCCACCGTCTTTCGGTCTTCGAGAACCTGCGCTGCGCAGTGCTGTGGTCGCTTGGGCACCGCTACGCGTTCTGGAAGAACCTGAACAAGCTCACCGATGCCGAGGGGCGGGCCGAGGAACTGCTGCAGCGGGTCGGGCTCAAGCGTAGGCGCGACACGCCGGCAGGTCTGCTGACCTACGCCGAGCAACGTGCGCTCGAAATCGGCATCACGATCGCCGGGGGGGCCCAGGTGATTTTGCTCGACGAACCGACGGCGGGGATGAGCCGGGCAGAGAGCCGAAGGGCGGTCGAACTGATCCGGGAAGTGACCCAGGGTCGCACGCTGGTGATGGTCGAGCACGACATGAGCGTCGTCTTCGGCCTGGCAGACCGCATCTCGGTCGTCGTCTACGGCCAGGTGATCGCGACCGGCGCGCCGACGGAGATCCGCGCCAATGTAGCGGTCAAGGAGGCCTACCTTGGCCAGCAGACGGAGGTGGCGTGAGCGGGTTGGGCAGCGCGCCGCTGTTGCGGGTCGAAAACCTGCAGGCCTACTACGGCAAGAGCCATGTTTTGCACGGCGTCGACCTGACCGTCGGCGAGGGCGAGATCGTCAGCCTGCTTGGGCGCAACGGCGTCGGTCGGTCAACGACGGCCAAGGCGATCATGAGACTGGTCGACGCAACCGGCACCGTCGAATTCCGCTCGCACGACCTGATGCGGCTAAAGACCTTCGAGGTCGCGCATCGTGGCATCGGCTACGTGCCGGAGAACCGCGAGATCTTTCCGACGCTGACGGTCGAGGAGAATCTGAAACTCGGCGTCAAGCGAGGACGCAAGTCAGCTTGGACTTATCGCGATGTTTACCGCCTGTTTCCACGGCTGCAAGAGCGTGCGCGCACGCATGCCGGCGTGCTGTCCGGCGGCGAGCAACAGATGCTCACGTTGGCGCGTACCATGATGGGAGATCCTGAATTGGTCATCATCGATGAGCCCACCGAGGGACTCGCGCCGATGATCGTGGAACTGGTCGCCAGCTTCCTGCGCGAACTGCGCGGACGCGGTGTCTCGATACTGCTGATCGAACAGAAGCTCACCATTGCCATGCAGATTTCGCAGCGCGTGTACGTGATGGGGCACGGACATATGGTGTTTCACGGCTCTCCGGATGAACTGAAGGCCAACAGGCTGATCCGCCAGGAGTGGCTCGAAGTCTAGGATGGCGGGCATCTGCACAGTTCGCTGCGGAGCTTGAGTTCCGCGCAGTCGGCGCGAGCGCTTTCGATCGTCTGAACCCACAGCCCTGAACCTGGAGTCCGTTCCATGACCACGCACTACGAGCGCCGCGGCGATGTCGCCGTGCTGCAGATCGACAACCCGCCGGTCAACGGGCTCGGCCATGCGACGCGCAGAGCGCTGATCGAAGGCCTCGAGCGCGCGCTGGACGACCGCGCGGTGCGGGCCATCATCATCACCGGCACCGACCGCGTGTTTTCCGGGGGCGCGGACATCCGCGAGTTCAACACGCCGGCTGCGCTGGCCGAGCCGAATCTGCTGCAGCTGATCGAGGCGATCGAGCGCTCGCCGAAGGCGGTGATCGCCGCCATCAATGGCGTCTGCATGGGCGGCGGACTGGAACTTGCGCTCGGCTGCAACTACCGCATCGCCACGCCCGACGCGACGCTTGGCCTGCCTGAAGTGAAGATCGGACTGCTGCCCGGCGCAGGGGGCACGCAGCGGCTACCGCGCGCGGTCGGAGCCGAAAAGAGCCTGCGCATGATCGTCAGCGGCGATCCGATCAGCGCGAAGGAGGCTCAGGCAGGCGGCTTGGTCGAACGCATCGTGTCGCGCGACTCTTTCGCTGACGTGCTGAAGTTTGCAGCCGAAGTGACAGGGCGCGGCGCCCATCCGCGCCTGCGCGACATGACTGCTGCGCTGCCGGCCGGTATCAGCGTAGAGAACTTATTCGGCGCGGCGCGCGCCGAAGTCGCCAAGCAGGCGCGTGGACTGCCCGCGCCCAGCCGATGCGTCGACGCCGTCGAGGCCGCCGTCATCATGCCGTTCGACGAAGGCCTCGCGCGCGAACGCAGCTTCTTCATCGAGTTGGTGCAGTCGGCGGAGTCGAACGCGCTGCGCCATGCCTTCTTTGCGGAGCGTGCCGCGGCCAAGATCCCCGATATGCCAGAAGGCACGGCGACGCGGATCATCCGCAAGGCGGCAGTGCTCGGATTCGGCACGATGGGCGGCGGCATCGCGATGAGCTTCGCCAACGCCGGCATCCCGGTCACCGTCTACGAGAAAGACCGTGCTGCGCTCGACCGGGGACTCGCCGCCTGCCGCGCCAACTGGGAGGCGACTGCGAAGAAAGGCCGCATGACTGCGGAGCAGGTTGCGCAACGCGTGGCGTTGCTGACGCCAACGGCGGACTTCAACGCGGTCGCCGACGCCGACATCGTGATCGAGGCAGTTTACGAGGACATGGTTGTGAAGCAGGACGTGTTCGCGAAACTCGACTCCGTCATGAAGCGTGGCGCGATCCTGGCGACGAATACGTCGACGCTCGACGTCGACCAGATCGCTGCCGCCACCTCGCGGCCGCAGGACGTAATCGGCACGCATTTTTTCAGTCCGGCCAACGTGATGCGGCTGCTCGAGGTCGTGCGCGCGAAGAAGACCGGCAAGGACGTGCTGGCCACCGTCATGCAGCTCGGCAAGCGGCTGAAAAAGGTCAGCGTGGTTTCGGGGGTCTGCGACGGCTTCATCGGCAACCGCATGCTCGAGCAGTACATCCGCCAGTCGCTGTTCCTGATCGACGAGGGCGCATCGCCGCAGCAGGTCGACGCGGCACTGACGAAGTTCGGCATGGCGATGGGCCCGTTCGCGATGTACGACATGGCGGGCATGGACATCGGCTACGCGATCCGGCAGCGACGCTATGTGGAGAAGCCGCACCTCAGCTACAGCCGCGTTGGCGACCGCGTCGTGGAAATGGGCCGGCTCGGGCAGAAGACCGGCAAGGGCTGGTACCGCTACGAGGCCGGCAGCCGCGCGCCGCTCGTAGATCCGGAGATCGATGCACTGATCGAGAAGTATCGCGCCGAGATCGGCATGGCGCCACGGACGATCCCTGCCGAGGAAATCGTGCAGCGCTGCATCTTTGCGCTCGTCAACGAAGGCGCGCGCATCCTTGAAGAGGGGATCGCGCTGCGGGCGAGCGACATAGATGTCGTCTACCTCGCGGGATATGGTTTCCCGGCGGCGAAGGGCGGACCGATGTTCCACGCGCAGGCGGTCGGCCTTGAAAAGGTCGTCGCCGCGATGCGGCGCTTCGCCGACAACAGATATGCCGACCCCGCGTTCTGGCAGCCCGCGCCGCTGCTGGTCGAGGCGGCGAGCCAGGGCCGCTGGTCGAAGTAGACGCCGATGGAGCGCATCGTTTCGCGGCGGGACCTTGCGTTCCTGTTGTACGAATGGTTAAACGTCGAAGCGCTGACGCAACGGCCGCGCTACGCCGCCCACTCACGCGAAACCTTCGAAGCTGCGCTCGACACGGCCGAGCGGATCGCGACCGATCTGTTCGCTCCGCACGCGCGCAAGAGCGATCTGGAAGAGCCACGCTTCGACGGTGAGAAGGTCCACTTGATTCCCGAGGTGGCGCAGGCGCTCGACGCCTTCGTTGCGGCGGGCCTGATGGCGGCTGAGCAGGCGGAGGAGCTCGGCGGCATGCAGCTGCCGATCACGGTCGCGAAGGCGGCATTTGCCTATTTCAAGGGCGCCAACGTCGCGACTTCGAGCTACGCCTTGCTGACGGTGGCCAACGCCAACCTGCTGCTTGCGCATGGCTCGTCCGCGCAGGTTGACGCCTTCGTGCGCCCTGAGCTCGAGGGCCGCTTCTTCGGCACGATGTGCCTGTCCGAGCCGCAGGCAGGATCGTCGCTGTCGGATGTCGTGACGCGCGCCGAGTTCGAATGCGATTCGCCGCTGGGCGCGCAGTACCGGTTGACCGGCAACAAGATGTGGATCTCGGCCGGCGAGCACGAACTGGCGGAAAACATCGTGCACCTGGTGCTGGCGAAGATTCCCGCGCCGGACGGTCGTCCGGTGGCCGGCACGCGCGGTATCTCGCTGTTCATCGTCCCGAAGTACCTCGTTGCGGTTGGGGGGACGGGCGCGGGCGCTTACGCAAAGGTTGGCGAACGCAACGACGTCGTACTCGCGGGGTTGAATCACAAGATGGGCTACCGCGGCACGAGCAACTGTCTGCTCAACTTCGGCGAGGGCCGTTTCCGGCCGCACGGCCGCGCCGGCGCGGTCGGCTATCTCGTCGGCGAACCCGGTCGCGGCCTCGCCGCGATGTTCCATATGATGAATGAGGCGCGAGTCGGCGTCGGCCTGGGTGCGGCCATGCTCGGCTACACCGCTTATCTGCATGCGCTGGACTATGCACGCAACCGGCCACAAGGCCGGCCAGTGGGGCCGACCGGCAAGGATCCGCAGCAGTCTCAAGTGCCGATCGTCCAGCACGCCGACGTCAAGCGCATGCTGCTGGCGCAGAAGAGCTACGCCGAAGGCGCGCTTGCCCTCAACCTCTTCTGCGCGCGACTGATCGACGAGGAGCGGACGGCTGAGGACGAAACCGATCGCACCGAAGCAACGCTGCTGCTCGACATTCTGACGCCGATAGCGAAGAGCTGGCCGTCGCAATGGTGCCTCGAAGGCAATGCGCTCGCGATCCAGGTTCACGGCGGGTACGGCTACACGCGCGATTA
>DATEZE010000031.1:0-25462 GCA_035255845.1 Burkholderiaceae bacterium | reverse complement strand
CCTTTGGCAGCCGGGGCGGCCGCACGCTCGGCCGCGGGCGGCGCCGGGCTCGCTGAAGACGCCTCGAGCACGAGGATCGCGCTGCCCTGCGAAACCTTGTCGCCGATCTTGACTTTCAACTCTTTCACGACGCCACCGGCTGACGATGGAATCTCCATCGACGCCTTGTCGCTCTCGACGGTGATCAGTGACTGCTCCGGCTTGACCGTGTCGCCCAGCTTCACCAGCAATTCGATCACCTCGACGTCCTTGAAGTCGCCGATGTCGGGTACCACGACGTCGATCAGTGATTTCATTTCGTCCTCTTGACGCTGAACGGCGTCCCTATCAGATGGCCCGGTCACCGCTGCCGCGCAGTGACCTCATGACTCGCCGCCGCTGCCGACAATTGCAATGCTGAACACGCGTGCGGGCAGTGACGAGCTCTTGTCGAACTCGGCCCCGGCCCTGACGCCGATCTCGGCGATGCGGCGCGCCGAGGCCGTCCGCTCGTAGACCGCGTACATCGCGCCGAGCGCGAAGTTGCGCCCCGAGCCGATACCCCAGAAGCGATCGAAGCTGAAGACTTCGCGGTACGAGTAGACGCCGTAGATGCCGCTCGCATTCGCAATCAACGCGGTGATCTGCGACGACTCGTAGGGATCGCCGTCCTCCTCCTTCGGATTGAGAAAAAACCGCTCTTTCAGAACCGGGTGCAGCCGCTGGAAGGTATTGAAGATCTCCTGGCGGCTATGCAGTTGCACTTCTTCGCCAAGGTGCGTCAGCGCCTGCGCGAAGACCGAGAAGTGCGCGGTACTGCCCGCGAGGCCGAGGTACGAATCGCGTACGCGGAAAATCTTCTCGTTCATCTCGTAGCCGTGTGGCAGCCGGGTTTCGCCGAAGGTGACGAGTGCGTCCGAGGCGATCGCGATCTCCCCGCCCTTTTTCACGACGACGATCGTGGTCATGCGTGCTGCGCCCGCGTCCTGTCGGCTCCCCGTTTACAGCAGCACGCGGCGGAAGTCCGCGAGGATCTGTGCCAGGGTCGTATTGAAGCGCGCTGCACCCGCGCCGTCGACGACCCGGTGATCCCACGATAGCGACAGCGGGAGGATGAGCCGTGGCACGAACTGCTTGCCGTCCCACACAGGCTTCGTCGTCGAGCGGCACACACCGAGGATTGCAACTTCGGGAGCGTTGATGATCGGCGTGAAGTAGGTGCCTCCGATGCCGCCGAGCGAGGATATTGAGAAGGTTCCGCCCTGCATGTCGCTCGGCGCCAGCTTGCCGTCGCGCGCTTTGGCGGCAAGCGCCGAGGTTTCCTGGGCGATCTCGAAGATGCCCTTGCGGTCCGCATCCTTGACAACCGGCACGACCAGCCCCTGCGGCGTGTCGGCTGCGAAGCCGATGTGCCAGTAGTTCTTGCGGATGATCGCGCCGCCCGCTGGGTCGATCGAACTGTTGAAGTCCGGGAATTTCTTCAGCGCGGCAACGCAGGCCTTGATGAGGAACGCGAGCATCGTCAGCTTCGGCACGTCCTTGACCTTCTCGTTCTCCTTGTTCAACTGCACACGGAACGCCTCGAGATCGGTAATGTCGGCGTCCTCATGATTCGTGACGTGCGGGATCGTGATCCAGTTGCGGGACAACGCCGGTCCTGAGATCCTGCGGATGCGCGACATCTCGACGCGCTCGATCGGGCCGAACTTCGCAAAGTCCACGATCGGCCACGCCGGCAGATTGAGGCCGAGACCAGAGCCTGCCGCTGGCGGCGCCGCGGCCGGACGGGCTCCGCCCGTCATGACGGCCTTGACGTGTTCGCGCACATCCTCGACGGTGACGCGGCCCTTGGCACCGCTGCCGCGCACCTGTGCGAGCTCGACACCAAGCTCGCGTGCGAACTTTCGCACCGAGGGTGAGGCATGCGGCTTCGAGCCGGGCGCGGGGCCGAGGTCGAGCGGCTGCGGCCGCGCACCCATCTCAGTGGCAAACGCCGTGGATTTCGGCGCCTCCCCAGCCGCAGGCACCGGGGCCGGCGCGGCTGCGGTGGACGATGGCGACGGCGCAGCCGGTGCCGCGCCTGTGGCGCCGCTGAGAAGCGCGATCGGGCTGCCCTGCGAGACCTTGTCGCCGATCTTGACCTTCAGCTCTTTCACGACGCCACCGGCTGACGACGGAATCTCCATCGACGCCTTGTCGCTCTCCACGGTGATCAGCGACTGCTCCGGCTTGACCGTGTCGCCGGGCTTCACCAGGACCTCGATCACCTCGACGTCCTTGAAGTCGCCAATGTCGGGGACCTGCACTTCAAACGTGCCGCCGGCCGCAGTTGCGGCGGCCGCTGCCGGCGCTGGCGCGGGTGCGGGCGCCGAAGCCTGAGGCTGAGCCTGCGCCGGAGCCGGCGACTTCGACACGGCCGCGGGCGGAGCAGACGGCTCGGCCGCGTCGGCTTCGAGCACAACGACAAGCGAGCCCTGCGAGACCTTGTCACCGAGCTTGACCTTCAACTCTTTCACCACTCCGCCGGCCGACGAAGGAATCTCCATCGACGCCTTGTCGCTCTCGACGGTGATCAGCGACTGCTCCGGCTTGACCGTGTCGCCGGGCTTCACCAGAACCTCGATCACCTCGACGTCCTTGAAGTCGCCAATGTCGGGGACCTGCACTTCGACGCGTTGGCCCATCTCCTCGGCCCTTTCGTATTCGTTGTAGTCACGGCCGGCGGCACACGAGCGCGCGCCGGCCCGGGCTCTAGACGGTTGCAGGGTTGCGCTTCTCCGTATCGATGCCGTACTTGCGGATCGCTTCGACAACCTTGGCGACCGGCACGACGCCCTCATCGGCCAGCGCCCGCAAGGCCGCCGCGACAACATAGTGGCGGTCGACCTCGAAGAACTCGCGCAGCTTCTCGCGCGTATCGGACCGTCCGAATCCGTCGGTGCCAAGCACCGTATAGCTGCGGCTGCGCGGGATGTACGGCCGGATCTGGTCCGCGAACAACCGCACGTAATCACTGGTCGCGACGATCGGGCCGGCGGTACGTTCAAGTTGTTGCGTAACGTACGGCTTGCGCGCGTTCTCGGTCGGATGCAGCATGCTCCACCGTTCGGCATCGATGCCATCGCGCCGCAATTCGGTGAAGCTCGTCACGCTCCAGACGTCGCCGGCTACGCCCCAATCCTTCTCGAGCATGTCCGCGGCTGCGATCGCCTCGCGCAGGATCGTGCCGCTGCCGAGCAGCTGAACCCGCGGTATCGATTTGCCCATCCCGCTGCCGGCCGGCCCCTCGCGCAGCAGATACATACCGCGCAGGATGCCGTCCTCCTGTCCCTTCTTCAGGCCAGGTTGCGGATAGTTCTCGTTCATCAGCGTCAGGTAGTACCAGACGTTCTCCTGGTTTTCCACCATGCGCTTCAAGCCTCGATGAAGAATGACCGCGAGCTCATGTGCGTACGTCGGGTCGTAGCTGATGCAGTTCGGAATCGTCGCGCTCATCAGGTGAGAGTGCCCGTCCTGGTGCTGCAGCCCTTCGCCATTAAGCGTGGTGCGGCCCGCGGTCGCACCGAGCAGGAAGCCGCGCGCCTGCATGTCGCCGGCGGCCCATGCAAGATCGCCGACCCGCTGGAAGCCGAACATCGAATAGAAGATGTAAAACGGCACCATGATGCGGTTGTTGGTCGAATACGAGGTCGCGGCGGCGATCCACGAGCACATCGCTCCGGCTTCGTTGATCCCCTCCTCCAGGATCTGGCCGGCCTTGTCCTCGCGGTAGTACATCACCTGGTCGCGGTCGACCGGCTCGTAAAGCTGTCCCTGCGACGAATAGATGCCGAGCTGGCGGAACATGCCTTCCATCCCAAACGTGCGCGCCTCGTCCGGGATGATCGGCACGACGCGCGGGCCGATGGTCTTGTCGCGCACCAGCTGGTTCAGCGATCGAACGAACGCCTGCGTCGTCGAGATCTCGCGTCCTTCAGCGGTGGGCTCAAGCACCGGCGCAAAGATGTCGAGCGCAGGCACGGCAATCTTTTCGTCGGCCGTTCGGCGGCGTTGCGGCAGATAACCGTTCAGTACGCGACGCCGCTCTTGCAAATACTTCATCTCCGCCGATTCTTCCCCCGGCTTGAAATACGGCACGTCCTCAAGCTTGTCGTCGCTTACCGGGATCGCGAAGCGGTCGCGGAATTCGCGGATCGCCGTCGTGTCGAGTTTCTTCAGCTGGTGCGTCGGGTTCTTGCCTTCGCCGACCTTGCCCATGCCGTAACCCTTGACGGTCTTCGCCAGGATCACGGTCGGCTGCCCCTTGTGCTTCATCGCGGCGGCGTACGCGGCGTAGATCTTGTGCGGATCATGGCCGCCGCGATTCAAGCGCCAGATGTCGTCATCTGACATGCGCGAGACCACCTCGAGCAGTTTCGGGTCCTTGCCAAAGAAGTTTTTGCGAACGAAGGCACCGTCGTTCGCCTTGAAGTTCTGGTACTCGCCGTCGACGGTGTCTTCCATCACGCGCAGCAGGCGTCCCTCGTGGTCGCGCGCGAGCAGCGGATCCCAGTACGACCCCCAGATGACCTTGATCACGTTCCAGCCATCGCCGCGGAACCCGCCCTCGAGCTCCTGGATGATCTTGCCGTTGCCGCGCACCGGCCCGTCGAGGCGTTGCAGGTTGCAGTTGACGACGAAGATCAGGTTATCCAGCTTCTCCCGCGAAGCCAGTCCGATCGCGCCGAGGGACTCCGGCTCGTCCATCTCGCCGTCGCCACAGAACACCCAGACCTTGCGCCCCTCGGTGTTGGCGATGCCGCGTGCGTGCAGGTACTTGAGGAAGCGGGCCTGGTAGATCGCCTGGATCGGGCCGAGCCCCATCGACACTGTCGGGAACTGCCAGAACTCCGGCATCAGCTTTGGATGCGGATACGAAGTGACGCCTTTGCCGTCGACGTCGCGGCGGAAGTTGTCAAGCTGTGACTCGGTCAGACGCCCTTCTAGATACGCCCGCGCGTAGACCCCTGGCGCCGAGTGCCCCTGAATGTAGATCAGGTCGCCACCGAAATCCGCGCTCGGAGCGCGCCAGAAATGGTTGAAACCGATCTCCATGAGCGTGTTGACCGACGCATAACTGGCGATGTGGCCACCGAGGTCGCCTTCGCCACGGTTGGCCCGCACGACCATCGCCATCGCGTTCCAGCGCACATACGAGCGGATTCGCTCCTCGAGCACCGGATCACCCGGGGAATGTTCCTCGAGGTGCGGCGGAATCGTGTTGATGTAGGCGGTGTTCGCCGAGTACGGGATATGCGCGCCGGAACGGCGCGCCTTGTCGATCAGCGCTTCGAGCAGAAAGTGTGCGCGCTCGGCACCCTCGCGTTCAAGGACGGTTTCGAGAGCATCGAGCCATTCCTGAGTCTCGAGCGTGTCGGGGTCATTGGCTGCCTTGGGAATTGCGGACATCGTTGCTGTCTCCCGACGTGGCGGTTGAAGCACCGACCGCGCGATCTGAGCGCGGCCTGATTTGGAAAATCACGATATCAGCTTTCCAGCTGATTTTCAAAATATGGCATGCTATTTCACAATACGAAGTATCCTGTGGCGCTTTGAAGCCAAGCGCGAGAAGCTTTGTACGCCTGTCGATAATATGTCGCGCCCCGCATTGCGGGGAGATGCTGCGCCAGTGCCTACCGTCGACTCCGCTCCTCCCGCCGCCTCGCCTCCACCCGACGCTGTCCAACTGGCGTTCGACCGCCTGGCGCGGGCCCAAGTCGAGCGCGTCGATCTTGCACGTTTCGTCCCGCTGATCGCGATAGCCCTGGTCGTCGCACTCAGTGCCGGAATCGCCTATCTGCTGATCAACGAGGATCGCGCGTTGCAACGGGACGCGTTGCATCGGGACACGGACACGATGGCGCAGTCGTTGTCCCTGCGGCTGCAGGCCATCAGCGAAGCAACGAGCGCGCTGGCACGCGATGCCGCCGTCGACCGGCCGGAGCGGAGGTTCGTCGTGGCCGCGCGCGACACGATGGTGCTACGGCCCGAGGTAGTCCACATTGCCGTAGTTGATTCGACAATGCGCGTGACTCGTTCGGTCGCTTCGCCGGGACCGCTCGGCGAATCCGTGCGCCTGCCCGATACACGCCTCACGTCCGAGCGAGTCGTGGCGGCGATCAACAGCGCCCGCGATGCAAACTCCTCAGTCTTATCTCCGACGTACGACGATCCGAGCGGTTCCGCCGGCGCCGACAACGGCGGACCGTTTACCGATGTCGTCGCATCGGTCGTCATCGACGACCGATATCGCGGCGCAGTCGTGGCGCGGGTGTCTCTTCCGGAACTACTGCGCCGCTCGGTCGCACCGGACGTCGCGCTGCGCTATCGGGTCAGCCTGCTGGCGGACTCCAGCAGTCCCTTGGCCTCGACGACGGCAAGTGCGACACCCGAGGACGCACTCGTCTACGAAGTGCCGATTTATCTGCTCCCCGACGCTGTGACGCTGCAGGCCTCGGCATTCCGGGTGCGGGCGCCGCTGATGAGCCATGCATTGGCATGGGTCGTCGCCGGACTGACGATCGCGGTGCTTGTCACGCTGATCGCGCTAATGCGGCGCGATGCCCGGCAGGCCCGCGTCGAACGCGCCCTGCGCGCGGAGACCGCATTCAGACGTGCTATGGAAGATTCACTGGCCACCGGGCTCGCGGTAATCGACCGACTCGGCGTGATCCGTCACGTCAACGCAGCGTTCTGCCAGATGACCGGCTGGCAAGTGACCGACCTCGTTGGACGCGGCGCACCGTTGCCCTACTGGCCGCCGGAACAGTACGCCGGGCACGAGGCAGCCCTGAAGGCCCTGTTGGAGGGCAAAGCCCCCGCCAGCGGATTCGAACTCGAGGTGCAGCGCGGCGACGGATCGCTGTTCGATGCGCGCCTGTATGGGTCCCCACTGCTTTCCGACGACGGCGAGCAACTGGGATGGATGACGGCGATGGCCGACATCACCGAACCCAAGCGCATCAGCGCTGCACTTGCGGCCGCACACGAGCGTTTCACCACGGTGTTGCAATCATTGGACGACGCCGTATCGGTAGTCGCGCCAAATGCGGATGCCGCCGGCGCTGAACTGCTCTTTGCCAACCGCGGCTATCGCACGCTCTATCAGGATGCGGGAGGCCATCTGCGTCTGCAGCGCGGACTCGTCCTGCATGGCAGCGGTGCCGGCGAGACCTACGACTCTGAGCTGAAGCGCTGGTTCGACGTGCGCACGCGCGAGATCCGCTGGGTCGACGGCCGCCTCGTGCGGCTGCAGATTGCTACGGACGTCAGCGACCGCAAGGCGACCGAGGAAATCGTGCGCCAGCAGCAGGAGAAGGTGCAGCTGACATCGCGCCTGATGACAATGGGCGAGATGGCATCGTCGCTCGCTCACGAACTGAACCAGCCACTGACGGCGATCAGCAACTACAGCCTCGGAACGGTCTCACGTCTGCGCGATGGCAACGTCGCGGCTGTGGAACTGCTGCCGGCGCTCGAGAAGACCGCGGGCCAGGCGCAGCGCGCCGGTAACATCATCCGCCGCATCAGAGAGTTCGTGAAGCGCGCCGAGCCGCGACGCCGTCCGACGCCGGTGACGCGCATCGTCGAGGACGCGATCGGCTTTGCAGAAATCGAGGCGGCAAAGAAGCAGATCGCGATCCGCACGTGCATGCCGCCAGACCTGCCCGCCCTCGACGTCGATCCGATCCTCGTCGAGCAGTTGCTGCTGAACCTGTTGAAAAATTCGATCGACGCGATGGACGGTGCCGTCACCCGGCACATTGATCTCGTCGTGCAGCAGGTCGACGACATGGCCGAGTTCGCTGTGATCGATCACGGCTGCGGCGTACCACCTGAGCACCGCGCGAGCCTGTTCCAGCCGTTTTTCAGCACGAAATCGGATGGCATGGGCATGGGACTGAACATCTGCCGTTCGATCGTCGAATTTCATCAGGGCCGGCTCACGCTCGAGGACAATCCCGGCGGGGGAACCGTCTTCCGCTTCACGCTTCCGCTTGCGACCGCAGAGACGCTCGAACAAAATGCGCGCCAGTCCAGCAGCAGGTGACCCGATGCATACGCAGGACGTCCTGGGCGTCGTGTATGTCGTCGACGACGACGACGCCGTGCGCGACTCGCTGCAATGGCTGCTCGAAGCCAGCCGCTACCGCGTCATCGGTTTTGAGAGCGCCGAAAAATTCCTGACCGGATACGATCCCGAAGCAATCGCCGTCGCGATCATCGACGTCCGCATGCCGGGAATGAGCGGCCTGCAACTGCAGGACGAGTTGATCGCGCGCAAAGCCTCGTACCCGATCATCTTCATCACCGGCCACGGCGACGTGCCGATGGCGGTATCGACGATGAAAAAAGGCGCGGTCGACTTCATCGAGAAGCCGTTCGACCAGGCTGCGCTGAAAGCTCTCGTCGAGCGGATGCTCGACGAGGCGCGCGTCCGCGCGGTCGAAAGCGAGAACCGTCGTCTCAACGAATCGCTGATGAGCAGGCTCACGGCGCGTGAGCAGCAGGTGCTGGAGCGCATCGTGGCCGGCCGGCTTAACAAGCAGATCGCCGATGACCTCGGCATCTCGATCAAGACCGTCGAGGCGCATCGCGCCAACATCATGAGCAAGTTGAACGCCAACACCGTGGCCGATCTGATGCGTACCGTGCTCGCCGGAGGTGGTTTGCGGCAGTAGCGGCCGGGCCCCATCGGTAAACTGCGCAGCGTCCCGCTCAACTGGCGCAGCGAATTCCACCGACATGACCGCACGCATCATCGACGGCAAGGCTCTTGCCGCGTCCATTCGTTCGAGCCTGCCCGCCCGCATCGCGCGCGCGGCCGCGGCGGGCCAGCCGCCCGGTCTCGCGGTGGTGCTGGTCGGTGACGATCCGGCTTCCGCTGTCTACGTGCGCAACAAGGTCCAGGCCTGCGAGGATGTAGGCATCCGTTCGCTTGCCGACCGGCTGCCAGCCAACATCAGCGAGAGCGACCTGCTGGCCCGTATCGCCGAACTGAACGCCGATCCGGCGCTGCACGGCATCCTCGTGCAACTGCCGCTGCCGCGGCACATCGATGCGCAGCGAGTCGTCGAGACCATTGCTCTCGACAAAGACGTCGACGGATTGCATGCGACCAACGCCGGTCTCACGCTGATGGGCGTGCCGCGCTTTCGCTCGTGCACGCCCTACGGCATCATGAAAATGCTCGAACACACCGGCACCGTGCTCGAGGGCGCGCATGCCGTCGTTATCGGCCGCTCCAACATGGTGGGCAAGCCGATGGCGCTGCTGCTGCTGGCAGCGAACGCCACCGTGACGATCGCCCACAGCAAGACGCGCAACCTCGGCGCGATCACTCGCCAGGCCGACGTCCTCGTCGCGGCTGTCGGCCGCCGCGACCTCGTGACGGCCGACATGGTGAAGCCCGGCGCGATCGTCATCGACGTCGGCACCAACCGCACCCCGGAAGGCAAGCTTGCCGGCGACGTCGACTTCGAAGCCGTGCGCGAAGTCGCGGGCTGGATCTCGCCAGTGCCTGGCGGCGTCGGCCCGATGACGATCACGATGCTGCTCGTAAACACCGTCGAGGCCGCTGAGCGACGCGCCGGGCTGCTGCGATAGTGGCGGACCGTTGGAAGAGCGCGTGATGAAGCCCAATCCACTGCTCAATTTTGACGGCCTGTCGCGCTTCGACGCGATCAGACCGGAGCACGTGACAGCCGCGATCGACGCGCTATTGGCCGACGCCCGCGCAGCAGTGGCGATCGCCGCACGAGCCGATGCTCCGGTCAGCTGGGAAGCCATCGTCGAGCCGCTCGATGAGGCCGCCGACCGGCTGGGGCGGGCTTGGAGCGCGGTTGCGCACATGAACGCCGTTGTCGACACGCCGCAGTTGCGGGCCCAGTACAACGCCAATCATCCGCGTCTCACCGCCTTCTGGACCGAGCTGTCGCAGAACGAAGCGCTCCACGCGCGCTACAAGGCGCTCGCGGCGTTGCCCGATTTCGCCCGGTGGCCTGCCGCGCGTCGCCGCATTGTCGAAAACGAGCTGCGCGACTTCAGGCTCGGGGGCGCCGAGCTGGAGGACGCGCAGAAACAGCGGTTTCGCGAACTGCGCGAGCGGCAGTCGCAGCTCGCGACGCGCTTCGCCGAGAACGTGCTCGATGCGACCAACGCCTTTGCGCTTCATATCGCCGATCGCGAAGCGCTGGCCGGAGTGCCTGAGGACGCCTTGCAGGCGTTTCGTGAAGCGGCGCAGGCCAACGGGAAAACCGGTTACAAGCTCACGCTGCAGTACCCGAGCTATTCGGCCGTCCTCGACTACGCCGATGACCGGTCGCTGCGCGAACAACTCTATCGCGCCTACGTCACCCGCGCCTCCGAATACGGCAACCCGGCCTGGAACAACGGGCCATTGATCGTCGAGCTGCTGCGACTGCGCAGCGAGAGCGCCCGGTTACTGGGCTACGGGAGCCACGCCGAGGTTTCTCTGGTCGCCAAGATGGCCGAGAGCCCGGACGAGGTACTGCGGTTTCTGCGCGACCTTTCCGGCCGTGCGCGACAGTATGCGCAGCGCGACATCGACGAACTGCGCGGGTTCGCGGCGCAGGAACTCGGGATCGCCGATCTGCAGCCGTGGGACTTCAGCTACGCGAGCGAGAAGCTGCGCGAAGCGCGCTACGCGTATTCGGACCAGGAACTCAAAGCCTATTTCACCGAGTCGTGCGTGCTCGCAGGCCTTTTCAGGGTGATCGAGACGCTGTTCGGCGTGGTGGTCCGCGGCGACCATGCCCCAACCTGGCATCCCGAAGTGCGCGTCTACCGGATCGATGACGCGCGCGGCCGGCTCGTCGGGCAGTTCTACCTGGACCTATACGCGCGCGAGCACAAGCAGGGCGGCGCGTGGCAGGACGATGCTCGCAGCCGTCGCGCACGCCGTGGAGCGCTCGCGACGCCGGTCTCCTATCTGACCTGCAATTTCGCACGGCCGAGCGGCGGCCGGCCGGCGACGTTCCGGCACGATGAAGTGCTGACCTTGTTCCACGAGTTTGGCCACGGGCTGCATCACATGCTCACGCAAGTGGACGAACCCGCGGTGGCCGGAATCCACGGCGTCGAGTGGGACGCGGTCGAGCTGCCAAGCCAGTTCATGGAGAACTTCGCCTGGGAATGGGAGCCGCTGCAACTGCTGACCGGCCATGTCGAGACCGGCGCAACGCTGCCGCGGGGGCTTTACGACCGCATGATCGCGGCGCGGCACTTCCAGACCGGCTATTACACGATGCGCCAGATCGAGTTCGCGCTGTTCGACATGCTGCTGCACGCCGGGATGCCGCCGACCTCCGAAGACGCGGTGCTGGCGCTGCTGCGCCAGGTGCGGCAGGAGGTGGCCGTGCTGCCGGCGCCGGAATACAACCGTTTTCCACACGCTTTCTCGCACATCTTCGGCGGGGGCTACGCGGCAGGCTACTACTCCTACAAATGGGCCGAAGTGCTGTCGGCCGATGCGTATGCGGCGTTCGAAGAAGCGGGCGGGCTGGATCCCCGCGTTGGGGCCCGGTTTCGCGACGAGATCCTCGCGGTCGGGGGCAGTCGCCCGGCCATGCAGTCGTTCGTTGCATTCCGCGGCCGCAAGCCCTCGATCGACGCGCTGCTGCGTCACCACGGGATGATCAACCAAGAGGCGCCATGAAGGCTGGTGGTGTGGCCGCGCTGGGAATGCTGATGCTGTTGGCCGCAGGCGTCGCCGACGCGCAGTACCGCTGGCGCGACGCGTCGGGGCAGGTCAACTACGGCGATTTCCCGCCGGGCGATGCGCGCGATCTGCAGCGCGTCGATTCGCGTGCGCCAGTGAGCGTTCTCGACCCGGGCTCGGCGCTGCCCTTCGAGTTGCGTCGTGCCACTGCGCAGCATCCTGCCGTGCTCTACACCAGCGATGAATGCGCTGCGTGCGACAACGCGCGCGTGTTCCTGCGCCAGCGAGGCGTGCCCTATATCGAGCGCACCGTCGACGCGCCTGACGATCTTGAAGTGCTGAGGCGGCTGACCGGCAGCGACAAAGTGCCGGTGCTGACGCTCGGTCGCGATCGCCTGGTCGGTTTCAACGGCGCCGACTGGACCCACGGCCTCGACGCCGCCGGCTATCCGGCCGAATCGAAACTGCCGCCGGGCTATCGCGCCGAGGCTCCGGAACCGTTGGTTGCGCGCGCCAGCGGACCTGCGAACCAGATTGCGCCCGCCACTGTGCGTTGACTCCACACGATCACGATCCGCCGACACCTCCATGATGCTGACCAGTCTTTACGCCGGAATCTTCGTTCTCGCCCTGCAGGCGCAGGTTGCCTCGCTGGAAACGCCGACATCGGGCGACTCCCGCGTGCTCTTCCGCTGGACCGACTACCGAGCGCAGATCAATTACGGCGACCGGCCGCCGCCGGACGCGCAGAACGTGCTGAAGATCGACCTGCTGATGATCGGCGAGCAGACGCAATCACTGCTGCCTTACCAGGTGCGGCGCGCGGCATCGAATTTTCCGGTGATGCTGTTCACGTCGAAGAATTGCCCGGCATGCGTTACCGCGCGCGACTTCCTGATGAAGCGTGGCATTCCATTTGCCGAACGCACGATCGAGTCGGGCGACGACGCGATGGAACTGAAGCGCGCCACCGGCGCCGAGGGCGTGCCGGTCATGACGCTCGGTAACCAGCCGCTGCTCGCATTTAACCCGGACGACTGGAACAACGGCCTCGACGCGACCGGTTACCCGCAGAAATCGATGTTGCCGCCGAGCTTCAAGCAGGAGCCGGCTCGCCCGCTGACACAGAAGGCCGCCCCGCCACCCGCGGCAAAATAGAGTCCTCCACGGAAGTACCGGGATGGGCTCTCGCAATGACAGTCACGCTAGCGACCTGGAACGTTAACTCGCTCAAGGTCCGTCTCACGCACCTTCTCGACTGGCTCGCCGCGCACCGCGCCGACATCATCTGCCTGCAGGAAACCAAGCTCGTCGACGAACAGTTTCCGGTCGCAGCACTCGATGAGGCCGGCTATGCCGCCGCATTCGCCGGCCAGAAGACCTACAACGGTGTGGCGCTGCTGACTCGGCGGGAGACGATGCCCGCGCCGACCGACGTGGTGTCGGCACTGCCGGCGAGCTACGAGGACACGCAGAAGCGCTTGATCGCTGCGACCGTCGGGCCGCTGCGCGTTGTCTGCGCGTACTTTCCGAACGGCCAGTCGGTCGGCAGCGACAAGTACGCCTACAAGCTGCGCTGGATCGCTGCACTCGCGGCATGGCTGCGCGACGAGATGACGCGCCATCCGAAGCTCGCGCTGGCCGGCGACTTCAACATCGCGCCCGAGGACCGTGATGTACACGATCCTCAGGCGTGGGCCGGACAGGTGCTCTTTTCCGAACCGGAGAAGCAGGCCTTCCGCGATCTGCAGGCGCTCGGGCTCGTCGACAGTTTCAGGCTGTTCGATCAGCCTGAGCGGAGCTACTCGTGGTGGGACTACCGCATGCTCGCATTCCGCCGAAAAATGGGCCTGCGCATCGATCACGTGCTGCTCTCGCAGCCACTCGCGCCGCTGTGTACCGCCTGCACGATCGATATCGAGCCGCGCCGTCGCGAACAGCCGAGCGACCACGCGCCGGTAATCGCCACGCTAGCTCTCTAAAAACAGCTTCCGATCTCCGCACCGGCAGTCCGCCCGGCTGGCCCCGGCAACCGCCGATCGCGGCAGACATGCCGCGGAGCGTTGCGAAAGCACCGGTGATCGCGGCACACCGTCGGAGCCGGCGCGGAACCACGCATACGCACGACAATGGCTCCGGCCCCGACACAAGCTGCCGGAGGGCAGGCCGACATGAGACCGCGCTCGTTCCAACAACCGTTGCCGCAGAACGCGGCTGCCGAGGTGCAGGAAATTGAAGTACTCGCGGGCGCCCCGACTCGCAGCGATGACAGCCGCGGCGGGCTCCGCCTCGTCAGCCGCCGCGGCTACAGCGTGCGCGTGGAAAACGACACCGCGTGGCAGGATGCCGTCGATGCGTGGCGAGCCCTGCGGCTGGGCCGCTAGATCGGCGACGTCACTACCTCAGGGCAGCCGCGCCAGACTGCCGATCACGCCGGCGGTCCGTAGTGCCACGAGCAGCTGGATCGCGACCGGCAGCCCGATGAACCAGATCACGCCACCGAGGGAACGCCGCAAAGTGCGTGGCTGCACCATGTAGGAGTCGGGTTCGGCAAATCGGCGCCGGTCGGGAAAGAAGCGCGGCGTGCGGCGGCAGTACTCGAGATACGGCTCGCCGAATTTTTCCTGCAGGAACGCCTCCTCGCCGGCGATCACTGCTGGATAGACGAGCACGAAAAACGCGATCAGCACGAGTGTCAGCGTGAACGTTTCGGTCGCGAGCCCAATGCCGATCAGGCCGATGAACGAAAAGAAGTACAGCGGGTTGCGGCTGATCGAATACGGCCCCTGAGTCACCAGCTCCGAACTCTTGTAGCCGCTGGAGTAGGTCAGGCACCAGACCCGTCCCAGCATGCCGACCGCCGCGAGCACGATACCAACGAGGAAGAGCACACTTCCGGTCAGCGTTCCCTGCCAAATGCTGCCCGTGGTGAGCAGTATCGCGACAAACGCAATTCCGAATACGCGCGAAACCTTGATCCGATGCTGCGAGAAGAGCCGGGCGAGAGGTGACATGACGGCGCCGATTGGGCGAAAGCGGCGATTATGGCGCGCCGCCCTCGTACACCACGCGCTGCCTCAGTCGCCGTCCTGATCGGGTTCGGGCCCAGCCTCGAGCTCGCGCCGGCGCCGGTACGGCCTTAGTACCTGCGTGTCGACCCAGCGCGCGAACAGCGCCGCCTGCCGATCGGTACGCCGATCGAGCCAGGCGAGCAGCCCTTTTTCCGAAAAGCAGAGCAAATTGGACCCCGGCACGCTACGCAGACCGTCGCGGCCGACAACCTGTCGCACGCGCTCGGGTTCGCGCGCGGTGACTGCCGTGCCAAGCACGTCGAAGACGTCGGCCGCCGCGAAGAACACGTCTTCAGTGTCGAAGACGATGCGCATCTGGCGTCCATCGAACTCGTAGTAGCGACCGCTCCATCGCTTCCAGCGTGAATGCGACAGCCACTGCAAGACAAGACGGGCACCGCGGTATAGCGCCCACAAGAGCCACAGCGCCCAAAATGGTGCAGCGAGTATCAGGCCAACATTGAATACTCCCCCGCGGTAGTCACCCAAGAGCAACGCACTGCCCACGGCGAGCCAGGCGATCCATAGCACCCAACCCCAGCGCAGAACGCGCTCGTCCGGGTCACGGCTCAGGAAAGAAAGTTTGGGGTCCACCGCGCGAGGGTACCGCGGCATTCATGTGACGCTCGCGCGGACGACATGGCACCCGCCTGCAACTTGCGGAACTACGAGCGCGAGCGCTCCTCGTCGATGAGTTCCTGCAGGCGCCGCCGTTCCCACTCCCGTGTCGCGCCATGAAGCCCGAAGGTCGCGTAAGCGTGCAGGCCGAGCCCAATGCCCCAACCTAGCGTGGGCCAAAGGAACCACCATGGCGAGCCGGTGCGCCAGTTGATGAACACGAGTATGCCGTTGACCACAACATAAACCACCAGGTGCGTGTAGAAGCCTTTCTCGAGGCGAAGCCGCCGAACAGCACGTGCCACTGCTGGTCGGACTCCGCGTCCAACGTCCGCGGCTCGTCCATCAAGCCTTGTCCGCGGGTTGATGCGCGAGCACCGTGGCGCCGCGTCTGCGTGCCTTGAGGCGCTGTTCGAAGGCGTCGATGTAGGTGTAGATCACCGGCACGACGACCAGCGTCAGCAGCGTCGACGTGATTACTCCGCCGATGATCGCCCGTCCCATCGGCGCCTGCTGTTCGGCGCCTTCGCCGAGGCCCAGTGCAAGCGGCAGCATGCCGAAGATCATCGCGGCGGTAGTCATCAGGATCGGCCGCAGCCGTACTTGGCCCGCGGCAAGCAACGCGGCGTGCCGGTCAAGACCATCGCGCACGCCACGGTTGGCAAAGTCGACCAGCAGGATGGCGTTCTTTGTCACCAGGCCCATCAGGAAGACGATGCCAATCATCGAAAAGATATTCAGCGTCGTCTTGGTCAGAAGCAACGCGAGCATCACGCCGACGATCGACAGCGGCAGCGACGCCATGATCGCGACCGGATGGAAGAAGCTGCCGAACTGCGAGGCGAGCACGAGGTAAATGAAAATCACCGCCAGCAGCAATGCGCCGAGGATCGCTGCGTTGATCTCCTGCTGCTCGCGGATCTGTCCGCCGACATCGAAGCGTAGTCCGGCCGGGAGCTCGTAGCTCTTCACCAGTGCCTGTACGTCCTTACCCGCATCGCCGGCCGGGCGGCCCTGGACGTTGGCGAACAGCGCCACTCGCCGCTGCAGGTCTTGTCGCCGGATGTTCTCCGGATTAAAGGTGCGCTCGAGCGTTGCGATCGATCGCAGCGGAATGACTTCGGTTGAGCCGTCGCTCAACTGGCGTCCGGTGGAGATGTTGAGGTTCGCGATGTCCTCGACAACCGTGCGATTCGCCTGTGGCAGCTGCGTGATCACCTCGTAGTTCTGACCGTCCGGCGCGAGCCAGTAGCCGGAGTTCTCGCCACCGACCATCGCGCGCAGCGTCGTGCCGAGCTGCATGTACGTAATGCCGTACTCGGCGGCGAGCTCGGGCTTCAGCCGCACCGAAAGCGCCGGCGTGCCTTCCTTGACCGAGATCTCGATATCGGTGACCCCGCGAATCTGCTGCACCTTGCCCTTGAGGTCGGTGATCACGCGGTTCATCTCGGGATCGTTGTTGCCGAGCAACGCGACATAGATCGGCGGGTTCCAGCCGACTTTGAGCTCGGCGCCGGGAATGCTGGTGACACGTTGACGTATCGCCTGCTCCACGTCCTTCTGCGCCCGCTTGCGTTCGTTGCGCGGCACGAGCTTCAGGTTCATGACAGCGGTGTTGCGCGTGCCCTCGACCCCGATGCCGGTATCTATCGCGTCGATCTCTTTGAACTCCCTCAACGCCTCCTCAACCCGCTTGACGCGCTCGTTGGCGTATTCGAGGCTTGAACCGACCGGCATCGTCAGCCGTACCGACGTGTAGCTCTGGTCCGACTCCGGCATCATTTCGGTGCCGACCACGCCGGCGATCGGGATCGCAATGGCGAAACTCGCCGCTGCGATCGCGAGTGTGATCTTGCGATGCGACAGTGCCAGTCGCAGCAGCCGATCGTAGATACCGTGCACGCGATCCATCAGGCGCTCGAAGCGCCGCAGTATCGGCCCGACCAGCGGCAGCCCGCGCGCACCTTCGGGCGGGTCGCGCCACACGGCGGACAGCATCGGGTCCAGCGTGAAGCTGACGAACAGCGACACCAGAACGGCGGCCGCGACGGTGATGCCGAACGGATAGAAGAACTTGCCGACGATGCCGCCCATGAACGCGATCGGCACGAACACGGCGACGATCGAAAGCGTCGTCGCCAGCACCGCCAGGCCGATCTCGTCCGTGCCTTCGCGCGCGGCGGCGTAGTGGTCCTTGCCCATGTGGATGTGACGCACGATGTTCTCGCGCACGACGATCGCATCGTCGATCAGCAGCCCGATGCACAGCGACAGCGCCATCAGCGTCATGTAATTCAGCGTGAAACCGAACGCGTAGAGGAAGATAAAGGTTGAGATCACCGAGATCGGCAGCGTGAGCCCGGTGATGACCGTGCTGCGCCACGACCCGAGGAACAGGAAGACGATCAGCACCGTCAGAAGCGCGCCTTCGATGATCGTGTGCTTGACGTTGTCGACCGAGTTTTCGACAAAGTCGGACATCGCCCACATGAACTTGAGTTCCATGCCGGGCGGCAGCTGCTTGCGGATGGCTTCTGCCGCGTACTTGAGCTCGCGGCCGACCTCGACGATGTTCGCGTCCTGGGCCTTGAAGACCGAGACGCCGATCGCGGTCTGTCCGTTCACGCGCGACAGCGATTGCCGCTCGCGCTCGGCGTCGCGCACCGTGGCCACCTGCGAAAGCAGGATCGGCACGCCGCCCTTGCGCGCGACGATGATCCGCTGAAACTGCTCCGGCGTCGCCAGGCGGCCATCGACTCGGATGATCGACTCGCTGGTCTCGTTATAGATGGTGCCGACCGGTACCGAAACGTTGGCGGTGCGCAGCGCCTGCACCACTTGGTCGACCGACAGGCCGAACGCAGTCAGCTTGGCCGGGTCGACCCGAACCTGGATCTGGCGCGTCACGTTGCCACCGAGGTCGACGCGACCGACCCCTTTGACCCGCTCGAAGCCCTTTTGCACGACCTGCTCGGCCAGTAGCGTGAGTTCGCGCTGCGAACTGTCCTTGCCCATCAGCGCGAACGACGCGACCGGCTGATCGTTCTCTCCGCCGGCGCGCGTCACGACCGGATCCTTCACCTCGCGCGGAAATCCAGCGCGGATCTGCGCAAGCTTGTCGCGCACTTCTTGGATCGCCCTGTTCATGTCGACTTCGTAGCGGAACTCGATCCAGGTCAGCGACCGGCCTTCCTCCGAGCGCGACAGGATCCGCTTGACCCCCGCCACCGTGTTGGCCGCGCTTTCGATCGGCTTGGCGAGATCGTTTTCGACCTGCTCAGGCGAGGCTCCCGGATACGTCACCCAGATCTGCACGCCCGGCGGGCTCACGTCCGGCATCGGCTCGATGCCGAGCCGCGCGTAGGAAAACAGGCCAAGCACGGTGAGTCCGACCATGACCATCGTCGCGAACACCGGATGGCTGATCGAAACCCGTGTCATCCACATCTGAGAGCTCCCTCGGAGGGCGGTGCGGCGCGCGACCGGATCAGTTCGATGCCGGCGCCGGGGCGCGGCGATCAGCGAGCTTCGCCTCGCCCGGCAGGCCAACCACCTTCGCCGCCAGCCCATCCTTCAGGTTGTCGAACTTCGTCGCAAGGACCACCTCGCTTGCCGTCAGACCGGACGTGACCTCGATCCACTGCGATCGTTCATCACGCCGCCCGGTGGCGACGTTGCGCCGTGCCAGCTTGCCATCGGCGATCACCCAGACGTAGCTCTGCTGCCCGTCGGAGCGCACAGCCGACAGCGGCAGTGCAGGCGACTCGACCTCTGATGCAGTCGTTAGCATGACGCGCGCGAACATGCCGGCTCTCAGCAACGCCTCTTCGTTCGGCAGCGAGACGTAGATGTTGACCGTGCGCGTGCCTGGCTCGGTGCTCGGATTGATGCGCTCGACCCGGCCTGCAAAGGACCGCCCGCGGATGCCCTCGATGTCGACCGCCGCCGGCATTCCCTTGCGGATCTGCGGGACGTCGGACACCGGCACCTGCACCTGGACTTCGAGCTCGCTCAGGTCGACGATGGCCATCAGGGGCGCATCGAACGCGAGCTTCTCGCCCGGCTGCACATGTCGTTTCGCCACGATTCCCGAGATGGGTGCGCGCACGATCGAATCGTTAAGTTGTAACTGGGTCTGCTCTACCTGCGCGCGAGAAGCCTGCACTGCGGCCAACTGCGCCTGATTCGCAGAATCGGCCGTGTCGAACGCGTTCTGCGAGATGAAGTTCTGCTTGACGAGCTGGGCGTTGACCTGACGCGTGCGCTCGGTGTTCGCCAGTTGTGCCTTCGCGAACTCGTACGACGCCGTGCGCTCAGCAAGCAGCGCACGCAGTTGCGCGGTGTCGAACTCGGCGAGGATCTGTCCGGCGCTGACCTTGTCGCCTTCGCGCACCAGCACCCGCTTAACCTCGGCCGAAAGCTTCGAGCGCACCGTGGCCTGTGAGACTGCCATCACGCTGCCGGGTAAAGCCAATTCGACCGCGAGCCGCTTGGGCTGAAGGTTCACGACGTCGCTGCGCGCGAATTCGAGCGCGGGCCGATCGTCGATCTTGTCACCGCCCGGCTTGGGCGCCTGCGACTGGCGCGATGCAATGACCACCCCGCCACCAACGATGGCCAGCACGAGCACAGCTGCCAACCAGATCTTTTTCCTGCGTCTTGTCATCAACTCCCCCTCGCTGGCCCTAGCGCCCGGTCGGCGCCATGACGATGCACGGGTTTGTAACCCGCGACCGTACACAGGGACCGGATTATCCGGTAGCTCGCAGGCTTGTCGCCCAATCTGCGACGAACTGCAGGCAGCCGCGACGAAACGCAGTCTGGCGAGACCGGTCGTCCGGCCCCGAAGTCCCGCGCGTCCAGCGCTCAGTCCTCGAGCTGCAACTCCTGGATTTTGCGCGTGATCGTATTGCGGCCGACCCCAAGCCGGGTCGCAGCATCAATGCGGCGGCCATGGGTATGTCGCAAAGTCGTGCGAATGACCGCCGCCTCGAAATCGCGAGCCAGCCCGTCCATCAGGTCCGGCACGCCCGCCTGCAGCCGCCGCTCGACTTCGACCACCAACGATGATGTCCAGTCACCCCCGGCGACACTTGCGGACACCGTCGATTGCAGCAATGCGGTGGGGATCGGCATCAACTCGACGCGCCCGATGTCGGCCGGCGGTTCCTGACGCATCTCGATCGGCAGGTCCTCGACCTTCACGACTTGCGCCGGCGCCAGCACGGTCAACCAGTGGCACAGGTTCTCCAGCTGGCGCACGTTGCCGGGGAAGGCAAGTTGCGCGATAAAACGCGTCGCCTCCTCTGAAAGGCGCTTGGGTTCAACGCCAAGTTCCTGCGCACTTTTCACCAGGAAGTGGCGCGCGAGCAGCGGAATATCGTCGGCCCGTTCGCGCAAGGCCGGCAGTCGCAGTCGGATCACATTCAGGCGGTGATACAAGTCCTCGCGGAAAAGCCCCTGGCGGACGCGCTCATCGAGGTTCTGGTGGGTGGCAGCAACCACGCGCACATTGGCCTTGATCGGCTGATGGCCCCCCACTCGGTAGTAAAAGCCGTCCGACAGCACTCGCAGCAGTCGCGTCTGCAGTTCAGCCGGCATGTCGCCGATTTCGTCGAGGAAGAGCGTGCCTCCTTCGGCCTGTTCGAAGCGGCCGCGCCGCATCGCCTGCGCACCGGTGAACGCGCCGCGCTCGTGGCCGAACAGTTCGCTTTCCAGCAGGTCACGCGGTATCGCCGCCATGTTGAGCGCGATAAATGGCGCTTCGGCACGCGGGCTGTGCTTGTGCAGCGCGCGCGCGACGACTTCCTTGCCGCTGCCTGATTCGCCCGTCAGCAGCACCGTGACGTTGGATTGGCTCAAGCGCCCGATCGCGCGAAACACGTCCTGCATCGCCGGCGCTTGACCGAGGATCTCCGGCACCTCGACCGGCCCCTCGTCGGTGCTGGATTCGCGGACACTTTCATCGACCGCCCGGCGGATCAGCTCCACCGCCTTGTCGACGTCGAATGGCTTCGGCAGGTACTCGAATGCACCGCCCTGGAACGCGGAAACCGCGCTTTCAAGATCGGAATACGCGGTCATCACGATCACTGGCAATGCTGGATGGCGACGTTTGACAGCGCGCAGCAGCTCGATGCCGCTCATGCCCGGCATGCGAATGTCGGAGATCAGTACCTGCGGGCTGTCGTGCTCGAGTTCGTTCAGCACGTCCTGCGCAACCCCGAACGCTTTGCAGGGCAGGTTTTCCCGCGCAAGCGCTTTCTCGAGGACCCAACGTATCGAACGATCGTCATCAACGATCCAGATTGGTTTCATGGCAGGGGTATCAGGATGCGGAAATCGGTGCGGCCTGGCCGGCTGTCCACTTCGATGATGCCGTCGTGCTGCTGGACGTAGCTCTGCGCCAGGGTGAGTCCCAGACCCGTGCCGTCTTCGCGACCTGACACGAGCGGAAAGAAGATGCGGTCCCGGATGTCGTTGGGTACACCTGGTCCGTTGTCGATCACATGCAAGTCCAGTGCCAGTCGATGTCGGGCGCGTGCGATCGTGACCTGTCTCGCGACGCGCGTACGCAGCACGATCCGTGCATCGCCGGCGTCGATGCGCGACTCGAGCGCCTGCGTCGCGTTGCGCGCGATGTTCAGCAGTGCCTGGATCAGCTGCTCGCGGTCGCCACGGAAGTCGGGAACGCTGGCGTCGTAGTCGCGCTCGATCGTCAGGCCACGCGGAAACTCGGCCAGCATGATCATGCGCACGCGCTCGAACACCTCGTGGATGTTCAGATCGCCGATCGCGCGCGCTTCGCTCTCGGGCGCAAGCAGGCGGTCGACGAGCGCCTGCAGCCGGTCCGCCTCGGCGATGATCACACGTGTGTACTCGCGCTGTTCGGGGCTTCGAAGCTCGGCGTCGAGCAGCTGGGCCGCCCCGCGCACGCCGCCGAGCGGATTCTTGATTTCGTGCGCGAGGTTGCGCAGCAGCTGGTGGTTCGCCTCCGACAGTCCCAGCTGGCGCTCCTCGCGGTCGACCTTCAGCTGCTGCTCGATTTCGGAGATCTCGATCACCAGCGGCGTACTCGAGCCGTACTGCGCCGTAGCCGTCACACGCACCTGCACTGGTGCGCGGCCGAAGCGCTTCAGTTCCATCAGTTGCCGGCGCTCGCCGAAGGCATTCGCGCGGGCATCGGCCACCAGCTGCTGCATCTGCAACTCGTCGCCGATGACCTTCTCCGCCGACTGCCCGAGCAGATTCTTGCGCGACATGCTGAGCAGAAGCTCGGTCGCCTGGTTGACGTGAACGATGCGTGCCGATGTGTCGACGACGATGACGGCGGTCGACAGTAGATCGAGGCCGTCGAAGGGTTCCGCCGGAAGCGGGTCGAAACGCGGAGCCGCGCTCATCGCGCGGCTCCGCGCGAAAGGTGGCTACTGAGTACGCAGCAGGGAAATTTCGCGCCGCAGTGCGCCGACGTTGGTTTCCACGCGAGCGATGTCTTCGCGCATCCGCTGAGTACGCTCCTGATAGAGCGCGTAGTTGCGCTCGTCACCGCGCCGCTCGGGTTCGCCGTTGTTGAACTCCGAGCGCAACCGGGCCAGCCGGTCCTCCTCGGCCTTGAGTTCGTCCTCGAGGATCCGGCGCCGGTCGCTGTCACGGGTGCGCTGTGTATCGCGGTCGACTCGCGGAAATGATGCCGGGGAAACCGTCGCGCGGTCGTCCGCAGATGGTGCGGCATTGCGCCCGGCGGGAAGCCGCGACGCCGGCACGGACAGCACAGGGCCGACGTCCAGCCGCTTGCAGCCCTTCGCACTGCCGACGTTCTGGAACGACTTGTTCCCTTGATCGTCGACGCACATGAAAATGGTGTCCGACGACTGGGCGAGTGCAGCCAGCGGCGCCAGCGCACCGACCGCCATCACGGCACTCCGCAAGAACCGCTGCATCCGCGAGCCCCTTCCCGAACGGACCCGCGGCAGTGTACGGCAGCACTGGCGCCGCCATGGCTGCAACTGCACGCCGTTCGAGGGTCAGTTCGCGCATTCTGGGGAGTCCGGGGTCATCCGTCTCGTAAGCAAACAGGGGCGGTTGCCCGCCCCTGTCGCTTTTACGGGCCGTACGGCTCACGAGCTGTAGTACATGTCGAACTCGACCGGGTGCGTGGTCATGCGGAAGCGCGTGACCTCGTCCATTTTCAGCCCGATGTAGGCGTCGATCATGTCGTTGGCGAACACACCGCCGCGCGTGAGATATTCGCGATCGCGGTCCAGGTTTTCGAGTGCTTCTTCGAGCGAAGCGCAAGGATGCGGAACCTTCGCCGCCTCTTCGGGCTCGAGGTCGTACAGGTTCTTGTCCATCGGCTCGCCTGGATGGATCTTGTTCTGTACGCCGTCGAGGCCGGCCATCAGCATCGCGGCGAATCCCAAATACGGGTTGCAGGTCGGATCCGGGAAACGCACCTCGACGCGACGGCCCTTCGGATTGCTGACGTACGGAATCCGGCACGAAGCCGAGCGGTTGCGGGCGGAATACGCGAGGTTAATGGGCGCCTCGAATCCCGGCACCAGGCGCTTGTAGGAGTTGGTGCCCGGATTGGTGATGGCGTTCAGCGACTTCGCGTGCTTGATGATGCCGCCGATGTAGTACAGCGCGAAGTCCGACAGCCCCGCGTAGCCGTTGCCGGCGAAAAGATTGGTGCCGTCTTTCCACACCGACTTGTGTACGTGCATGCCTGAGCCGTTGTCGCCGACAACCGGTTTCGGCATGAAGGTCGCCGTCTTGCCATAGCTCGCGGCGACGTTCCACACCGTGTACTTCAGGATCTGCAGCCAGTCGGCGCGCTTGACCAGCGTGTTGAACTTGGTGCCGATCTCGCACTGACCTGGGGCTGCAACCTCATGGTGGTGCACTTCCACCTCGACGCCCTGCTGCTCGAGCAGCAGGCACATCTCCGAGCGGATGTCCTGCAGCGAATCGGTCGGCGGCACCGGGAAGTAGCCGCCCTTGACCGGCGGCCGGTGTGCCAGGTTGCCCGCCTCGTAATCGAGGCCGGTCGACCACGGCGCTTCTTCCGACTTGATGCGCACCGACGAGCCCGACATGTCGACGTTCCAGGTGACGCTGTCGAAGATGAAAAACTCGGGCTCGGGGCCAAAGTACGCGGTGTCGCCAAGCCCCGTCGATTTCAGATAGGCCTCAGCGCGCTTGGCGAGCGAACGCGGATCGCGGTCATAGCCTTTGCCCGTCGACGGCTCGATCACGTCGCAGGTGATGATGAGCGTGTTTTCCTCACGGAACGGATCCATTCGCGCGCTGCCCGCGTCCGGCATAAGCAGCATGTCCGACGCTTCGATGCCCTTCCATCCGCCAATCGAAGAGCCGTCGAACGCGTGGCCGTGCTCGAACTTGTCCTCCTCGAATGCCTTGGCCGGCACGGACACGTGCTGCTCCTTCCCCTTCGTGTCGGTAAAACGCAGGTCAACGAAGAGCACTTCGTTGTCCGTAATCATCTTCATGACGTCTTTGGCCGCGGCCATTCTTTCTCCTCAATCGCTCATGGTTGAAAACGATCCCCGCATCGGGTCCTGAACCGGCAGGAACTGGTGCAGCGCAACGCAGGAACTATGCCAAATTGCGCTGACGAGCGTTTGACGCGCACTCGCCTTGTGCAAACAGCGGTTGGACCCACTACTCGGGGCTTACGACTGACGATAAGATGCACCACCTCGATGCATTATGCACGATGCCGGTGCGCACACGCACCGTTGCGTGGCTTAGCCTGGAAGAAACAGTGTCTGGAGGTCGTTGAGGAATCGAGCGCCCAAGGGCGTCGGCTTCCACACCTCATGATCAGCGGTCATCAAGCCGCGCCGCTGCGCTTCGCGCAGCGGCGCATCGATGACCGAGGGCCCCAGCCCCGTGCGCTCGCCGAACCAACGGGCCGGCACGCCTTCCACCAGTCGCATTGCATTCAGCATGAACTCAAACGGCAGCTCATCGCGCAGCACTTCGACGTTCTCCGCCACGAACCCAAGTTGTCGGGAACGGCTGAGATAGCTGGCCGGGCTGCGATAACGCACCT
>DATEZE010000030.1:0-7172 GCA_035255845.1 Burkholderiaceae bacterium | reverse complement strand
GTCCGTCGCCGCCGAGCCGTCGCGTCCGATGCCCCGCCGCTCGCCCGCGGTGCTCGTCGTTGACGACGAAGCCGACCTGCGCGAGCTTCTGTCGCTGACCCTGGTCAGGCTCGGACTGGATGTCGACACCGCCGAATCGGTTTCCAGCGCGCGCTCGCTGCTGGCGCGCAATCGCTACGCGCTGTGCCTGACCGATATGCGCCTGCCGGATGGTACCGGCCTTGAACTCGTGCGCGAGGTCGCGCAGTCTGCGGGTCCGCCAATCGCAGTGATCACCGCTTACGGTAGCGCTGAGAATGCTGTTGCGGCTCTCAAAGCCGGCGCATTCGACTATCTGACGAAACCCGTCGACCTCGACCAGCTGCGCCTGCTGGTCAGATCTGCAGTGCGAGATACTGTCACCGCGGCCGTGGTAGCGCCGGCCGAGAAGGCGCCCGCGCTTGCACGGTTGGTCGGTACGACGCCGGCGATGCAGCTGATGCGCACGTTGATCGAGCGGCTCGCACGCAGCATGGCGCCGGTCGCAATCTGCGGCGAATCAGGCAGCGGGAAGGAGCTGGCGGCACGCGCTATCCACGAGCTGTCGGTGCGGCGCGAACTGCCGTTTGTGGCTGTCAACTGCGGGGCCATTCCCGAAACGCTGATGGAGGCCGAGTTCTTCGGCTACCGCAAGGGCGCATTCAGCGGCGCGGATCGGGACCGCGAAGGCTTTTTTCAGGCTGCCGTCGGCGGAACGCTCTTCTTGGATGAGGTCGCCGATCTGCCGCTCGCGATGCAAGTGAAGCTGCTGCGTGCGATCCAGGAGCGTCGCGTCCGCAAGATCGGCTCGCCGACCGAGGAACCGGTCGATGTCCGCATCGTCAGTGCGACTCACCAGGACCTCGGCACGCTGGTCGCGTCCGGGCGGTTTCGCCAGGACCTGTTTTACCGCCTCAACGTGATCGAACTCAGGGTCCCGCCGCTGCGCGACCGGCTTGATGATTTAGAGCTGCTGGCAAACACCGTGCTGGCCCGCATCGCCGAACGCACCGGCGGTCCCGTCACGCGCCTGTCGCCGGCGGCTCTGGCTGCGCTGCGCCGACACCGGTTTCCCGGCAACGTGCGCGAACTCGAAAATTTGCTCGAGCGCGCGGTGGCGTTGGCCGGGGACGATGTGCTGATGGCGGACGATCTGATGCTGCCCGGTCCAGACGTCGACCTTGCGCTCGAGCCGGAGCCGCTGATCGAGGAACTCGCCGGAGCAGGCACATCCGCGGTCGGCCCCGACGCGGCCGTGTATGAAGTCGTCGATGGTGTGCCGTCGTCGCTACCGGCCTTCCTCGACGAGCAGGAGCGCAACGCGATCCGCGCTGCGCTCAGCAGGACACGCTACAACCGCACTGCGGCTGCTCAGCTGCTCGGCATTACTTTTCGGCAGTTGCGCTATCGGATGCAGCGACTGGACATCAAGTGACACGCGTTCGCGCGCCCGTCACAGCGCGTATGCCGACCGGATACTGGGGGCTTCGCAGTGCCCGATGACTGGCTCCCAGGCTTTAGACGAGTGGATTCGCCCAACTTTGATGCACGGCCTCCCGGAGTCGCGGTCGACCTCGTGGTCGTGCACAACATCAGCCTGCCGCCGGGCTGCTACGGCGGAGACCAGGTCGAGCGGCTGTTCACGAATCGGCTGACCGCCGGTGAACATCCGTTCCTCGACGGGTTGCTGGATGCGCGGGTGTCGACGCATTTTTTCATCGATCGCACCGGTAGCTGCACGCAGTTCGTTTCCTGTCTGCAGCGCGCCTGGCATGCAGGCGCATCAGAGTTCCGCGGCAGGCCGCGCTGCAATGACTACTCGATCGGTATCGAGCTCGAGGGCACCGACTTCGAGGCGTTCGCCGAGGCCCAATACCTCGCGCTGAACCATCTGCTCGACGCGCTCGTCGGCGCGTTCCCGATCAAGGCGATAGTCGGACACAGCGACATCGCGACTGACCGCAAGACCGATCCTGGTCCGTTCTTCCGCTGGGATCGAGTCCGCATGCCCGCCGCACAAACTGCGCGCTAACGCGCGCTGCAGTCGCAAAAACCCCCTCGCGATGCACTGCGGCATCGACGCTTGTTGAACTCCTAGAAGAGTTCTCATATGATCCGCACATACAAAAACTAGTACCAGTCGGCGACAGCACCACAAGATATTGTGGTGACGGTCGAGCGGGCCTGCGGCCCGACGCGGCGGTACGGATCTGGCCAGGCGGCGGAAAGACGGGTCCTGATGCGCGACGGCGGCACGCCGGGCGCTGAGGCTGAAGTGACAAGACGAAGACCGAGGCAGCTATAGCTTGTGGTCGCAGCGCGCACGCGCTGCCGCGCAAGGAATGCCGCGGTTCCAAGGAGCAATCGGAGGTCGCATGCAGTATCAGCAGGTCGCCTCCCCGGCGGACGTCGGGGCGGCTGTACATCTATCCGCTGCCGAACCAGGCGGCGTCACTGGCGTGCAAGCCACGTCGTACGGCGATTACAAGGTGATACGGCGCAACGGGGCCGTTGTTGCCTTTGAGCCGTCCAAGATCGCCGTGGCAATGACCAAGGCCTTCATTGCCGTTCGCGGCGGTCAGGGCGCGGCTTCGGCGGCGATTCGTGAGCAGGTCGAAAAGCTCACCTCCAGCGTCGTTTCCGCGCTGATGCGTCGCCAGCCGGCCGGTGGGACGTTCCATATTGAAGATGTACAGGACCAAGTCGAGTTGTCGTTGATGCGCGACGGCGCCCACGACGTGGCCCGCTCTTACGTGCTGTATCGAGAGCGCCGTGCGCAGGAAAGGGCGGCGGCGCGGTCGGCGCAGCCCGAGGCTGGTGCAGCATCGCTGACGATGGTCGAGGCGGGTCGGCGGGTTCCGCTCGACATGCCGCGGATCGAGGCGCTGGTCCGCGCGGCCTGCCAGGGCCTCGTGGAGTTCGTGACGCCGGAATCCATCCTGGCCGAGACCGTCAAGAATCTGTACGACGGAGTTCCGATCGAGGAAGTTCAGAAGTCGGCGATCCTGGCGGCGCGGGCGCTGATCGAGCAGGATCCTGCCTATTCCTATGTGACGGCGCGCCTGCTGCTACATACGATGCGTCGCGAGGTTCTCGGCGAGGAGGTCAGTCAGACCGCGATGGCCGAGCGCTACGCCGAGTATTTCCCGAAGTTCATCCGCTACGGCATCGAGGCCGAGCTCCTTGACGAGAGGCTTGCACTTTTCGACCTTAAGAAGCTCGCAGCCGCGCTCAAACCCGAGCGCGACCTGCAGTTCAACTATCTCGGCCTGCAGACGCTGTACGACCGGTACTTCCTGCATCACGAGAGTCGGCGCTTCGAGCTGCCGCAGGCATTTTTCATGCGGGTGGCGATGGGCCTGGCACTGAACGAGATCGATCGCGAGGCGCGCGCGATCGAGTTCTACGAAGTCCTGTCGACGTTCGACTTCATGAGTTCGACGCCGACGCTGTTCAATTCGGGCACGCGACACTCGCAGCTTTCTTCCTGCTATTTGTCGACGGTTTCCGACGACCTCGACGGCATCTACGAGGCGATCAAGGAGAACGCACTGCTGGCCAAGTACGCCGGCGGACTGGGCAATGACTGGACGCCGGTCCGTGCCCTTGGTTCGCACATCAAGGGCACAAACGGCAAGAGCCAGGGCGTTGTGCCGTTCCTGAAGGTGGTCAACGACACTGCGGTGGCTGTGAACCAGGGCGGCAAACGCAAGGGCGCGGTGTGCTGCTATCTGGAGACCTGGCACCTCGACATCGAGGAGTTCCTGGAGCTGCGCAAGAACACCGGCGACGACCGCCGCCGTACACACGACATGAACACCGCGAACTGGATTCCGGACTTGTTCATGAAGCGCGTGATGGATGGCGCCGATTGGACGCTCTTTTCGCCTTCCGATTGCCCGGACCTGCACGACAAGACCGGACGAGCATTCGAGGAGGCTTACCTGCGCTATGAGGACAAGGCCGCGCGCGGGGAGCTCAAGCTCTACAAGAAGATCCCGGCGCTGTCGCTCTGGCGCAAGATGCTGTCGATGCTCTTCGAGACCGGGCATCCGTGGATCACCTTTAAGGATTCCTGCAACCTGCGCTCGCCACAGCAGCATGTCGGCACGATCCACAGCTCGAACCTGTGCACGGAGATCACGCTCAACACCTCAGCGTCTGAGATCGCGGTCTGCAACCTCGGCTCGGTCAACCTGCCGGCGCACATGAAGGCCGACGGCAACGGCGGCTTCGAGCTCGACCACGTGAAGCTCAAACGGACCATTGCTACAGCGATGCGGATGCTCGACAACGTCATCGACATCAACTACTACGCGGTGCCAAAGGCGCGCAATTCCAATGTGCGCCATCGTCCGGTGGGCCTCGGGATCATGGGGTTCCAGGACTGTCTGCACATCATGCGGACGCCGTATGCGTCCGACGGCGCGGTCGATTTCTCCGATCGCAGCATGGAAGCGGTCTGCTACTACGCCTACTGGGCTTCGACCGAGCTGGCCGAGGAGCGCGGCCGTTACTCGTCGTTCGCGGGGTCACTCTGGGACCGGGGCATCCTGCCGCAGGACTCGCTCAAGGTTCTGGCCGAGCAGCGTGGCGGCTACGTCGAGGTTGACCTCAGTTCGACCCTGGACTGGGACGCGCTGCGCGAGCGCATCAAGCTATACGGCATGCGCAACTCCAACTGCGTGGCAATCGCGCCGACGGCGACGATCTCCAACATCATCGGGGTGGACGCCTGTATCGAGCCGACTTTCCAGAACGTGTTCGTCAAGTCGAATCTCTCGGGCGAGTTTACGGTCGTCAATGAGCACCTGGTCCGTGACCTGAAGCGCCTCGGGCTCTGGGACGAGGTTATGGTCTCCGACCTCAAGTACTTCGACGGGTCGCTGGCCAAAATCGACCGGGTGCCGGCGGAAGTTCGCAGCCTGTATGCCACCGCGTTCGAGATCGAGCCGACCTGGCTGATTGAGTGCGCGGCGCGTCGGCAGAAATGGATTGACCAGGCGCAGTCCCTCAATATCTATATGTCGGGTGTATCGGGCAAGAAGCTGGACGAGACCTACAAGCTCGCCTGGCAGCGCGGCCTGAAGACCACGTATTACCTGCGCACGATCGGCGCGACCCACGCGGAGAAGTCGACGACAACCCGCACCGGGCAGCTGAATTCGGTCGCCACCGACGCAACTCCATCGGCCGCGATGATGCCGGAGGCCGAAGGCAAGGTCTGCCTGCTGAAGGCGGGCGATCCGGGTTTCGCCGACTGCGAAGCCTGCCAATAACGAATCAAGGAGAAGCAGACTAATGCTGGCCTGGGACGAGACGCCGACGCCTTCCACCCCGCTGCCGGGGCTACGCCCGCTGCCGGCCGCCGCCAATCCGGTACTCCCGGACCTGCGCGGCGATGCACGGGCGCCCGAACTGCGCCGCGTCAACGCTGCCGACAAGCGCATCATCAACGGCGCAACCGACGTCAACCAACTGGTCCCGTTCAAATACAAGTGGGCCTGGGACAAGTACCTCGCGACCTGCGCCAACCACTGGATGCCGCAGGAAGTGAACATGTCTCGAGATATCGGGCTATGGAAGGATCCGAACGGCCTAACCGATGATGAGCGCCGGCTCATCAAGCGCAACCTCGGCTTCTTCGTGACCGCCGATTCGCTCGCCGCCAACAACATCGTACTTGGAACCTACCGGCATATCACGGCACCCGAATGCCGGCAGTTCCTGCTACGCCAGGCGTTCGAAGAGGCAATCCACACGCACGCCTACCAGTACATCGTCGAGTCGCTCGGGCTGGACGAGGGCGAGATCTTCAATGCGTATCACGAGATCGACTCGATCCGCGCCAAGGACGAGTTCCTGATCCCGTTCATCGACACACTGACGGACCCGCATTTCCGGACCGGCACTCTGGAGAGCGACCAGGCACTGCTGAAGAGCCTGATCGTGTTCGCCTGCTTAATGGAGGGTCTGTTCTTCTACGTCGGCTTCACCCAAATCTTGGCGCTCGGGCGCCAGAACAAGATGACCGGCGCGGCCGAGCAGTACCAGTACATCCTGCGCGACGAGTCGATGCACTGCAACTTCGGTATCGATCTGATCAATCAGATCAAGCTCGAGAACCCGCACCTATGGACGCCGCAGTTCCGCGATGAGATCCGCGGCCTGTTCAGAAAGGCGGTCGATCTGGAGTATGCGTACGCCGAGGACACGATGCCGCGCGGCGTGCTCGGGCTGAACGCTCCGATGTTCAAGGGCTATCTGCGCTACATCGCCAACCGCCGGGCGCAACAGATCGGCGTCGAAACCCTTTTCCCGAACGAAGAGAACCCGTTCCCGTGGATGAGCGAGATGATCGATCTGAAAAAGGAGCGCAACTTCTTCGAGACGCGCGTCATCGAGTATCAATCGGGTGGCGCGTTGTCGTGGGACTGAGTTCGCGCAACGATCGCGCGCGTCGATGCGACATGTGATCAAAAAAGAAGTGGGTCAAATCACACACAATTCGATCATCGATGCAGAAATTTCTTGCGATCGATTTCGATTGCGAGTAAAAAGCGAACCGTTCATTGGTAGACCGATCGGAGTTGATGCTGGTGATTCAAGCAGACGACGATCAAACCACGAATTGATCACAGACAGTCACAGTCGACGCGTAAACGCAGAGGACCACGCTCCCAAGCACGATGAGACGCCGCGGTCTTGGGGAACCATTCCCGCTGGAAAACCGGCACTCTCTGCGAAGCAATCCAAGTCGTCACCACACCCGAACGCCGGACATGCTCCGGCGTTTTTCTTGCGCGCGCCATGCACGAAGCAGCCCGGCGCGCGCCGTGCCGAATTCATCAGCGTCAGCGGTCAGTGCGCTGCTAGTTCCGCGCTCAGCTCGGATATGCGGATCAAACGCATTTCTGGGGGTGCCGCGGCGACAGAGCATCTGCGTGCGCCGATGAATAGCCCGACTGGCGGCATCCGCCGCGCGCCGGGTTTCCTTCCGTAATACCTCAACGTTGATCCTCGAAGGAGATACTCATCATGGCCACGAAGAAAGCTGCTAAGAAGTCCTCGAAGAAATCCGCCAAGAAGTCGGCGAAGAAGTCCGCCAAGAAGACGGCGAAGAAGAGGTCTGCAAAGAAGACCTCCAAGAAGGC
>DATEZE010000029.1:0-8319 GCA_035255845.1 Burkholderiaceae bacterium | reverse complement strand
GGATTCTGCGCGGCATGTATCGCGTGCGCGCCACGACGCGCGGGCCCGCGCGCGCGCGCCTGCTCGGCGCCGGAACGATCCTGCGCGAAGCGCTCGCGGCCGCGGAACTGCTCGAAAGCGAGTTTGGCCTCGGCATCGACGTGTACTCGGTGACCAGCTTCACGGAACTGCGGCGCGAAGCAATGGCGCTGACACGCGCGCAGCGACTCGATGCAGCTCCTGCACCCTCCTGGATCGAGCGCCAGCTGCCAGCAGACGGGACTCCGGTGGTAGCGGCGTCCGACTATGTCAGCGCCGTCGCCGATTTGATCCGTCCATGGATCCGCGATCGCTATCTTGTGCTCGGCACCGACGGCTTCGGCCGCTCCGACACTCGGGCCGCATTGCGGTCCTTCTTCGAGGTGGACCGTCGCTCGATCGCGCTGACCACGCTCGTGCAGATCGACTCTGCACTGGCGCAGCGCGCGCGGACGCTCTGGGGCATCCACCCAAGCGCGCCACCCTGGACGCGCTAACGTCGTCGCTCATCCACCGTTGTTGAAGCCCGGTCGAGCGGCCACCGGCTCGTCGTCGACGCGCGACCGCGCCCCACCGAAGGAAAATCCGACAATTTGGCTGCTGCAGACGCCGAACACGCGATCCGGCGTGTTCCATCGCGCGACTGCTGCGATCTCCCTAGCGTGACTGTACGTCGGCATCTCGCCGATCGACGGCCTGCCCGCGAGGCGGCGCCGGTTCAGTGCAGTCGTCGGGTCAACGCGCCCGCAGGAGATCCCATGGAACGGCATTCCTTCTCGTCGATCAGTACCGGCGCTCGCGCCGCTGCACTCGTCGCGTCCACCTTGACGGTGTTGGCGCTGGCGCTCGCTCCTGCCGCGTACGCCCAGTACGCCGACGACACCGTCGCGCTCGAGCAGCCGCTGCCGGCCTTTGAAGAGAAAACCCCGACGGACGAAACGCCGCAGGCTGCCGTTGCGCCCGACAGCTGGAGCGAGGAACGAATCCTCCCGGCGGCGCTCGACGCCGAAACCGATGATGCACCGCTGATGCTCGCGCAGTTCGACCCGCTCGAAACGCCGTAAGGCGAGGCAGCAGCGATTCCGGCGACGGACTCGCTGCAGTCGCTATCAGGTGACGAGGATCACCCGATAGTCGTTGACGTTGGTGCGCGTCGGGCCGGTGACGAGGAGGCTGCCCGCGGCGGCGAAAAAGCCGTAGGCGTCGTGCGTGTCGAGCGCCGCGCGTGCGCGCACGCCCGCGGCCGCGGCGCGGCTGACAGTGTCTGGGGCAAGCCAGGCGCCGGCGTTGTCTTCGCTGCCATCGATGCCATCGGTGTCAGCGGCGAACGCGTAAATGCCGGAAACGCCTTCGAGCTCCACCGCGAGCGACAGCAGGAACTCGCTGCAACGGCCGCCGCGTCCGCTCGATCCGGCCGGTAGCGTCACCGTGCACTCGCCGCCGGAAATCAGCGCGACGGGCGCCGCGAACGGTGCCGCATGCATGCGCACCTCGCGCACGAGCGCGGCGTATACCTTCGCGACCTCGCGGGCCTCGCCGGTGACGGTGTCGCCAAGAATGACCGGTGCAATGCTCGCGTGCTTGAAGACATCCGCCGCCGCCTCCAGGGAGCCGTGGGCGGTGGCGATCACACGGTTTTCGACCGCTGCAAAGCGCAGGTCGCCTGGCTTCGGGGTCTCGGGGACTTCGCCCCGCGCACCGCGCGCGAGCCAGTCCGCGACGGTTGCGGGAGGCGTAACGCTCCAGCGCTGCAGTATGGCCAGCGCATCGGCGTAGGTGCTTGGGTCCGGCGTGCAGGGCCCCGAGGCAATATCGGTTGGCGCGTCGCCGGTGACATCGGACACGATCAGCGCGAGGACGCGCGCGTCACGTCTGACAGCCGCGTCGGCCAGCCGCCCGCCGGCGATCTGAGACAGGTGCTTGCGCACCACGTTCATCTGCTCGATCGGCGCGCCGCTCGCAAGCAGCTCGCGAGTGACGCGCTTCAGGTCTTCCATCGGCACCTCAGGCACCGGCAACGACAACAGGCTCGAGCCGCCGCCCGAAACCAGCGCCAGCAAAAGATCGCCCGCGCGCATCTTCTGCACGCGGTCCAGGATGTCCCGCGCCGCGGCTTCGCCGGCCGCGTCGGGAACCGGATGGCCTGCTTCGACGACGCGCACCGCGCGGGTCGGCCATCCATGCGCATAGCGCGTGATGACGATGCCATCCAGGTCGACCTTCGGCCAGGCCTGCTCGACCGCAGCCGCCATGCTGGCCCCCGCCTTGCCGGCGCCGACGACCAGCGCTCGCTGTGGCGGTGCAGGCAGGTGCGCCGCAAGCATGCGCGCAGGATCAGCGGCCGCCACGGCCGCATCGAAGCTCGCCTTCAGCAACTCGATGCGCGCGTCCATTCGCTACTTGAGAATGCGGAACATGTTGTGGTGTGCATCGGTGAACGTCGCGAGATCGGCACGGTCGCTGAGCGGCGTCGTGACGTAACGCAGAGCGTCGGCACCGAGCAGTGCGCGATTGCGCGTGACCAGGATCTGATCGGTCGCCGAGAGCCAGTACTCGGGCCCGATGTCCGAGCCCGATGGGATATCGGAGACCAGCATGGCCTCCATGCCGCTTTCGGCGGCCAGGCGTTTCACTACCGGCATCAGATCGATGTAGCGATTGGTGGCCTGGAACACGATTACACCGTCCGGTGTCAGGTGGCGCAGATACTGCTCCATCGCCTCGCGCGTCAGCAGGTGCATCGGAATCGAATCGCCAGCGAAGGCGTCGATACCGAGCACGTCGTAGCGCCGCGGCGCCTCACGTTCCAGCGACAGCCGGCCGTCGCCCATCACTACTTCAGTCGACGCCGGCGTGTCGCGCAGGAAGCTGAATTCGGATCTGGCAATGTCGGCCACACGCGGCGAGATCTCGTAAAAGGTGAAGCTGTCGCCGGGTCGGCCGTACGAGGCGAGCACCCCGGCGCCGAGCCCGAGGATGCCGACCCGCCGCGGGGCCGGATAAAGCTCATTTAACGCCGCAAACAACCGGCCGTAGCCGGATCCCGGGCCGAAATAATCACTCGGCGTGTTGCGATATGCGTCGCCAAGCAGCTGCCCGCCGTGGATGATGCTTCCGTGCAGCATTGAGCGATACGGGACCGGCGTGGCGGTATCGCGCGTGCGGACGACACCGTAGAAGTCCCGCTCCATCACGCGCAGTCCGCTGGCGTACTCGTATGCGCCGCGCACGGCAAAGAACGCCGTGGCCGTGACAACGGCGAGCCCGACGATATGCCAGCGGCCCTTCAGCTGCAGCAGCACCAGCAGCGCCAGCAGCACCAGTGCGATATTGACTTCGAAGTAGCCGTGCAGCGCGAGCGGCGCGACGATTGCCACCAGTACCGCACCAATTGCGCCGCCCACCGAGATCATCAGGTAAAAACGCGTCAGGTATCGCGGATCGGGGCGCAGTCGCGCCAGTTCGCCGTGACAGAACATGCACGCAACGAACAGGCCCGCGAAGAACACCGAGGAGGCGAGCTTGAGGTCGAGCGATGGAATCAGCCATGCCATGGCCGGAGTGGCCAGTGCGACCGCGGCCACGAACACCGGTCGGCGATACCAGCGCGGATGGTCGAAGGCGAGCACGAAGCTCAGCAGGTACAGCGACAGCGGCAGCACCCACAGGAACGGCACACTGGCAACGTTCTGGGTGACGTGATTCGTCACGGCGAGCAGCATTACCGAGCCCATCGCCGCGAATGCGAGCCAGCGCAGCTGCGTCGTCGCTGTCGGCGGCACGTGGGCGACCAACGTGCCGCCCGCGGTGGCCGGTGCCCTCCCGTCGCCGGTGGCGCGCAACGAGACCCAGGCGGTCGCCGCACAGATCAGCACAAACGCCGCGTACAGCGTCGACCATATCCAGGCGAGCTGGGGCAGCGTGAGCCACGGCTCGAACAGCACCGGAAAGCCGAGCAGCGCCAGTAGTGACGCGAAATTCGAGAGCGCGAACAGGCGATACGGCACGACTGCGTGGAAGCGCCGCCAATACCACGCCTGCAGCAGCGGCGTAGTCGTCGACAACAGGAAGTACGGCAGTCCGATGGTCGCGGTGAGCAGCAGCAGGATTCGCGCGATCGGTGCCTCGTCGCCACGCGGCTTCCATTCCGGCGAAGCCAGGATCGGCAGCAGCAGCAGCGAGGCGGCCAGCAGCCCGACGTGAAGCACCGTTGAGCGGCGTGCACCGAGCCGTTGCACAGCATCGGCATAGGCGTACCCAGCAAGCAGCGTCGTCTGGAAGAACACCAGTGCCGTCGTCCACACCGCCGACGATCCGCCGAACCACGGCAGGATCTGTTTCGCGATGATCGGCTGAACCAGGAACAGCAGGAACGCCGACAGGAAGATCGTCGCGGCGTACGGCAGCACGGTGACACGCGCGCGCGGTGCGACGGCCGATTCGGTGGCTGACATGGCGTCCTGCATCCGGGGAAAGCGGCGATTATCGACGATGGCGGCGAACCCGATTCGCGACCCGTCCCAGCACTCGCCGCTCCGATCGTCGACATTTCCGCTGCCGCGTATTCCGTGGCACTTGGCGCTTGCCGAACTTAGCCTTCCTCTCACGCCGCAAAGAAACCGACGGCGGACCTAAAACCAACTCTCCCGCAAGGGACCAAAAGAGGTGAACCATGAATCGCAACGAAAGCAATTCTTCGATCAGGTCGTCGATTTTCGTCGTGGCAGCACTCTTCGCCGCGGCGCTCGCCGGCTGTGCCACGACCCCGTCCTGGAACTACTCGAACGAAATGGCCTCGCTGGCTGACTTCGGCGGCGGTGGTGGAGACGGCGGTGGTGGAAACGGCGGAGGCGGCAGCGGCAGTTCAGACTGATCATCCCAAAGACCTGCGTGCGGCCGTTCGCGGCTGCACGCAGACTCCGGGAATCTCAGAGCAGCGGACTGACGAGGCGGGTCAGGTTCTGGACCAGTTGCTCGTGGAAAGGTCGCTCGCGCCACGCCACAAGGTTGACCTCCTCCGCACCGCGTATGTAGCGCTCCTCGATCGCCTGCAACTGCCTTGTGATCGTGCGGCTGTAGAACAGTGCAATAACCTCCTCGTTGAGCTCGAACGACCGCATGTCCATGTTGCATGAGCCTACCCAGGCGATCTCACCGTCGACCGACACCGCCTTGGTGTGCAGGAACGCCTCGCGATAGGCATGTATACGAACGCCCGCCGCCAGCAGCGATTCGTAATATGAGCGCTGCGCATTGGACACCATGAACTGGTCCTTGCGGTAGTCGACAATCAGGTGCACCTCGACACCGCGCTGCGCAGCCGTTTCAAGAGCTTCCTGCAGCGCTTGGCTTGGGATGAAATAGGGCGAGGTGATGACGACCCGTTGGCGCGCCGCGTGCACCAGCTGCACCACCATGCGCTGGGCACGCTGAGTTGGCGAGGCCGGCCCGTTCGGCAGGATCTGCGCCGGGCAGTCACCTGCCGCTTGCGGTGATGGAAATGCTGCAGCACCGATGTAATGACCGGTCTCGACGAACCAGTCGGCGCCGAACACCAGTTGCAGCTGCAGCGCTGTCGGCCCCTCGATGCGAGCGACCAGTTCGCTGTAGGTAAGGCCCGGCTTGAAGTCCGGACTGACCATGTTCTGCGAGCCGGTGTAACTGATGCGGCCGTCTATCACAACTATCTTGCGATGGTTGCGCAAATCGAGGCGCTCGGGCTTGCGCCAGCGGAACGGCAGGGCCACGCGCGCTTCGATGCCGAGCTCGCGCAGGCGCGGCAACAGTTGCGGGATCATCGGGCGCGAGCCGAAGGCATCGACCAGGACCCGGCAGTGCACGCCGCGCGCAACTGCACGGCTGAGCGCAGCGATCACCGGGGCCGTGCTCGGGTCGTCCTTGAAGATGTAATAGGCGAGATGCGCGGTTTCGCGCGACGACTCAATATCGGCAACGATGCGGTCCAGGGTCGCCGCATAGTCGGTCAGCAGTTCGACCGCGTTGCCGCCGAAGTTCGGCAGCTGGGCAAGGCTGGTCGACAGCCGGACGCTCGGCTCGTACTCGGCCGGCACCGCCGGCGGTGCAACGCTCTGGGTCGTCAAGTAGCCGGCGCGCAGCGGCTCGACGTGCGCAAGGTATTCGCGCAGGCGCTCGAGTCGCCAGCGAGGCAACCGCGGCCGCCCGATCAGCACATAGGCCACGAGGCCGACCCACGGCAAGAAGAAAATCAGCAGCAGCCAGCCCTTTGCAGCCTCGGGCGAGCGCCGCGTCGGCACGATCGGCAGCATCAGCAGGCGGATCACCCAGTCCGCCAGGATCGCGATCGTCCCCCAATGCGGCCAAGACAGTTCGGGCATCGACATACGCGGCCGAGTGCCGCGCTCGGAACGCGTCCGGCCTAGTGGCCGAGGATCTTCGACAGAAAGTCGCGCGTGCGCTCGCTCTTCGGATGGTCGAAGAAGTCGTGCGGATTGTTCTGTTCGATGATCTGGCCCTGGTCCATGAAGATCACGCGGTCGGCCACTGCCTTCGCGAAACCCATCTCGTGCGTGACGCACAGCATCGTGATGCCCAGCCCAGCGAGCTCGATCATCACGTCAAGCACTTCCTTGATCATCTCCGGATCGAGCGCCGACGTCGGCTCATCGAACAGCATTACCTTCGGCGTCAGGCACAGCGCACGCGCGATCGCCACGCGCTGCTGCTGACCGCCTGACAGCTGCAGCGGGAACTTCTCCGCCTGCTCGGCGATGCGCACGCGCTTGAGCTGCGTCATCGCGCGCTCCTCGGCTTCGGCCTTCGGCATGCCGGTCACCCACATCGGGGCCAGCGTCAGATTCTGCATCACCGTCAGGTGCGGGAACAGGTTGAACTGCTGGAACACCATCCCGACCTCGCGCCGGATCTTCTCGATCGCCTTGACGTCGTCGGTAAGCTCGATGCCATCGACCGCAAGCTTGCCCTCCTGGTACTCCTCGAGTCGGTTAATGCAGCGGATCAGCGTCGACTTACCCGAGCCTGAAGGGCCGCAGATTACGATGCGCTCACCCTTCCTGACGTGCAGGTCGATGTCGCGCAGCACGTGGAAGTTGTTGCCGTACCACTTGTTGACCTTGTCGAAGGTGATGATGTTGTGGTGGGTTGTCATGGTCGCGGCTCTCTAGCGCGTCTTGCTGCGGTTGAGCTGCTTCTCCACCCACAGGCTGTAACGCGACATCGCGAAACAGAAGATGAAGTAGATCAGCGTGATGAAAAGGTAGCCCTCGATCTTGAACGGCCGCCAGTTGGCGTCCGAGTTGAGCGCCAGTCCCAGCGAGCCGGTCAGCTCGTACAGCGACACGATCGTCACGAGTGACGTGTCCTTGAAAGTCGAAATGAAGCTGTTAATGATGCCCGGCACCACCATCGCCAATGCCTGCGGCAGCACGATCTTGCGCTGCGTCTGCCAGTACGTGAGGCCGAGCGAGTCGGCCGCCTCGATCTGCCCCTTCGGGATCGCCTGCAGGCCGCCGCGCACGATCTCGGCCAAATAGGCCGCCGCAAACAGCGTGATGCCGACCAGCACGCGCACCAGCACGTCGACGGTGAATCCCTGCGGCATGAACAGCGGGAACATGAAGCTCGCCATGAACAGCACGGAGATCAGCGGCACGCCGCGGATCAGCTCAACATAGATCACGCAGAAGGTGCGGATCGCCGGCAGCTTCGAACGCCGCCCGAGGGCCACCAGCACCGCCAGCGGGAAGGCGAGCACGATCGCCAGTGACGCCAGCATGATCGTCAGCGGCAGTCCGCCCCAGCGGTCGGTCGTGATGACGGGCAGACCGAGCACGCCGCCGTACATCAGCGCGAAGAACGCCACGAGCACCGCGACCCACAGGCCGGCGAGCCAAGGCTTCCAGAAGACACGCACGCAGCTCGCCAGCAACAATCCGACCAGCAGGATCGTCGCGATCTGAGGACGCCACTGCTCCTCGTACGGGTAGCGGCCGAAGATGATCAGTCGGTACTTCTCGGCGACGACGCCCCAGCACGCGCCGGTGCCACGCGCCTGCTGGCAGATCTCGGCGTTCGGCTCGAGCACGGCCTGAACGATAGCCCAGTCGAGAAGTCGCGGCAGGTACAGCAACGCCAGTCCGGCGACGATCACCGTTGTGATCGTGCTCTTCCAGTCGGCAAACAGATTCGTGCGCAGCCAGTAGACCAGGCCCGCCTGCTTGATAGGCGGCGCCCGCGACGGGATCGGCTGGAAAACGGCGGTCATAGGCCTGTCGCTCTCGTGTACGCGGCGCTGCGCGCCGC
>DATEZE010000028.1:0-8220 GCA_035255845.1 Burkholderiaceae bacterium | reverse complement strand
TTGCTCGCGGGCTGGTTTGTGCTGTTGGCGTACGAATACGAACAGCTTGGAAAGCACACCGCCGCGGGGGCCGGCTTCATCTCCAACTTCGCTTTCTGGCGCGAATCTGGTTACTTCGACAATGCCGCCGAAACCAAGCCGCTTTTGCATCTCTGGTCGCTTGGCATCGAAGAGCAGTTCTACGTCTTTTGGCCCTTGCTTGTGTGGGCGACGGTGAGGTCGCGAGTCAGTCTGCTTGCCTTCGCACTTGTTGTCGGCGCGGCTTCGTTCGCAGTAAACGTCCTTGCAGTCCGCAGCGATCCGGTTTCGACGTTCTTTCTCCCGCATACGCGGTTCTGGGAACTGCTCGCCGGCTGTGCTTTGGCGTTTGCGGCGCGAACCTTTGACAGTCACGGGCATCCTGCCGCCGTGGGATCCACGGTGGACACCTGGTTACTCAAGCGAATTACGACTCTGGGGACTGCTTGGAGGCGCCATTTGATCTGCAACGTTGCGGCATGGACTGGCGCGATGTTGATTCTTTGTGGGCTGCTGGCGTTGGACAGGACCCGAGCTTTTCCCGGATGGTGGGCCGCTCTTCCGGTAACCGGGACGTTCCTAGTCATTGCCGCCGGCCCACGCGCCTGGTTCAATCGCATCGTTCTGTCGAACCGACTGCTGGTATTCATTGGACTGATTAGTTTCCCGCTTTACCTCTGGCACTGGCCGATTCTTTCCTTTGCACGCATCGTCGAGAGCGGAGCGCCTTCAGGCGGCCTGCGTGCCGCCGCCGTCCTGATCGCGCTTCTCCTTGCCTGGGTGACGTATCAGGTTCTGGAACGCCCGGTTCGCTTTGGTGGGCATGGGCGCGCCAAGGCGGCGGTGTTGGTCGTGCTGATGGCCTCCCTTGGCCTCACCGGCTATTACGTCTTTCGTAAGGACGGTCTGCAAAGTCGAGAGATTGCAAAGCGCACCCAGCAGCTAACGGACTGGAGGCGCGATCAGCAATACACCCCGACGACTATGAAGGGCGGACGAATCGAAGACCTAAAGGTCTTGCGCGGCCAGGTCAGCGACGGCGTGCTCTTTATCGGCGACAGCCTTCTCGGACAGTACTATCCGCGAGCAGTGCGGGCCTATAGTCGGGAGCCGCTTCCGTATTACTCGACCACCTTTGCGGCACGTAACCACTGCCACCCGCTGCCCGGTTTGGACATTGTCAGTTCTCCCGACAATATCAACTGCATCGACTACTGGAATGCCGCCGTTGCGCTTGCGAGGTCCGCCCAGTTCAAGAGGATCGTGTTCGGGGGAAGCTGGGCCGAACTGAACTCTCAGAACACCTCGCAGTTGGTCGCCGAACTGAAATCACTGAGGAGCGTTGGAAAGGAGATTTTCATCATTGGGCAGTCCCCGCGAACGGCCTTGTTCGATCCATCTAATCTGGCCGGAAGGCTGAGGAAGAAAGCATTGTGGGGCGACGAAGTCGTTCATCTGTCGGACGTCTTTGTCGAAAGGCAGGCCATAGAGAACGTGGGCCTCCAGCGTGCGCTGGCGCGGATAGCCGCGACTGTCGATGCAACCTTGATCAATCCGTTCGACTACCTCTGTCCCGAGGGAAAATGTCCGGCACTTGTTAACTCAAGCAACCTTTACATCGATGACGGCCACCTTCGTGCCAGCTACGCAGCCGAGATGGCGACCTTCATCGACGAAACAATCGAGCGTCCGAGACGCTAGGACCTCGTCCGGTTCCAGCCTTGAACGTCGCGTGGCGCTCTATCCCGCCTTTCTGGCGCGACGACCGTGGGCTCAGCGCCAGGGGGCTTTGCGGCCTCGTGGTAGCGCCGCGACGGCCAGTATCGGGGGTGGCGATGTGTGACCTTCCCACGCTTCGCAATTTCCTTATCGCGCGCTGATTGCCATGAGGCTGCAACTCAGATCGCGTAGCCGGCCTTGCGCGCGAAATGCACGGTGGCCTCGAGAAAACCCTCCTTCGAGCCGCAGTCGAAGCGACGGCCATCGTAGCGATACGCGTACGTCCTCCCGTTCGGCACGAGGCGGGCGATTGCATCGGTCAACTGGATTTCGCCGCCGGCACCGCGCGGAATGTGCTTAAGCTGGCCGAAGATCTCCGGTTCGAGCACGTAGCGGCCGAGCACCGCAAGCGTGGACGGTGCATCGTCGGGCGCCGGCTTCTCGACGATGTGCGAAATGCGCGAAGTCCGTGCGTCGATCGCGCTGCTGCTGACGATGCCGTACCTGGCCGTTTCGGCGCGCGGCACGTCCTCGACCGCGAGCACGCTGCCTCCGCCGAGCGCGGCGCGCGCATCGCACAGCTGCCCGATCACGGTACGTCCGGCATCGATCAGGTCGTCGGCAAGGATGACTGCGAACGGTTCGTCGCCGACGACGGATTCCGCGCACAGCACCGCGTGTCCGAGCCCGAGCGGCTCCGCCTGGCGGATGTAGACGAAGCTCTCGGCCGCGGGCGAGATGTTCTGCACGATGTCGAGCAGTTCAGTCTTGCCCTTCGCCGCGAGTTCAGCCTCGAGCTCCGGGGCACGGTCGAAGTGATCCTCGATAGAGCGTTTGTGCCGGCCGGTGATGAAGATCATCTGCGTGATCCCCGCTCCGGCCGCCTCTTCCACCGCATACTGGATCAGCGGCTTGTCGACGACCGGCAACATCTCCTTCGGCATCGCCTTGGTCGCCGGCAGGAAGCGGGTGCCAAGTCCAGCGACGGGGAAAACTGCCTTGCGAACGGGCTGCATGATCGGCTGATAGATTGCGCAGGGCCGATGCTAACAAACGGCATGCGCGCAGCCGCTACGATCACACCATGACGAATGACGCGACCCGAGACCGCGCGATGCATACGTACGCGATCGGCGACGTGCAGGGCTGCCTGGACAGCTTCGAACGGCTGCTCGGCCAGATGCCGCAACCGCAGCGGCTGATCTTCGTCGGCGATAACGTCAATCGCGGCCCGCAGTCGCTCGGCATGCTGCGCGCGGTCAAGCAACGAGTCGACTCCGGACGCGCTGTCGCGCTGCTCGGCAATCACGATTTGCATCTGCTCGCGACCGACGCAGGCGCGCGGCCGTTGCAGGATTCGGACACAGTCGCCGACATCCTCGCGGCGCCCGATCGACGCGAGCTGATCGACTGGCTGCGCGTCCAGCCGCTGGCGCACCGGGAGGCAGGCATTCTGTTCGTGCACGCCGGCGTACCGCCGCAGTGGTCGATCGATGAGACGTTGATCTGCGCCGACGAGGTCCGCCGGCGCCTGCAACGCGACGACTATCGCGACTTCCTGATGGAGATGTACGGCAACAAGCCCAACCTCTGGTCCGAAACGCTTCGTGGTGACGACCGACTGCGCTTCATCATCAATGCGCTGACCCGTCTGCGCGTCGTCGATACCGAAGGCCGGATGTACCTGAAATTCAAGGGCGCGGCAGACCAGGCGCCGGCGGGGACGATGCCGTGGTTCGATCATCCGCAGCGCGCCACACGCGCAACACCGATCGTGTTCGGGCACTGGTCGACCGAGGGGCTCGTTCGTCGCTCGAACGTGGTGGGGCTGGATACCGGCTGCGTCTGGGGCGGCAAGCTGACGGCGCTACGCCTTGGTGACGGCGCATTGTTCCAGGTCGACTGTCCGCAGTGTCAGGCGCCCGACGACTAGGCCGCCAGGTCCTCCGCGGCTTTGGTCTGCTCCAGCGCTTCGCGCAAGCCGAAATGGACCGCCACGGCGGCGTGTGCCGCGCGCGCCAGGGTGTGCCGGTTCTGGTAGGCCGAAGCATCAAGTGGCGGTAGAAACGCCACCTCAATCTCGAGTTGATCCGCGACCAGCATCCTGGCAATCGATGTGATAAGCCCCATCTCGCCAACGAAGGCGGCCGCGTCGCTGAACTTTCCGCGCTCCGTGTAGCGCAGGCCAACCGGCCAGACCGGGCAGCCGGTCTCGAGCGCCGGCGCCAGCAGGTTCGAATGAAACGCCAGCAGTCCGTCGCCCCGTGTCGTCGTGCCCTCGGGAAAGATGCCTATGCTTTCTCCGGCCCGCAGATAACCCTGCACTACCTCGTTCATTGTCGCGACTGCGCTCCGCCGGCCGCGCTCGATGAACAGAGTGCCGGAGTGCGCAAGCATGCCGCCGATGACGGGCCAGCGCACGATGTCAGCCTTCGCGACGAAGCGGCACGGCATCACGGCGTTGATCGCAAAGATGTCGATCCAGGAAATGTGGTTCGAGAGCAGCATCCGCCCGATGCGGCCTGCCTGGATGCCGGTGTCGGAGAGTTCGTCGCCGAGAGGCTGACCGCTGAAGCGCAAGCGCACCCCGCAAAGGCGCAGCACCCACCGTGACCACCAGTGGTTTATCCGATTGCGCCTGGCCTGCGTCCTGGATAGCGGGAACGCCACGAAAGCGATTCCTATCCCGATCAGGATGTGTGGCACCAGCAGAACCGCCCGCAGCGGCACGAGGAGGTAGCGCATCGCTAGTGCGCTTCGTAGCGGATGTCACCGCCCACCAACGTGTAGCGCGCGCGGCCCTGCAGCTCGTAGCCCGCATACGGCGTGCACTTGCCCGCACTGTGCAGCGACTCGGGGCTGACGACCCACGGCGCCTGCGGGTCGAAGACGACGACGTCGGCCTTGGCGCCGAGCGCGAGTCGGCCGGTGTCTTCCCCGAGAATCTGGGCGGCGCGGCTCGTCACCTTGGCCAGCGCGGCGGGCAGATCGATGTGCTGCTCTGTCGCCCACTTCAGCGTCAGCGGCAGCAGCGTCTCGAGCGCGGTGGCACCGGGCTCCGCCTCGGCGAACGGCAGCAGCTTCTCCTCGACGCTGAGCGGCGCATGATCCGAGCAGATCGCGTCGATCGTGCCGTCGGCCAGTCCGGCCAGGATCGCTTCACGGTCCCGCTGCGAACGCAGCGGCGGGTCCAGGCGGAAGTTCGGATCGAAATAGCCGACGTCAACGTCTATCAAATGCACGTGGTGGATCGTGACATCAGCAGTGACCGGCAGCCCCTCTGCCTTGGCCCTGCGCACGAGTTCGATCCCCGCGGCCGACGAGAGCCGGCAGATGTGCACTCGCGCCCCGCTGGCACGCTGCAGTTCGAAGATCGTGTGCAGGGCCACCGTCTCGGCCACCGCCGGAATCGAGGCCAGTCCCAACCGGCCTGAAACCGGCCCTGCCGCTGCGACCCCGGTGCCCGCAAGTGTGTCCTCCACCGGTCGCAGCCACAGTGACAGGTCGAATGTCCGCGCATATCGCATCGCCTGCAGCAGCACGCCGTTGTCGTGCGGCAGGCTGCGCGTCTGCATGAAGGCGACACAGCCTGTTTCGGCCAGCGTCTGGATCTCCGCCAGCACTTCGCCCTGGAGTTGCACCGTCAGCGCACCGAGCGGGTAGGTGCGCGCCCCGGCCGACTCGCGCGAGCGCTGCCGCAGCATCCGCACGAGCCCCGGCTCGTCGAGCGGCGGATCCGTATCCGGCGGGCACACGACGCCGGTCACACCGCCAGCCAGCGCGGCGCGCATCTCCACCTTCAGCGCGCCTTCGGCTCCGGGCTCGCGCAACCGTGCACACAGATCGACCAGGCCGGGCGCGACAACCGCGCCCCGTGCGTCGATCGTGCGATCGGCGCGAAACCTGTCGGGCGCCTGGCCGATGCCGGCAATGCGGCCGTTGGCGATGTAAACGCCGCCAGTGGCGTCGAGCTTCGACGCCGGGTCGACGATACGGCCGTGGACGATCTCGACGTTCATCGTTGCCCCCTACGGCGCGGCGCGCCGGTCCCCCCAAGGGGGAGCGAGCGCCTTGGGAGCGGCCCGGCTGCGCTCATTGCATTTTCGCCGAGGAGGCGACGATGGACATGACCGCCATGCGTACCGCGATGCCGAAGGTCACCTGCGGCAGGATCACTGCCGCCGCTCCGTCGGCGACGCGCGAATCGATCTCGACGCCGCGGTTCATCGGGCCCGGGTGCATCACGATCGCGTCGCGCTTGGCATGCGCGAGCCGCTCGGGCGTCAGGCCGTAGTGAGCGAAGTACTCCTGCGCACTCGGCAGCAGTGCACCGCGCATGCGCTCGTTCTGCAGCCGCAGCATGATGATGACGTCGGCGCCGCGGATGCCTTCATCGAGCCGAGTGCACACTCTCACGCCCATCTGCTCGAGCCCGGACGGCAGCAGCGTCAGCGGCCCGACCGCACGGACCTCGGGCACGCCGAGCGTCGTCAGCGCGTGAATGTCCGAGCGCGCCACGCGCGAGTGCAGGATGTCGCCGACGATCGCTACGGTCAGATTGGTGAAGTCCTTTTTGTAGTGGCGAATGGTGTACATGTCGAGCAGGCCCTGCGTTGGGTGCGCGTGGCGCCCATCGCCGGCGTTGATGACATGCACGTGCGGTGCGCTCTGGGAAGCGTGCTTCGCGATCAGGTAGGGCGCGCCGCTGGCGCCGTGGCGCACGACGAACATGTCGGCCTGCATGGCCGTGAGGTTGTCGATCGTATCGAGCAGTGACTCGCCCTTCGCGGTGCTCGAACGTGTGATGTCGAGATTGAAAACGTCCGCCGACAGGCGTCGCGCCGCGATCTCGAAGGTCGTGCGAGTCCGCGTGCTGTTTTCGAAGAACAGGTTGAAGACGCTCTTGCCGCGCAGCAGCGGCACGTTCTTCACCTCGCGCTCGGCGATGTTGATGAAGCTATCAGCCGTCGTCAGCACGCGCTCGAGTATCGGACGGGGCAGACCTTCGATCGACAACAGATGATGCAGTTCGCCGTGGCGGTTAAGTTGGGGATTACTCGCCACCGCGCTTCTCCATTCTCAGGTGCAGGCGCTGATCGTCGCCGCGTGTCAGGACCACAGCGATATCCGGCGGCACTTCGAGCGTTGCGCCGACGAGCGTCGCGGCGACCGGCAGTTCGCGACCGCCGCGGTCGACCAACACCGCCAGGTCGATGCGATCCGGCCGGCCGTAGTCGAAGATCTCATTCATCGCCGCGCGAACGGTGCGGCAGGTGTAAAGCACGTCATCGACCAGCAGAATATGGCTACCCGCCACGTCGAACGCAATCTGCGACGGCCTCACATCGGGCTTGAGGCCGCTGCGATCGAAGTCGTCGCGGTAGAACGACACGTCGAGGATGCCGACCGGAGCATCGACGTGCAGCTCTTTGCGCAGGCGCTCGGCCAGCCACACTCCGCCGGTGTGGACACCGACCAGCCGCAGCGAAGCGCCGGCATACATTTCCCGCGTCCGTGCCGCGAGCGTTCGATAGATCGCTTCGGCGTCGAGATCAAGCATCGCGCGCCTCGTCGAGCCACTGCTGCAGGATCAAAGCCGCCGCCTCGGCATCGACGTCGGGCGCGCGCACCGAAACGGCGGAGGAATAGCGCTCGTCGACCCGGGCAACGCGCTGTCCGTAGCGTCCCTCGAGCTGCCGCGCAAAGCGCTCGCAGCGCGTGGTGAGCTCATGCGCAGTGCCATCCGGATGGCGCGGCACGCCTACGACGAACGCGGACGGCCTCCACTCGTCGACCAACCGCTGGATCGCCGCCCAGCGGGTGGCTTCCGTATCGGCCGCAATGGTCTGCAGCGGGCGCGCGGCGCGCGTCAGGGTGTTGGCGATCGCGACTCCAGTCCGGCGGGCGCCGAAGTCGAACGCCAGCACGACGGACTCGGTCATTGCGGATGCGGAAGGAAGATGAAGGGGCGTGCTGCAGATCACCGACCGAAGGCCGGCGGCGGCACTAGGCATGCCCCACCTGCCCGGAAAGCTGGGTCGCGTCGACGCCGAGCAGCTTCAGAGCAGCCTCGTAGCGCTCTTCTGCCGGAAGATCGAACAGGATCTGCGATGTCGCGCGCACGGTGAGCCAGGCGTTGGCCGCGATTTCGCCTTCGAGCTGCCCGGCACCCCAGCCTGAATAACCCAGCGTAACCAGCATCTTGTCCGGACCGCTGCCGCTCGCCACGGCCTCGAGCACGTCCTTCGATGTGGTCAGCGAGATCTCGGGCGTGACCGGCAACGTCGAGCTGTAGCTGCCCGGAGGCACGTGCAGGACGAACCCGCGTTCGGTCTGCACCGGGCCGCCGAAGAAGACCGGGGTGTCCTTCCACGGCGCGATCTCCAGCTTGAGTTCTATGCGCTCAAACAGCGTCGACAGGTTCAGTTCGGTCGGCCGGTTGATCACAAGTCCGAGCGAGCCGCCTTCACCGTGATCGCAGAT